>JBEKNT010000099.1:0-21957 GCA_049522565.1 Acetobacteraceae bacterium
GACAGCGCGGCGCACCGCGTCGGCCGCCATGCGCTGGCCGTAGCCGCGGCGCGCGTCGATCACCAGTAGCGCGCCGGCGTCCAGCACGGTCGCGGCGGTCTGGTTCGGCACCAGCAGGCCGGCGTGCAGCAGGCGCACATAGGCGGGCAGCATGCCCACGCCGTGGCTGTCATGCCCGGCGAGGTTGGCGCGCACCAGGTGATCGGCGACCTCGGCGGCTTCCGCCTCGGCACTGCCCATGCGGGTCGCAACCAGGTGGGATACGGCGTAGAGCGCTTGCGGCGTGAATGTCGGCATATCGGGGCTGGGGTCCTGTTTGCAGAAGGAGTGGCTGTCGCCTCGCCTCGTCATGGCGAGACGCGTCGGGGCAAAGCAATCTCCTGCCTGATGAGCAGCCGGCCGCTCACCGGGCCGGGGATTGCTTCGCCACTACGCTCCTTGCGATGACGAACGCGCGGCGATTAAGCACGTGGCGACGAAAGCTGGAACAGCGTGCGTCAGCCCAGCACCGCCGTGAAGGCGCACTGCACCATCGCGCGGCTGTCGGCGGGCAGCGCCTGCGTGTGACGCGCCGGACGCGCATCGGGATCGGGGAACATCTTCACCCACTCGCCGTTCAGCGCCTCGCGTCCCGCCGCCTGGTCCTTCGCCCAGAAGTCCACCTTGATGATGTCGTCCGGCGTGCCCCCCGCGGCGGCGATCGCGGCGCGCAGGTGGATGAACAGGTTCGTCACCTGCGCCTCCAGCGTCGGCGGCACGTCGCGCGTGCCGGGGTTCGACGGGCCGATCACACTCGACATGACGATGTTGCCGATGCGGCTGGCATTGGGAATCGGGTTCTGGTGGCTGAACCCGGGGAACATGATGCTTTGACGCTTTGCCATCTGGTTTGCCCTCAGGCCGGTTCGTGTTGCTTGGGTTGGAACACCGGCACGCCTTCGGCCTGGTCCTCGAGTGCGGCGGGGCCCTCGGTCGGCAGCGCCTTCGAATAGTTCAGCGCGCCGTCGATATCGCCTTCCCACACCTCACGCGGCAGTTCGTACAACAGCTCGACGCCATAGCCGTTCGGGTCGTGGATGTACAGGCTGTGCGTCATGCCATGCTCGGTGCGGCGGTCGAACTTGACGCCTTTGCGCTGCAGGTAGTCGAGTTGGCGCAGCCATGCCTCGCGATCCGGCAGGGCGATCGCGATGTGGTTCACCGCGCAGAGCGCACCACCGTACATGCTCCAGTCCTTGGGCGGCTCCGGCAGGGCGGTGTTCTCCACCAGGGCGATGTCGTGGTGGTTCATGCGGCCGCCGCCATGGTCGCCGCTGTAGAAGCGCATCTTCGGCGTGACGGGCCGGTCGGGACGCGGCCGCACTTCGCCGACCTGCTTGAAGCCGAGCATCTCGGTCCAGAAGCGATGCGATTCTTCCAGGTTGCGGACGTTGATCACCAGGTGGTTCAGCCCGACCGGCGTCACCGGCCCGGATGTGTCATCGGCAGACATTGGTTCCTCCAATCGCAGTCATCGGTTTCGTCAGGTCCGTAGCTACGCCGGGACCCAATGGTTTCGCCACGCTCAATTGGCCTGCGCCGCGGCGAGCACGCGCTCCGGCTGGCGTGCCTCGGCGGCGAGCAATTGCCGCACGGTGCCGCGGAACAGGTTCGGCCCGGCGTCGAACGCCATCGACAACATCGGCCGGTCCGGGTCAAGGGCGCCGACCTTTCGCCGCAGGGTGATCCCATTGGGCGGTCTGGCGGCCCGGCGCAAGCCGGCTGTCGTCTCTCACCAGGGAGATTGCAGCAAAGCAAGCCAGAAGGAGCCACCTTCCTAACGACGCAGGTAAGTGTCTATCGTCGGGTCTTCCAGTAACTTCTTTACGGCATCGGTCGCGGTACCGTTGATCGAACTCAGCGGCGCGAGGGAATAAGAGGATCCCTCAAAATCAGCGGTCAAGCCATCTGCCGTGGTCGCGGTGAGGATGATGGTGCTTGTGGCGCCGCCAACAATGGGTATGCCGTGTATTTCCGCTTTCGTTATGCGAAGCGACAGGGATTTAGGTGCCGCGGCAACAATGGTAGCGCCTCGCTGGGACAGTTGGACTTTCACGGCACTCACCATGGCCGCAGTCCATTGCTGCAGGTTTCCGACCACCTTCCCCACGCCAACGGCGCCGATCTCGATCTCACCCGCGTCAGGCTGCCCATTTTTGATGTCGAGCGGCTGGCTCCCGTGCAGGTCGGGAATCTTGTTCGATGAGATCGGACCCACTTCGGGGACATGATGGACTGCGACGACTCCGCAACCCACCAGAGCCGTTGCTACCAACAAAAGCAGAAATAGTGGTGCGGCACGATGATTCTGCCAACTCTTGAATCTTTTGTGCATGAAACCTGTCTCCCTTCGTACCCACTATTATCGGCGCGCGGGTCCGCGGGCAACCGGTCCCGAATGTCAACCGGCAACCCAGCAAAACATCCCTCCTCTGCAGACGGTGGAGGCATCGGCAGCGCAGCGCGCCGCCGCGAAGATGCACGCTACTCCGCGGCCAGCGCCGGGGCGTCGTCGGCCAGCATCCGCTCCATGGTGCGGCGCATGTGCAGGCGCGCGGCATCGGCCGCGATATCGACCAGCGTGTCCTCGCCCAGTTCGCTCAGCCGCGCCTGCTGGCCTTCGACCACGATCAGGTCCTCCCGGATCGCCGTGCCGATCTCGTGGAACAATTGCTCCGTCGCCGCCGGGTCGTTCGGCCGAAAGCCGTTGGCGGTGGACCAGAAATAGAAACACGTCGTGTCGGTCTCCGGCGTCAGTCCGTGGAACAGGCGGAACTGCAGCCTGCTGTCGGTCACGTCGCCGTCCTGAAAGGAGCCGGCCTCATCCGCCGCGCTGAGCTGCACGATCGAGCCGGGGGCGATGAATTCGAACATCTGCGCCCGGTCGATGCGGCCCTGGAAGCCCACGGCATGGACATAGGTGGGCGGCGGCATCGAGTTCAGCATCCAGCGGGTGAATTTCAGGCCGCGCGGCGTGCGCACCGTCTCCATCTTCGCCTCGACGTGGATGGCCGGGTTGCCGCCGATGCTGGACGCGTGGACGTAGCCGAGATGCGTCAGGTCCATCAGGTTGTCGACCATCAGCATGGCGGCGGCCTTGACGTGGTAGGTGGTGTGCTTGTGCGGCCAGTTCTGTGTGTCGTTGTGCCAGGGGTAGCTGATGATCTGCGTCTCGTCGGCCTTCGCCGGATCGCCCATCCAGATCCACAGGAACGCGTCGCGCTCGACGACGGGGTAGCTGGGCACAAACGCCCGCTCCGGGATGCGCTGCTGACCCGGAATACGCACGCAGCGGCCGCTGCGGTCGAAAGTCACGCCGTGATAGCCGCACTCCAGCCCCTGTTCGACGACTTTCCCGGTATGCAGGGGTGCGCCGCGATGGCAGCACATGTCCTGCAACGCGGCGGGCCGGCCCTCGCTGTCGCGAAACAGCACCAGAGGCTGGTTGCAGATGCGGCGGGCGAGTGGGGTGTGGCCGATCTCATCGGCCCAGGCAGCGACGTACCAGGCGTTGCGGATCAACATGGGCGTTCCCTGCTGTATTTGTGTCGTTCGGCGTGTGACCGGGACAGCCAGCGTAGCAGAGGCAACGCCCGCCTGGGGAGAGGGCGGTTCACGGCAGGTGCTTGAACCGGCCGCCAGCTATCCATGCGAACCGCACGACAGACACGCGTGCATGAACGAGCAGGACGTTCTTGACACGGAGGCAGGGCGAGAGGCACGGCGCAACCGGGTTCTTCGTTACGCCCCCGGGCGGCCTGGATGGATGGCCGGCATGGGTCGGGGACGCCTCGGCGCGGATTGTTCTGCGCGGATTGTTCGCGCGGCGCGTTCAGGCTGTTGTATACGAACAGAGCCGTCTGCCGACCTTTTTCTGCCGGCGGCCTTGCATTTGCCGCATGGAATGGTCACAAACCGGCGGAAGAACCAGCTTTCGGCGGCATAACGGCGAGGCTTGTATCCAGAATCCGCCGCGCCATCTTGCTGCATGATCGATCGGAGGTCGTCGCCGTGCCTGCCCCCGCGCAACCCCTGACTGCGCCGAGCGCCGAACGCCGCCTGGGGCTGCTCCATTCGCCGTTGCGCGACAAGGTCGCCGAGGAGATCCGCGCCGCCATCCTGTCCGGCCATTTCAAGCCGGGAGACCGGCTGATCGAGGACCGGCTGGCCGAGGCGTTCGGCGTGTCACGCAACCCGATCCGCGAGGCGATCCGTACCCTCGCCTCGGAAGGCCTGATCGAGGTGGCGGCGCGGCGCGGTGCCGTCGTCGCCTCGCTCGCGCCGCAAGAGGTGGAGGAGTTGCTGGAGGTCCGCGCCACGCTGGAAGGGGCCAACGCAAGGCTGGCGGCACGGCGGCGCGACCCTGCCGTGCTGGCGCAGCTCGAGGCGATCCTGGCCCGCGGCACCGAGGCGATCGCGGCGGGGCGGGTGGCGGACCTTCCCGGGCTCAACGACGCGTTTCACGCCGGCCTCGCACAGGCCAGCCACAACCGGGTGCTCGCCGACCTGATGCGTACCCTGCGCGACCGCAGCGCGCCGCTGTTTCGCGGCTTCGGGCTCGAATTCGCCCACGCCACCTGGGCCGAGCATGCCAGCATCCTGCGGGCCGTGATCGCGGGAGATGCCGAGCTGGCGTCGCTGCTGGCGTATCGGCATGTCATCAACGCCGCTTCATTGCACGCCCAAACCGACGGCAGGACCGCCGCGGTCGCGCAGTGACCGTGCAGCAACCACCACCCCGCGCTGCCGGGCGGCGCGGACGCCCGGGCCGCGGCCACGCTTGACGGCCCGACTGTTTGTATACAACATCCGGGCCTGATCCCAACCCCCGTCGAAAAAGGAGGCTTGCGTGCCCGACATGATGGACCAGGCGACCTTCCGCAGCGCCCTCGAAATCGCGATCAAGGGCAACAGCGCCAACAAATCGCCGTTCAGCATCGCCTGGGCGGAGGGCAAGCTGAGCCGCACGCACCTCGCGCGGTGGGCGGAGAATCATTACCACTATGTCGGTCCGTTCGCCGAATACCTGGCCTACGTGTACGCGCGGCTGCCCGCGCACTTCACCGAGGCCAAGGACTTCATGCTCAGCAACATGTATGAAGAAGAAATCGGCGGCGATCGCCACACGGATTTGCTGATACGTTTCGCCGAGGCGTGCGGCACGACCGGTGCGCGCGTGAAGGACCCCGACAACATGTCGCCGACGACGCGCGGCCTGCAAAGCTGGTGCTACGCCGTCGCCATGCGGGAAGATCCGATCGTCGCCATTGCCGGCCTGGTGGTCGGTCTGGAATCGCAGGTGCCGTCGATCTATCGCCGTCAGACCCCGACGCTGCGCGAGAAATACAAGTTCACCGACGAGGAGGTCGAATTCTTCGACCTGCACATCGTCTCCGACGAGATCCATGGCGAGCGCGGCTACCAGATCGTACTGGCGCACGCGGACACGCCCGCGCTGCAGCAGCGCTGCCTGAAGATCTGTGAAATCGGCGCGCAGATGCGATTGCTCTACACCACCGCGCTATATCACGATTACGTCGAGAACGACCTGCCGCTGCGGGACCTCGATCTCGCCGCCTGAGGCGCGGCAGGCGCACGGATCATGC
Source organism: Acetobacteraceae bacterium (assembly GCA_049522565.1). Classification (GTDB taxonomy): domain Bacteria; phylum Pseudomonadota; class Alphaproteobacteria; order Acetobacterales; family Acetobacteraceae; genus JASHVB01. Next base: position 5,646 of record JBEKNT010000099.1, read on the forward strand.
CCAAGGTAACGTTGCACAAGCGGGGGGAAATCGTCAGCGACGAGGTTGCCGAGGACAGCAACCTCGTCGTCCGCGCCGGCATAAGGCGGTTTCCCTACCCGCACCTCACCTATGGGTGCGGCATGGGGAAATGCGGCAAATGCGCCTGCCGTGTCATCCGGGGCGCGGACCAGCTTCCAGCGCCCAACTGGAAAGAAACGAAGCGGCTGGGCGACAGGATCGACGCGGGCTTCCGGCTGGTCTGCCAACTCTGGATCACGCACGATATCGAGCTGCTGCAGGACGATGCGCTCAACGCCGCCGCGTCCCGGGAGAGCTAGATGTTCGTGATACTCACCAGCCGCCCCGGGCAATACCGCACCGAACTCGGCGACGGGCTACAGGCGTGCGAGTCCTACGATTACCTGTTTTGCGGTCAGCGGAAGGCGCGGTTCGTCATTGCGAGCTTGCTGCGCGACGTGAAGATACGCGTGATCGACGAGGCACCGCCGGAGCAGATCAACGACATCCCGTGCAAATTCCTCCAGAAGTTCGCGACGATCGAGGACGCCCGCGGCCAACTGGAGTGTCTGACCAGCTTCGGCGGGATGGACACCGCGCTGCGCAAGCTGCCATGAGCGACACGAGCCGATCCGACGCCGGTCAACCCGATGCGGCCGAGCCGCGGACCACGGTCACGGTCACCTTCATCACCAACAACCTGAAGACGGTCACCGCGCCGGAGCACAGCAACCTGCTGCGGATTTCGTTGCGGGAACACGGCGGGATTCCGTTCAAATGCGGCGGTGGGCTGTGCGGGACTTGCCGGTGCCGCATTGAAAGCGGGATCGAGCACACCGACGCGGTGAAGCCGAAAGAGCGCCGGCACTTGACCGAGGTCGATCTCGCGAACGGCTTTCGCATGGCCTGCCAGACCTTCATCACCGGCGACATCAGCGTTTCGTGGGTGCCGCGCGACACCGCGGCCCAAGGCACAACCAGGACATGACGGCATGAAGACCATCCTGCGGCTTGAACTCCAGGAGGCTCGCCTGATGGCGACGGCGGCGCTGGCGAAGGCGGCCGAGATCGGCGTGCTCGAAACGGTCTGCATCGTTGACGAGGGCGGCTATCCGGTCGTGCTGGAACGCATGGATGGCGCCCGTATCACCGGGCCGCAGATCGCCTGGAACAAGGCGTTCACCGCGGCCGGACACCAGCGTTCCACCCATCTGTTCAACCGCGCGCCGAACGGCCCTGCCCTGCCCGGCAACGAGGCGTTCGGCATCCAGTGGAGCTTCGAGGGCCGCTTCGCGGTGTTTATCGGCGGCTTTCCGATCGTCGTCGATGGTGCGGTGATCGGCGGCGTCGGTCTGAGCGGCGGCAATGGCGAACAGGACACGAGCTGCGGGATGGCGGCGTTGGCAGCGCTGCGCGACGCGCTGGAGGGGCGTCACGCGGTCACGGTCGCGCAGGATATCAAGGTGTAGTTGCGCCTGACCGTCACGTTGCGATGGGCGGACGCCTGGGCAGCCGGCCCCGGCGCATCCGTCATGCCGACGAAGGTCGGCATTGACGCGTTTGCAGCGGCAGCCGACTCGTGGATGCCGACCCGCGTCGGCATGACGAGTGCGGAGGGGCCGGGCCGCCCTCGCAGCACGTTCAGTGTCGGCCGACTGCCGTGACCGCGCTCAAGCCCAGGGCAATCGCATTTGGGGTCCTACGCTGCGACCGTCCTCTCGTCATGGTGCGCCCCCGGGTCAAGCGCCCGGGGGCCCGCCATGACGAATGGGCCTGTGCGGCCAAATGCGCTTGCCCTGCCCTCAAGCCTTCTTCACATTCCAGAAAATAACGAACCCGTTCAGCATCCCGCTGATATCCTGTGCGAAGCAGGTCGGCGAGAACGTCTGCCCCAACGGCACATACGGCAGGTCGAGCAGCGCCTGCTTCTGAAGCTCCACCGCGATGCGCTTTTGCGCCGCCAGGTCCGGCGCCTGGATCCACTGGGTGCGCAGTTCCTCCAGCTTCGGCGCGGTCGGCCAGCCCATCATGCCGTCCTTGCCGTTGCCGCGCAGGAACACGTGGCCGACCGGGTTGGCCTGGTCGAGACCCGACCAGAAGGTGTGGAACACGCTCCAGCCGCCCTTCTCGACCGGATCCTGCTTGGCGCGGCGCTGCACCGCGGTGCCCCAATCCATCGCCTGGTAGTCCACGTTGAGGCCCATCTTCTGCATCATGTCGGCACCGACATCGGCCAGCGCCTTCAGGATCGGGAAATCGGTCGGCGCGAGGATCGCGACTTTTTCGCCCTTGTAGCCGGCGGCCTCGAGGTCCTTCTTGGCGCCGGCGTAGTCGCGCGGCCCGGTGAACACGTCGAGCCCGACATCGCTCGCCATCGGCGTGCCGGGGCAAAAGATGCCCGACGGCACATGCCGCATCTCCGGGTCGGTGCCCGACACGGCTTCCATGAAATCGGTCTGGTTGACGGCCTTGAGTAATGCGCGGCGGATGGCGGGATTGTCGAACGGCGGAATGATCTCGTTCAGCCGCATGCAGGCCATCAGACCGGTGGTATCGGTAATCGCCACCGTCAACTTGCCGCGCTTCAACAGCGGCAGCATGTCGATCGTCGGGTTTTCCCACCAGTCCATCTCGCCCGCCTGCATCGCGCCCGCCGATGTGGAGGGATCGGGTATGACATGCCATTCCACCCGATCGAAATTCACGATCTTCGGGCCGGAGGTCCATTCCGGCGTGCCGCTGGCGCGCGGCACATAGTCGGCATTGCGCTCATACACGACCTGCGAGCCGACCACGCGTTCGTCCGCCTTGAACTTGAACGGTCCGCTGCCGACCATACCCTCGGCCTTGAGCTGGGTGAAGGCATCGGTCTTCGCCAGCCGTTCCGGCATCATCGCGCAGAAATTGCTGCCGGGCTTGCCCAGCGCATCCGGCAACAGCGCGAACGGACTCTTCAGGCGGAACTGGATCGTCTTGTCGTCGGGTGCGGACAACGCGTCGGTATAGGCCAGCAGCGTCTGGCCGAACGCATCGCGCTTGCCCCAGCGCTGGATGGAGGCGACGCAGTCGCGCGCCAGCACCTTCTCCCCGTCATGCCATTTCAGCCCGTCGCGCAGCGTGAGATTCCACAGCTTGCCGTCGTTCTCGACGGTGTGGCCTTCGACCATCTGCGGCTGCGCGCGATACTGGTTGTCGATGCCGTACAGCGTGTCGAAGATCATGAAGCCGTGGTTGCGGCTGACATAGGCAGTGGTCCAGATCGGATCCAGCACGGTGACGTCCGACTGCGGAATGAACTTCAACACGCGGCTGCCTTGCGACCGCGCGATGGACGGGAGCGCCAGGCTGGCGGCGGAGGCGGCGAGGAATGTGCGGCGGCGCATGGGGTTGATGTCCTTCGTAGCAAGGCCAACAGCCTAGCCGATAATGCGGCCGGCCGGGAGCGTCCCGACCGATCCTGCCGCCGAAACACGTCGCCGGCGCCGAAACGCCTGGCTGCTCGCTGGCACGCGGCGCTTGTCGTTCGCCTCCTTCGCACCTGCTTGACGTCCGGTCCCGATGATATATATCAACGATATATACTGGCAGGAAGGGTCTGTCATGCCGAAGGTAACCACAGCCAAGCTGTTCATGAATGGCCGAAGCCAGGCCGTCCGGCTGCCACACGACTTCCGCTTCAAAGGCGACCAGGTGCGCATTCGCCGCATCGGACGCGGCGTCATGCTGGAGCCGATGGAGTTCGATGTCCGGCAATGGTTTGCCGACCTCGACCGATTCGCCGATGAACCCTTCATGCCCGATGGACGCAATCAACCGCCCACCCCCGTCCGGGACATCTTCGAGTGACCTATCTGCTCGACACCAACGCCTGTATCGCCATCATGCATGGCCGACCCCGTTTGGTGCGCGAGCGGTTCGCGGTCGCCTTGGCCGATGGTGCCGCCATTTCCGTGTCTTCGATTGTCGCCTTCGAGCTCTGGTATGGCATCGCCAAAAGCCGGCATCAGGCCCGTAACACCGACCGGCTGCGGACGTTCCTTGGCGCGCCGGTAGAGGTCATGCATTTCGACGAAGACGACGCTCAGGTCGCCGGCATGGAGCGCGCTCGTCTGGAGACCGCTGGCACACCGATCGACGCCTACGACCTGCTGATCGCCGCGCAGGCGCTTCGCCGCCAGCAAACGCTGGTCACCGCGAACATCGGCGAAGTCTCTCGAGTCCGTGGTTTGATCTGGCAGGATTGGGCGGCCCCTGTGGCCCATTGAAACCGCGCTTCTTGCAATCGCCCGGCGCCTCCCGCACCCTCTCTTGCCAGCCCGTTGCAAAGGAGCTTGCCATGGTCAACCTGCACGACATCCGTTACGTGCGCGTCGGCACCACCGACCTCGACAGCGCGATCCGCTTCGCCACCGACATCGTCGGGCTGCAACTGGTCGCGCGCGAGGGCAAGGCAGCGTATTTCCGCAGCGACAAGGTTGCCACCCGCGGCGATACCCGCGACCACACCATGGTCTATTTCGAGGGCGATCCCGCCGACCAGGCGATCGGCTTCGACCTGCACGATCCCGCCGCGCTGGATGCGGTGGGCGCCGAACTGGAAAGCGCCGGCCACAAAGTGCGTGTCGGCACGCGCGAGGAATGCGAGCAGCGCCGCGTCAAGGCGTTCATTGCGTCGCACGATCCGTCCGGCAACCGCATCGAGTTCGTCGCCAAGCCGTACCACAGTGGCACCCGCTTCTTCCCCGGCCGCGACGCCGGCGTGACGGAGTTCAGCCATATCGGCCTCTACACCACCGATGCGCCGCGCGACGAAAAATTCTGGACGCGGCTGTGCAACGCCCGTGTCTCCGACTGGATCGGCGACGCGGCGCTGCTGCGCATTGCCACCGCGCACCACTCGCTGGCGCTGTTCCCCGCGCCGCGCCCCGGCATCCAGCACATCAACCACCAGGTCGAGGACATCGACGACGTCATGCGCTCCTGGTACTTCCTGCGCGACAAGGGCGTCAAAATATTGCTCGGTCCCGGCCGGCATCCGCTGTCCACCGCGGTGATGCTGTATTTCCGCGGCCCCGACGGCATGATCTTCGAATATTCCTGCGGCGTGAAACACATCATGCCGGAGGAGGAAGCGACCTACCGCCCACGCCAGTTCCCGTTCGAGCGTTACGCGGTGTGCATGTGGGGCTCGGTGCCCGATCCGGAGATTTCCGCGTTTCCGCAGGGCGAGGCGGCGAAGGCGACACCGCTGCGCGCGGTGATGTACTAGGACCGTGTCTCGCTGAAGCGTGACTCGCCGCACGTTCTCCTCCCCCCGCCGTCATTGCCAGGGGGCGGCCGCGCGCCGGCGATCGGGCGTGATCGGCTATCGCCTTGCGATCCGCCGCCGCTCTCGCTAAGCGCCCCTGCATGCACGCCCTGCTGCTCCGCCTTGCCACGCAACTGCCGCCGCCGGCCCGGGACTTCGCCACCGCGGCGCGCATCCGCACGCTCGTGCAGTTCCTCATGTTCGGCACCGTCGGCACCTTCGGCTGGGTGCTCGACACCGCGACGGTCTATGCCCTGCGCCACCAGCTCGGGCTGTACGGCGCCGGACTCGCGGCCTATGGCGTGGCCGCAACCGGCACCTGGCTGTGCAACCGGCTCTGGACCTTCCGTGGCAGCGGCAGCGGGCCGGCGCACCGCCAATGGGCGCGCTTCCTCGCCGCCAACGCCGTCGGCTTCGTGCTGAACCGCGGCACCTACGCCGTGCTCGTCACCTTCGTCGCGCTGTGCGCCGCGCAGCCGGTCTTCGCCACCGCGGCCGGCGCGATCGCCGGCATGTTCGTAAACTTCACCCTCTCGCGCACCATGGTATTCCGCTAGATTACTATCGTATTCTGTCAGGTCATACGTACGAGTACGGACGACTCCGCCGATTCGTGGGATGTTTCAAGAACTGAGGCATACACTGGCGTATTTCGGACCAGCCGGACCGTTTTGCCGCACAAGCGTTAACCACTCAGTCATTTCTCGCCGGCAAACCATCGTGCGTAGCCGCCCCTATTGGCGACAAGGCACGAGGAAACCGACGTGTCTCTCATCGATTCGCACGAAACGATGCTCGAGCGTCCGCGACTTAGCACCGCCACGGCGGTGTGGCAGGCACGTCCGTACGCGATCCCGCAGTACCGCCGCCGGATCGCGGTTCGGTTGCCGCTCGGCGATCGCCGCGCCGCCGCCAAGCGCGGCATGGATGTCGTCTTATCCCTGCTGACACTTGCCGTGCACCTGCCGCTGCTGCTGCTGGTCGCGATCGCCATCAAGCTGGACAGCCCCGGGCCGGTGCTGTTCCGCCAGCGCCGCATCGGCCTGCACGGCCACCCGTTCGAGATGCTGAAATTCCGCACCATGCAGCACCGTCCGCCCGACCGCGGCCGGCTGCGCCAAACCTGCCCGCATGACCCGCGCGTCACCCGGGTCGGCGCCCTGTTGCGGCACATGTCGTTCGATGAACTGCCGCAACTCTGGAACGTGCTGCGCGGCGACATGTCGCTGGTGGGACCACGGCCGCACGCGCCAGGTACTTGTGCCGGCACCACGCCGTTCGAGCAAGTGAGCCAGCGTTATGTGCAGCGGCATCGGATGCGCCCGGGCATGACCGGCCTGGCGCAGGTGCGCGGCTGGCGCGGCCAGACCGACACCGAGGACAAACTGCTGCGCCGGCTCGATAGCGACCTGGAATACATCGCCACGTGGTCGCTCTGGCTGGACTGCGTCATCCTGGCGCGCACCGTGGCGACGGTGTTGCGTATGCGCAACGCATACTGAAGGTTAGGAACGGCATCCGTGTCCGATACCATCGTCAAACTCGCCGCCGCCGCGCGGCTCCCGCAAGCCCGGCCAGGGTGGCGCCTCGGATCGCCCGACATGCCCGGTCCGCGCGTCGCGGTGCTGATCCCGTGCTGCAACGAGGAAGCGACGATCGCCAAGGTGATCGCCGACTTCCATGCCAGCCTGCCGCAGGCGGCGGTTTACGTTTACGACAACAACTCGCGCGACCGCACGGCTTTCGTCGCACGCGCCGCGGGGGCCGTGGTACGGGCCGAGCCGTTGCAGGGCAAAGGCCACGTGGTACGCCGCATGTTCGCCGACGTGGACGCGGACGTGTTTATCCTGGTCGACGGCGACGACACCTACGACGCCGCCGCCGCGCCGGCGATGCTGAAGCTGTTGCTCGACCAGCGGCTCGACATGGTGAACGCTGCGCGCGTGACGGCGCAGAACGCGGCGTACCGGCGCGGCCACCGGCTGGGCAACGTGGTGCTCAGCGCCATGGTGCGCGGCGTGTTCGGCGGCCGCATCAGCGACGTGCTGTCCGGCTATCGCGCCTTTTCCCGACGGTTTGTGAAGTCGTTTCCGGCGCTGGCCGGCGGCTTCGAGACGGAAACGGAATTCACCGTGCACGCGTTGGAACTCGAAATGCCGGTCGGCGAGATCACCGTCGGCTACCGCGAACGCCCGGCGGGATCGACCTCCAAGCTGCGCACCTGGTCGGACGGGCTGCGCATCCTGCGCACCATCCTGATGCTGGTGAAGGAAGGCCGCCCGTTGCAGTTCTTCGCCGCGATGGGCACCTTGCTCCTGCTGGCCGCGCTGGGCTTCGGCGGACCAGTGGTGATGGTGTTCCTGCACACCGGCCTGGTGCCGAAGCTGCCCAGCGCGCTGCTGGCGACCGGACTGGTGTTGCTGTCGTCGCTCACCCTGGTGTGTGGCCTGATCCTCGATTCCGTCGAGCGGGGCCGCAAAGAGATGAAGCGGTTGGCCTATCTGACGATCCCCGCCTCACCGCTGCCAGATGGTTGAACCTGCCAGCGGGCCGCCCGATGCGCCCTATGACGTGGATGTCGTGATCCTGGCGCTGGATCGCGCCGAGGACACCGTGGCCGCGATCTGCTCCGCGCTGGCGCAGACCGGGGTGACGCGGCACGTGTTCGTGCTCGATCAAGGGTCCCGCGCGGAGAACCTGGCCGTGCTCGCCGGCGCGGTGGCGGGGCACCGCGATGCGTCGCTGGTGGTGCTTGGCGGCAATTACGGCGTGGCGGGCGGCCGCAATCGTGGCGCGGCGCTCGGCCACGGACGGGTGATCGTCGGGCTGGACAACGACGCGGAGTTCGCCGTGCCCGACACGCTGGCGCGACTGGTCGCGGCGCTGGACGCGGCACCGGAAATCGGCGCGATCGGCTGCCGCATCGTGACGTTTGCCACCGGGGCCGACGATCTGTCGTCCTGGGGCTATGCGCGGCGCCTGCTGCCGCGCGCGGGGGAAAGCTTCGACACGGCAACGTTCGTCGGTGCCGGCCACGCGATTCGCCGCGCCGCATGGGCGGATGCCGGCGGCTATGACGAGGCGCTGTTTTTCTGCTGGGAGGAACTGGATTTTTGCGCCCGTGCGCGCGCCCGCGGCTGGCGTGTGCGCTATCGCGGCGACATCGTGGTCCGCCACAAGGTCAGCGCCGAACAACGCGTGGCGTGGTCCGGCGCTCGCTGGTTCTACTTCGTGCGCAACCGGCTGTATGTCGGCCGCAAACACGGCGCGAGCTGGGTAGGGCTGCTGCCGCGGCTCGGAGTCTACCTGGTGCGCGCGTTGCGCGATGGCGCGCTGCCGCAGGCGCTACGCGCGGTGCCCGCGGCCGTTCACCTCTCACGCATGCAGCGGGAGCAGGTCGACCATCGCGCGTGACCCGGGGTCCGCCAGGAGCGACCGGAACCGCCGCCCCTTGAAATGTCCACGATTCCGGTCGTTGCTGGCGCCCGCACCATCGCCCGAGGGGAGGCCGCATGTTCACCGGCAAGGTCATCATCGTTACCGGCGCGGCCGGCAATGTCGGGTCCGCCCTGGCCGCGTTGCTCGCCTCGCGCGGCGCGCGCGTTGCCGCCGTGGACACCGCGCGGGACCGGTTGGCGGCCGTGACCGCGGGCCTGCCGGGCGGCGGCCACCTGGCATTGGCGGACCACGACCTGACCGATCCCGCCGCCACGGAGGCGCTGGTCGCCACGGTGCGGCAGGCGTGCGGTCGTCTCGACGGAGTCGGCACCACCGTCGGCGGCTTCGCCATGGCGAAACTGGCCGATGCGGGACTGGAACAGTGGGACACGATGTTCAGCCTCAATGTGAAGACCACGTGGAATATCTACCGCGCCGCCGTCCCGGCGATCCGCGCGGCCGGCGGGGGCGCCCTGGTCGCCATCGGCAGCGTCGCCGGCCTGAAGGCCAGCAGCGAGATGGCCGCGTATGGCGCGAGCAAAAGCGCGGTCATGCGGCTGACCGAAAGCCTGGCCGATGAGTTGCGTCCCGACCGCATCCGGGTGAACGCGGTGCTGCCGACCACGATCGATACCCCGCAGAACCGGGCGGCGATGCCAGGGGCGGATACGTCGCGCTGGGTTAGCCCTGCCGAGGTCGCGGAAGCGATCGCCTTCCTGCTGTCCGATCGGGCCAGCGGCGTCACCGGCGCCTTGCTGCCGGTCGGCTAGAGCATTCTCACCCGGGCTGGAAACGCAGCGCATCCTACTGTCATTGCGAGGAGCGAAGCGACGCAGCAATCCCCCGCCTGACGAACGGCGGCGCCCCAGGCTGGGGATTGCTTCGTCGCTTCGCGTCTCGCAATGACAGGGGGCGGCGGCGGTTCCGGTCTGGCCGCCTAAGCTCCAGGGATCGCCATCGCCTCGCCCGCTGCGACGACAGGAGTGTCGTGCGGCGCGTCCGCAAGCAATTCAGCCGGCGGCGGACGTCGTTGCCCGCCTGGCGTATCGCGATTTCGCAGCGTTGCGCTACAAGGGCTGGTCCAGCGAACACGCCGGATAACCGCAACCCACGGAAAGCATGGATGTCCGCTACCACAACGATCGACGTCTCGGCCGTGATCGAACGGCAGAAGCTCAACGGCTTCCTGGTGCGGCTGGTGGTCGTCTCCTGGATCATCACGTTCTTCGATGGCTTCGACCAGAACGTGATTTCGTTCGCCGCGCCGACCATTGCGCCGATGTATCACCTGACCCGGCCGATGATGGGCAACGTGTTCGCCATCGGCCTGGTCGGCACGATGCTCGGCGGCTTCCTGTTCGGCTGGATCGGCGACCGATTCGGCCGCCGCCCGGCGGTGATCATCGCGACGCTGCTGTTTGCGGTGATGACGCTCGACTTCGCGCTGGTTGGCTCCTATGGCGGCTTCCTGGCGATGCGGCTCGCCGTCGGGATCGGCACCGGCGGCATGCTGCCGCTGTCCTGGGCGCTGAACATCGAATACGCACCGAAGCGCTGGCGATCGAGCATTGTGACGGTGGTGATGCTGGGCTACTCGGCGGGCATCAGCCTGGGCGGACCGATCGCGGTGTGGCTGATCCCGCGCTTCGGCTGGCAGTCGGTGTTCGTGTTCGGTGGGTTGCTGTCGCTGTTGGCGGCCATCGCGCTGATCGCGCAACTGCCGGAGTCGATCCGCTTCATGGTGGCCACACAGAAGGACGGCAAGGCGATCGCCGGCATCCTGCGCCGCATCGTTCCGGACCGCGTGGTGCCGCACAACGCACGCTTCGTGATGAGCGACGAAGACCGCCTGGCGAAGCACTTTTCGCCGCTTCTGTTGTTCGGCGGCGCGTTGCGCTGGATCACACCGATGCTGTGGGTGGCTTACATTTTCAGTTCGATGACGGCGTTCTTTCTGGCCACGTGGACGCCGCTGGTATTCGAGGCGCTGGCCTTCTCGCGCCCCGAGGCCGCGGCAGCCGGCTCGATCACCGCCGTGGCAGGCGCGCTCGGCGGGCTGGCGCTGATGCGCTTCACCGACACGTTCGGCGCGATTGCGGTGGCGGCGATGCCGGCACTGGCGATTCCGCTGCTGCTGCTGGGCGGGTTCGCCGATGTGGGGCATGCCGGATTCATGGTGTTGATCGGGCTGATCGCCTTCGCGCTGATCGGCGGGCATTTCGGCCTGCACAGCATCGCCGGAATTTTTTATCCGAGCGCCTGGCGCGGCAACGGCGCCGGGTGGGCGACCTCGGTGGCCAAGGTCGGGTCGATCGCCGGGCCGTTCCTCGGCGGGCTGATCCTGTCCACCAGCCTGCCGGTGCGGCAGATCTTTGCGCTGATGGCGGTGTGCCCGGCGATGGTGCTGCTGTGCGTGCTGGTGATCGGCGGGCTGCACAGCCGGATGCTGCGCGAGGGGCGGCGGGAGCCGAACACCGATCTGCGGCCGGTGGCGGCGATGCCGGAATAGGAAATTTCACCACAAAGACTCGCAGACCCCATGGCAACGTCAGTGCGGGAAAGGTTCCTTTTTTGAACGCTGTCCGGGCGGCAATCGTGGCCGAGCATAGGAGCAAGACGTGACCGATGACGAGATAGACTTAGCCTGGAGCCGCAGTGTCGCTGCACTGGCTATTAATGGGCTGATGGCCGCCAGATCATAGCGGATGGCGACCAGGAGCGCGCGACTGAAATCACAGCGGAGGAAATTTACGTGCGCCTGGCCTTGCGGGACCGGCCGGATCGGGAAAACTGGCGGTACGCTTCAAGATAGGACACGACGGCAGCCTGCGCGGCTTTCTGCCCTGCTGGCGACCCTGTATCCTCCGCCGCAAACCCGGGAGGACGCACGTCATGCTGCATAGCGAGCACCGCATCCTGACCACCCACACCGGCAGCCTGCCGCGCCCGCCGGCGCTGACCGCGTTGTACGCACGCCGCGCGGCCGGCGAGTCGGTGGACGCAGCGGCGATCGACGCCGCCGGCAAGGCCGCGACACGCGACGTGGTGCGCCAGCAGATCGCCGCCGGCATCGATGTCGGCAACAATGGGGAGCAGATGCGGGAGGCGTTCTTCCTGTATGTGCGGCATCGCATGAGCGGGTTCGGCGGCAGTTGGAATCGCAAGCCGATGGCGGACGCGTTGCGCTATCCGGGGTTCCGCGCCTGGGGCGACTCCGCCAACCGGCCGTCGGTCAGCAACCGCGACGGCGTGCCGAAGGCGATCGGCGAGGTGCGCTATGTCGATGTCGCCGCGTTGCAGGCGGAATGCAGCGAATTTCGCGCCACGCTGGACGAGGTCGGCGGTGGCGGATTCGCCGAGCCGTTCATGACGTCTCCGTCGCCCGGCATTATCGCCGCGGCGTTGCTGAACGAATACTACGACACGTTCGACGCCTATCTCGCCGCGCTCGGCGAGGCGCTGCGGCTGGAATACGAGACCATTGTCGCCAGCGGCTTCCTGTTGCAGATCGATGCACCGGACCTGGCGCTGGAGCGGCACGTTTCCTACCAGGATCAGCCGACCAGCGCGTTCGTCGAGTTCGTCGAACATGTGGTGGCGACGATCAACCTTGCGCTGCGCAACATCCCGCGCGAGAAGGTCCGGCTGCACGCCTGCTGGGGCAATTACGAAGGGCCGCACGACTGCGACGTGGACCTTGCCGAGATCCTGCCGGCGATCAGCCGGGCCAAGGTGGGCGGCTGGGTGTTGCCGTTCGCCAATCCGCGCCACGCCCACGAATATCGCTGCGCGGCGAACCTGCCGCTGGATGACGGCCAGGTGGTGGTTGCCGGGGTGATCGATCCGCTGACCAACTTCGTCGAACACCCGGAGGTGGTGGCTGATCGGATCGAGCGAGTCGCACAGGTGGTGGGCGATCCGAGGCGCGTCCTGGCGCCGCCGGCCGCGGACGCGTTGCGGCGGACGTGGTGTGGGCCAAGCTCGCCGCGATGGCGGAAGGCGCACGGATCGCGTCGCGCCGACTGGGGATGGGATAATTTATGCCCCGTGTCATTGCGCGGAGCGCGGCGACGAAGCAACCTCCCGCCTGGCGAGCCGACGTTGCTCGCCAGGCGGGGGATTGCTGCGTCGCTGCGCTCCGCGCAATGACACGGGGCAACTGTCGCAGCGCTCAGCTTGACTGACACCGTCCACGTCATCGGCGCTTCCGGTCGTTCCGGGGCCGCGCTGTGCCGCGCGCTGATCGCCGACGACATCGCCGTCGTGCCGGTCGTGCGCAATGCCGCGAAATGGGCGGCGCAGGGCATCGCACTTGTTCCCCGCATCGCCGACATCACCGATCCAACCGCGCTGTCGTCCGCACTGCACGACGCGACGTCGGTCGTCTCGACCGCGCATGCGCGCCATGCCGCGGCGGTGATCGCCGCGGCGCCGCCGGCTGCGCGCCTGGTCTTCCTCGGCAGCACGCGCAAGTTCACTCGCTGGCCCGATGACCACGGCAACGGCGTGCTGGCCGGCGAGGCCGCCTTCCTCGCGTCGGGCCGCACCGGCGTCATGCTGCATCCGACGATGATCTACGGCGCCACGGGCGAGGACAACGTGCAGCGACTCGCCGCACTCTTGCGCTGGCTGCCGGTGCTGCCGTTGCCCGGCGGCGGCAACGCCCTGGTGCAGCCGATCCACCAGAGCGACGTCACGCGCGCGATCCGCGCCGCGCTTGCCCTGCGCTGGGACGGCCCGCACAGTCTCGTCGTTGCCGGCCCCGCGCCGCTGCGCTACGCCGACTTCGTCCGCGCCGTCGCCGCGGCCGCCGGGCTGCCGCCGCCACGCATCATCGGCTTTCCCCTTGCGCCGCTGATCGTCGCCGCAAACCTGTCCCGTTTCCTTCCGCTGCTTCCCACCATCCGACCCGCCGAGATCCGTCGTCTGACCGAGGACAAGGCGTTCGACATCGCGCCGATGCGCGCATTGCTTCGCTTCGAACCGGTGCCGCTGGAGAACGGTCTGGCACTCAGCTTCGCCACACCAGGCAAGGCCTGACGCTGCCTTCCTGCCGCGCAAATCTTGCCAAGTCATTAACGCCACACGCACCAGTCGGCGGCATCCCGTACGTAGAAATCCCGAGCAAAAATCAGCGAAAGATTGATCTAGATCAGAGCCGGCGGCGGCCCCGACTTGCAGTTTACCGGCATCGAAAGCGCCCAAGGAGGACCACGCCATGACCTACATGACCCGCATCGTTTCGCAGAATGAGCCGGCGTTCAGCCCGCTGATGCTGTCGGATCGGCTGCTGACCCTGGCGGAAGACGCCGACAAGGCCGGCTTTCGCACCGCCGCCGAGAGCCTGCTTTCGCTGGCCTCCAAAGTGCTCGACCAGCCTGCCCGGATGCATCACTGAGCAATGCGGCAAGCGCTGGCCATCCGGTGGTGCTGTCGCTGCCGGCGCAACGCGGCCGGGAAGCGCCATCGTGCCAGGACCCGGCGGACATGGTGGCACGGCGGAATGCGCGTCGCTGTTCCGCCCTGGCGTTCACCGTCGCCGTGCCGCCGTCGATCGTCACCGAACGGCGTGACGCCGGCAGCCCCGGCTCGCCGCCACGCCATTCCGGTCAGCCGGTGCGCGGCGGCAGGGCGTCGGCACCGGCCGTCAGGCGCGCGATGGTCGCACGATTGAACAACGCCCGGAACGACAGCGTGCCGGCGAGCACATTCATTATTTGCCGCGTTGCGTCGGGATTTCGCGCGACCGCGGCGTAAAATGCCGCTAGCGGCGCGGGATCGTCGAGCGCGGCCGATAGCAGCGTATAGTCGAAGACCTGCCGCGTGCGCCGTTGCAGTTCCTGCTGGTAGCCGGCCAATGCCGCTTCGAGCGGGACGGCCGATCGCATGGCGGAGTCGAGGGCCTCGGCCAGCAATTGCGCCCCCAGGAAGGCGTCCCCAATCCCCATGCCGGTGATCGGATCGCGATGATAGGCGGCGTCGCCCACCAATGCCCAACCATTACCCCAGGCGCGCCGATAATAGTTCGGCAGTTTGTTGGTCCCTTTGAAGCTCTCCGCCTGCCGCCCGGCCGCAACGCGGCGCGCCAGATCGGGTGCGAGTTCAAGCGTGGCGAGATAACCGGCTTTCACGTCGGCTCGGTAGGCATCCGTTTCGTCGCACGGCCAGCCGACATAGACGCAGGTCTGCTGGTCATGGGTGGGAAAGACCAGAATAACCCGGCCGTGGCGGCGATAAAATTCGACGCCGTCGGTCGGAACGCCGCTCCAATAGGCGAAATAAGCGCAGCTTCGCGACCCCTGATGGAGTTCGGCCGGCGCATCGACCGCCCGCGCCACGCGCGACCACAGGCCGTCGGCGCCGACGACGACGCCGGCATGCTCCACGCAACGGCGTCCGCCAGGGTCGGTCATTTCGACACCGATCACCCGGTCGTCCCGCCAGACCAGATTGGTGACGGTGGTGCCGGCGCGCAGTTCGGCCCCCGCTTCGCCTGCCGCATCGACCAGCATCGCGTCCAGCACGCGGCGCCTCGGGCAATACATGACGGCGGTCCCGTCAACCGCGTCCGGCCGGCCGCGGATGCTGACCGGGCCGACATCGAGCGTTACCGACTCGATCGGCGGACAGCCGGTGTGCGCCAGCCGATCGAGCAACCCCCATCCGCCGAGCATCGCCGTGGTGCGCGGCCAGAGAAAATGCGTCGAGATCGTATCGCTTGGAAAATTCGCACGGTCCAGGCCGAGTACGCGATAGCCTTTGCGAGCGAGCAGCATCGCCAGCGGGGCGCCGGCGCAACGCAATCCGACGACAACCGCATCATAGCCCGCCATCAGGCGCCCGGATTTGCGCGGACCACGCACCGAGTCGCGACGGGACAGCCACCGAGCCTCGGCTCATGCACCGGACGACCTGGACGGTTGCGCCGGGCCTGACGCGACCATGCCCTCGCACCATCGCGCGATGCGGTCGTAATCGTCGGCGATAGAACGCAGGATACCCGCACAACCGGCATCGATCATGCAATCGGCGGTAATCCTGGATTCCTCCGCGCGAGCACGCCAGTGGGCGCCGTTGTCGATCAGGCTCATCGGGCAGCCCCGACCTGTCTTGCCTTAACTTGGCCCTCGCTTTTCGCGATGCAAGAGGCGGCCGTTAACCCAGGCGTAACCATTGTGGCGCATTCTGCGCGGGCATTCGGGTTCGCTCCCCTTCCCGTTTGTTCGCTGGGCGGGTGCGTTGCCATCATTCAGCGACGCCCCCGCCTGGTGTTTTGCGGACGGAACGGACCACCCCGCAACAAAACGCCAAACCTGCCGAGGCTTCACAAGGGTTCGCCGTGCCAGGGTCCGCTGACCGTGGCCTATCGGCCCTTGGCCAACGATCGTTCATAGGCTTGCGCGAGCAGGGTGCTGGGGAACAGCAGCGCGAAGTAGACCAGCGCAACGACGGTATAGACTTCCAGCGGGCGATAGGTGTCGGCGGTGATCAGCGTGCCGTTGTAGAGCAAATCCGGCACCGCGATGGTGGACACCAGCGACGTGTTCTTCAACTGCGTAATCGACT
>JBEKNT010000100.1:0-24826 GCA_049522565.1 Acetobacteraceae bacterium
AACGTAACGCCGACGCCGCGGCTGTTTCCCACCGACCCGAATATGCTCTAGCGTCGTGCGTCATGGCCACCTTGATCCTTACCGGCGACGTCAATCTGATGAACGTCGACGACCCCGCGGTGCCGTTCGCGCGCGTGCGCGACGCGTTCCGTGATGCCGACCTGGTGTTCTCCAACCTGGAATGCTGCCTCTACCAGCCGCCGGGGGGGCACTCGTTCCACAACGAGGGTTTCTTAGCTGATCCGGCGATCGGGGGCGAGGCGCTGCGTATGGCGGGCATCGGCGCGGTGGGCATCGCCAACAACGTCAACTACGGCGAGGCCGCGATCCTCGCGTCCGTCGCGCGGCTCGACGCGATCGGCATGCCGCATACCGGCGCCGGGGCGAACCTTGCGGCGGCACGCGCGCCGGTATTGCTGCAACGCGGCGGGCTGCGGTTCGGCTGCCTGCAACGCAGCTCGGTGTACTGGCCGACCAACCACGAAGCCGGCCCGCATGATCCCGGCATTGCGGTGATCCGCGGCCACACCGCCTACCAGGTGCCGATGCACAAGATACGGCCGGAGATTCCGCCGATGAACCGGCCGGGCATACCTCCGGTTGTCGTCACCTGGGCTGATGCGGATTCCCTGCGCGCGTTCACCGAGGACGTCGCCGCGTTGCGCGCCAACGCCGATGTGGTGGTGGCGTCGTGCCATTGGGGCCTGGGCAAGGACGTGTTGGCCTATATGCGCGAGATTGCCCATGCGGCGATCGACGCCGGCGCCGCCATCGTGGTCGGGCACGGGCCGCATTACTCGCTGCCGGTGGAGGTGTATCGCGGCAAGCCAATCTTCTACGGTCTGGGCAGCTTCTCCTTCCACACCGGCCATGGCGGGCGGCAGCATGGCGACTGGATCGGCATGATGGCGCAGGCGCGGTTCGACGGCGCGCGACTGGCGGAGGTTGGTTTCCGCTTCGTCCGCCACAACGATCGCAACGAGACGGTGCCGTGCGCGCTGGCGCAAGAGCAGGTGGAATTTGAGGATATTCGGAAGCGGAGCGAGGCGTTCGGGACGCGGTTGAGCGCCAGCGGTGACGCTGTTCTGGTTGAACTCGGCTGACCTCGGACGTTGACCCCAGAGTACAGCGTGCGTGCTGGTATGGTGAGATCTGTCTTGCGGTCCCACCGGCCATCATGATCGACCGCGGTCTTGCGGGCACGTGCCGATGCTACCCGCGTTGGGTAGTGGGCCAGTTTGAATGTCGGGTCTCGATCCAAAGCGGACCCTCGACAGTGTGTCCCGACGCACGCTCCAAGCGGAGAATTCGACGTCGGCCTAACGCGTTGGCAAAGTCCCTGGTTTGGCGCAGGCAATCGCGCGTTATGGACTTTTTGCCCTACACACCAGGCGCCAAGGCTTCAATGATGCGGCAATCAGCAACCGTGTCATGCTTGCATTGGTCGACAAGTTGCCGCAGCTCGGTACGAAGGGTAGCTAGATCGGCAAGCTTGCGCTCAACGTCAATGAGGTGGTGCCGTGCAATCCGGTCAATCTCAGCGCAAGACTGGTCTCGGTCGTCAGAAAGCCGCAACAACTCCCGCACCTCATCCAGTGAGAATCCGAGGTCACGGCCACGCCGGACGAAGCTCAGCAGCTCAAGGTGATGCCGGGTATAGGCCCGGTAATTGCCGCCGGTGCGGGCCGGCGGCGGCAGTAGGCCGATCCGCTCATAGTAGCGGATGGTCTCAACCTTGGTGCGGGTCGCGCGCCCTAACTCGCCGATTCTGAGCATATCGGTTACCATGCCTTGACCCTGTAGCTGCTACAGGGTTTAGGTAGGCAGTCATCACCTTTTTGTCGAGGATGACCATGGCCTGCTGTCACGATGACCACTGCGCCGTCGCTCCGCCGGTGAACGGCTCGGGCTGGCGGCGAGCGCTGTGGATTGCTCTTGTCATCAATGGCGGGTTCTTCCTGGGCGAAATCATCGCCGGCGCTGCCGCCGGCTCTTCGGCCCTGCAAGCCGACGCGCTGGACTTTCTTGGCGACTCCGCGAACTACGCCATCAGCCTTGGGGTGGCTGGGATGGCGCTGACCTGGCGTTCCCGAGCGGCTCTCGCCAAAGGCGGCACACTGGTGATCTTAGCGCTGTGGGTACTCGGCAGCACGGCATGGCACGCTTTCCATGGGACGCTACCGGGCGCCGAGGTCATGGGCGTGGTCGGGTTCGCCGCCCTCGCCGCCAATGGTGGCGTGGCGCTCATGCTCTACGGCTTCCGCGGCGGCAACGCGAACATGCGTTCGGTGTGGATTTGCTCGCGCAATGACGCACTCGGCAATTTCGCCGTGCTGCTAGCGGCGATCGGGGTCTTTGGCACCGGCACCGGATGGCCGGATGTGATCGTGGCCGCCATCATGGGCGGGTTGGGGCTATCGGGCGGTTGGCAGATCATCAGTCAGGCGCGTCGTGAGCTGGGCACTGCCCCTGCTGTGCAGGTTGTGGCGGCGAGATAATCCAAAGCCCATGCCGCACGACAATCACACGGATGTATGCCAGCTCAAAACTCTGCGTGAAGCCGCAATGAGAAAATCGACACTGGACCCCGGTCGGCATTGTATCCCGGATCGGCAATGAACTGGTAGTCGGGGGAAACCGTAAGCCATTCATTGACGTGGTAGGCGTAGTAGACCTCGAGCACCTTCTCTTGCTGGTAGTTCAGCCGGCCATCGCCGATCAGGATGCCGAGACCTCCAGCGGCAAAGTAGGCCCGGGCCGCGGGCGAAAGACCTTCCACCACGCCGCCCATGCCAACCGTGTCATTGGGGCGCCCCCAGGCGGTTCCCTTCAGCGACATACCGAGAGACAGGCTCGCATCGCAATCGGTCCAGCCGATTTTCTCAGTCTGTCCGGCATCCCAGGTGATCCGCGAGAACACGCCGAGGTTGTCGCTGATCGCCTGCTCTATGTTGATGATGAACCCATAGTTGGTGCGGACTTCCCGCGTCAGCGCGATATTCGGGTAGCCCGGCGACGTCAGCGGCAGGGCGACCGCTTCGGAATAGCTTCCGGCCGTGGCGCGGTTCGCCCACCCGAACAAGCGCAGTTTGCCGGGCTGCGAGAACACCGAGTATCGCAACTCGAGTTCACCCACATACTCGCCCCTGCTCGGAATGTGCATGTCGAAAGTATTGACATTGGATACGGTGGGAACCAGGAAGTAGCCGGTTCGGAACGCCCAGTACTGCTGGTTCAGTTCCGCGTAGGCACCCCACGTATAGCTCAGCTTGTCCATAGTCAGGTCATATGAACCACCGCCATAAATGTTCCAGTTCAGAAAATCAGTCCGCGGATCGTTGGCGTACTGATTCGTGTCAAAGAAATCGGTGACCGCGAACTTGCCGGCCGCAACGGTGATGCGCGAGATATCCTCGGTCTCGCCGATCTGGTTCGGGCCATCCTCAATCTTCTCCTGTGGGCCGCCGAGCCCGACGATCTGCTGGACATAAATGCGTGCTATGTTGACGCGCGGTATTGGGAAGTTCGACTTCTGCGCCTCGCCGTTGGGGAACGCGGCGACGCCGTAGGTGTTGCTGAGGCCGAAACCCTGCATCAGCTCGGGGTCGATGTAGATTTCCGTGCCATGCCACGGACGAAACCCGATGAACGCGGTCGAGCTGATGGTATCTTCGAACTGGCTGTTGCCGGTCAGGCTTTGCGCCCCTTCGTACGGCGAATGGAAGGGCGGATACCCTTGCCCGATAAAAGTGAACTGCCCGTGGATATTCCAGTTGTCGGGGTTGATCGGCCATTGCTCGCCTGACTGGGGCGTCGTCGTATCGGCGTCCGGCTGGCCGAACTGGTAGTCGAGCCCCACCCGCAGCGTGTGGATGTCGAACGCCGACTCGTATCGCGTGCCGGACGGGAAGGTCGCCGCGGCGTCGCCGAATTGCTCGTAGAGATATTCGATGCGCGCGGTCCATCGCGGGGCAAACGCCACCTCGGCGCCGATTCCGGCAGCCCAGCCCCTGCGGGAGCCCAGGACCTGTCCCTGATCATCGGCAAGGCCGGGCGTTTCGATAAAGCGCGCCTGTGACCAGGCGAAGCCGCCGGTCGCATAGATCAGCCAGTGGTCGAACGCATATCCGAAGCGGCCACGCACGGTGCCGACATCGTCGATCTTGTCGATAACGGAACTTTGCGTCGTCGTCCGCGTCGTCGCGACACCATCCTCCAGGAAATTGGGGAAGGACACGTCGGTTTCGGCCCCCAGGACAAACCCGGCGGGGAACATGTAGTCGTATCCGGCCTGGAAACCGCCGTACAGGCTGCCGAACCAATTACCCGAATTGGGCGCAGTGGAATCGAACAGTGTGCCAGTTAGCCGTCCGCGGCTATAGCCGAAATGACCGCCGATGTAGAACCCGGTCCAATCATAATCATGGTTCGTCCAGCTCTTCAGCGCACCCTGCTCGGCCTGCTCGGCCTGCTCCGGCATCACCGGTACGATCTGCGGTTGCGATGCTGGACCGGCCGGCTGAGCGTCGCATATCAGTGGCCAACACAGGAAGCCAACCGCCACAACGGCGGAAGATGTGTCGAATCCCTGGTGGATCCCGAAGCGGACTGCCGACCGGGGACGCCGGGCGACGGCCCGCGTCAGGGTCTGCAGCCTCGAACTGGCGGATTGCCTGCGGAATACCATCACTGCACCCTTCCTGCCGCTGTTGCCCGACCGCGGGCCGAACAAGCTTGGGGGGGGACATCAATCACCTGCCGCCAAGTGAGGCGCTGGACGATGGGAACGCTCCGTGGGGGCGCGTTGTCAGGCCTTGGTCGGCGGGTAGGGACGAGGCCGGAAGACTCGGCGTTGGCTGACTTAACCTGTGTCAGGCAGACCAGGAATGGGAACGCCAAAGGTCTGCAACAGCAGCACGGTGTTCAGTATCAGCACGATGGCGGTGCCCAGGATCGCCACTACATCGGTCAACCGACGGTTGGCGAATTGGCCCATGATGTCACGACGCCGGGTGAACAGCACCAACGCGATCATCGGCACCGGCAGAACCAGGCTGAGCACCACCTGGCTGATGACCAGTGCCATCGTGGCGTTCGTGCCGAGGCCGACGACAATGAAGGCAGGCACCATCGTCGCCAGCCGCCGGACCCAGATCGGGATGCGGAAGCCAACAAAGCCCTGCATGATCATCTGCCCGGCCATTGTGCCCACCACTGAACTCGATACGCCGGAGGCAATGAGGGATACCAGAAACACTCCGGCGGCGCCGATCCCCAGCAAGGGCGTCAGGGTGTGATACGCGGTCTGTATTTCGGCCACCTCGGGGTGGCCGGCATGGAAGGCACTGGAAGCCATCATCACCATGGCCATGTTGACCAGTCCGGCGACCGCCAGCGCTATGAGGACCTCGGTGTTGGAGAAGCGGAGCAGCCTGCGCCGCTCGCGGTCGTTGCGGGCCGGGGCGCGCCCTTGGGTCAGCCCGGAATGCAGGTAGACGGCGTGCGGCATCACAGTTGCGCCAATGATGCCGACCGAGATCGTCAGTGCCGCGGCGTCCGGCATCTGCGGCAGCACGGAATGCAGCGCCGCCGAGCCCCATGACACGGGCGCGATGAACATCTCGATCAGATAGCAAAGCCCGATAGTGGCAACCAAGCTGCCGATGATCACCTCCATCGGCCGGAACCCACGCTTCTCGACCAGCAATATCGCGTAGGTCACTATCGCCGTGATGATCATCCCGACCAGCAACGGCATCTGGAACAGGAGTGACAAACCGATCGCGCCGCCGAGGAACTCGGCAAGGTCGGTGGCCATGGCGGCCACCTCGCTGACAACCCACATCGCCAGGACGACCGGTCTGGGGAACTGCTCGCGGCACATCTCGGCAAGATTCCGTCCGGTGACGATTCCGAGCTTGGCCGACAGCGCCTGGAACAACATCGCGATCACGTTGGCCAGGAGGACCACCCAGAGCAGGACGTAGCCGTATCTTGCGCCAGCCTGGATGTTCGTCGCGAAGTTGCCTGGATCCATGTAGGCGATCGAGGCGATCACCGCCGGACCGGCGAACAGCAGTGAGGAGCGCAGCCCGATGCGGCGGCCGCCCAGAGCCTCGCGGATCGCCAGGGTTGTGCGGTCGGTCATGGCCTGCTTGGTCGCAATGTCGCTCATTCAGCCACTTTCCCCGTATGCCGATGCTGCATAGTGTAACCTTGGCTACATCTAGGTCAAGTGGCTTCGTTATGACGGCATGGGTACGAAGCGGCGGTTGTGGCTCTTGCGGACAAAAGTTAGACGCGGCTACATCAGGCGCGACAGCCGCCTTCCCGGTGGCCCGGGAGAATCGTGAGACCATGCTCGGAGCCCGCTCGCCCGCCGCTTCGACCCCAACCCTGCCCCCGGAGCGCAGGCAGGCGGCGCAGTTCCGCAAGATGCGCGCCGCCCATTCCGCCGCGCTCTGCGAGGACTACGCAGAGCTGATCGACGACTTGCTGCAAACATCGGGCGAGGCGCGGGTCACGGACATTGCGCGGCGCCTTGGGGTTTCGCATGCGACTGTCAACAAGAACATCAACAAGATGAAGCGCGAGGGACTGGCGACGGCCCGGCCCTATCGTGGCGTGTTTCTAACGGACGCGGGGAACGCGCTTGCGGCCCGGATTCGCGCGCGGCATCGCCTGGTTGTCGATTTGTTGCTGGCGGTGGGGGTTCCTCTCGAGGACGCAGAGCAGGACGCAGAAGGCATCGAGCACTATGTATCCAACGCTGCGTTAAGCGCGTTCGAGCAATTCCTCGGAATGCGGCGGAAGACCAAAGCAGCCAGAGGCCCCGCCCAAAAAAACCGACGACCCGGTATGAGCAATGCCTGAAATGGATCACGACAGATCTTGCCTGCTGCCTTGAACTCCCATGATGACGGGTGTCGCCGCGTGGAGGCCTAATTCGATTGCACGCGGCCCTCGTTCCTCGAAGCAGCCGCTCGAATGGCGCCGCGATCGCTTTGGCAATGAACTCTGCATCACCTGGGCCGCCCGTAGACGTCTTCTCTATATGCTCCCGGCGGTCCAATCAGGGGAAGGAACCGGCAATTTCGCAACTGGTGCCAAGCATATTGTCTGTGGCAAGATTCTTGAATCTCGCATCAAATGCCCGGGGCCGAACGTCCGCAATCCACCCAAAGCGGCCGTTCAAACTGACCCGCTACCGCCGGCTGGCGTGCGGCCTGTGGATCAGCACCGGAACGAACCACGGGTCCGTCCCGGTCGCCCCCGCCCGCCGCCGCTGCCCCGCCCGGCCGCACGCAAGCGGCCTGCCCCATTCGCAGCCGGCCACCGAACCCCATAAACCCACTTGACAATTTTCCTCTATTATGCTTTTATTCCGACAAATGTCCGCCGCAGTCTCCCTCTTCGCGCCTGCCCCCGAGCCCGATCCCGATCGGGCCGGCGACGCCGCGCCCGCCCCACTCCGCCTGGCCGGACTGCTCCGCCGCGTGATCAACTACGGCAAGGAGCTTCTCGTCGCCGTGCGGCTGCGCTCCGCCTGCCCGGAATTCCCCCGTCTCGCCAAACCCTTCGGCACCGCCGATCTCCGCTGCATCCTCGCCCGCATCAACTCTGCCATCGGCCGCGCCCTCGCGCTCGAGGATGGCGTCCACCGGCAGGCCGGCCTCGGCCTCTACGCCGTCGCCGCG
Organism: Acetobacteraceae bacterium; assembly: GCA_049522565.1. Classification (GTDB taxonomy): domain Bacteria; phylum Pseudomonadota; class Alphaproteobacteria; order Acetobacterales; family Acetobacteraceae; genus JASHVB01. The sequence goes on from JBEKNT010000100.1 coordinate 7,698, forward strand.
CGCATGCGCACACCCTCCCCGCGCCAGCCACGCGCCGCCCGACCCGATGCCGTCCGGCCCGATGCCCCGCCGGACCGGGACCCGGCGCCTGCCCGACCGGCCCGCCGCAGCGACGCTCCGGCGTCACCCACCGTTGCGCAGCTCGCCGCCAAGCTCCGCCATCACCCGGTCGGCGTCGTGCTCGCCGGCATCTGCCGCGATCTCGGCATCACGCCGCACCATCCGCTGTGGGAGGAAGTGTCCCGCGCCATCGTCGCCTGTGGTGGCAGCATCGCAGAGCTCGAGCAGGACGCGGATACCCGGTGGTGTTCGAAGCGGTGGCTGGAGATTCCGGTCGCCCGCCCGGCCTCCGTCCCGGCCTGTCTATGGCCGAAATGGTGGCCGCAACCGGCACCAGAAGCCGCCGTCGCCTGCGCCACCGGCCCGCCCTGAGCAAGCCGGACCGGAAGAGCATGCAAGCGTGATGCACGGGGCCGTTCCGCGGCGGTCCCGCCGTCGGGATTCGGCCACAACAAGCCACCAGACGAATGGCCGGTTTTCGGATCAGTTCTCCGGAACCGGACCGACCCGGCTCCACCCATTGCAGACATTCAAACTGGCCCACTACCCCGCGTTGACATCGCCCTCCGGCCGGCCGGTAATCGCTGCATCATGGCACGGAACGTCCGATGAATATCCTCACCAGGCCGGACCCTGTCGCGCGGGCGCGCGATCTGGCCGCCTCGATCGCCGCCGCCGCGGACGAGATCGAACGCACCCAGCAAATCCCCGAACCCCTGCTCAGCGAACTGCACGCATCGCGGCTGTGCCGCATGTTCCTGCCACGCGCGGTGGATGGCGATGAGGTCGAACCCTGGGCGTATCTGCGCGCCATCGAGGAGGTCAGCCGGCACGACGGCTCGTTCGGCTGGAACCTGTTCGTCTGCAACAGCGCGGCGCTGATCGCGCCGTTCCTCGAACCGGAGACGATGCACACGATCTTCGACGATCCGCGCACTATCATCGCCTGGGGTCCGCCGAACGCCTGCAAGGCGATCGCGGTGCCTGGCGGCTACCGGATCTCCGGCGAGTGGGGTTTTGCCAGCGGCTGTCGGCAGGCGAACTGGATGGGCGCGCATGGCCATGTCGCCGAGCCGGACGGATCGCTGCGATTGAACGCCGCGGGTCGCCCGACCGTGCGCACCCTGCTGTTCCCGGCAGAGCATGCGACGCATGTCACCAACTGGAACACCATCGGCATGCGTGGCACCGCGTCCGAGGGCTACACGTTGGATAACCTGTTCGTGCCGGAAGCATTCAGCACGACGCGCGAGGATCCGACGTTGCGGCGGCTGCCCGGGCGGCTCTACGCCTTCCCCATGCAAGGCCTCTACGCGGTGGGCGTCGCCGGCGTAGCGTGCGGCATCGCGCGCGCCATGCTCGACGCATTCGTCGCGCTGGCAACGCGCAAGACGCCGCGCGGACTGGGCCGGCTGGCGGACAACGCGGTGGTGCAGGCGAATGTCGCCCGCATGCAGGCGCGGCTCGATGCGGGCCGCGCCTACCTGGTGGAGACGCTGTCGAACATCTGGGCAACCGCGGACGACACCGGCGTGATTGACGTGCCGGAGCGGGCGCGGGTGCGGCTGGCCTGCGCGCATGCCATCCAGGAGGCGATCGCCGTGGCGGACTTCACGTACAAGGCCGCCGGCGTGGACGCGATCTTCCCCGGCACACCGTTCGAGCGCCGCTTCCGCGACATGCACACGCTGTCGCAACAGATCCAATCCCGCGACGCCCATTTCGAATCGGTCGGCCGCATATTGCTCGGCATCGAGCCGGAGGGCGTGTTCCTTTAAGGCAGGCGACTTATTTCAAACGGCGACTGCAAAGGTTCCGCCGTCATTGCGCGGTGCGAAGCGACGAAGCAATCCGCGCCGGGGGGAACCGCTGCCGCTCCTCACGCGGAGATGGCTGCGTCGCTTCGCGCCTGGCAATGACCAGGGGGCCGCCGATGCGGCCCGTCGCTCCGCGCGTCACTCCGCCGCGCTGGGGAGCGGCGCGGGCTGCCATGTCTTCAGCACGGGCAATACTTCCCTCGCGTACAGCCGCAGCGAAGCCTCGGCAGTGGCGTAGGGGATGCCGCCAAAGCGGAACGCAGTGTTCACCTCGAAATCGCCGATCGCCGCCCGGCGGGCCTCAAGCTCACGCAGCACGCGGTCGGGCGGACCCCACACCGCAGCCTTCATGAAGCCATCGATCGCGCCGTCCATGCCGCCCTTGCGGGCGATCTCGGCCTTCTGGGCATAGGCATCGTAGCCCTTCACCTGCGCGAAGTGCTCGCCCAGCAGTTCGTAGTGTTCGAAGTTGCTGTGCACGAACGTGCCCATGTAGCGGCGGGCAAGCTCCTCCGCCCCATCCGCCGTCGGCAGGCACAGGCAGAAATCGGCGATCATCATCGGCGGCGCCTCGGTGCCGTGGAACTTGCGGAACAGGTCGCGGTTGCGCTGGATCGCCGGCTGGCGCAGCGGCCACGGCCGGTCGCAGAACATCACCATGTGCGCACCAAGCCGCGCCGCGGCTTCGACGGAATCCTCGCTCGACGCGACGGCATAGATGCGGCCGTCGAAACTATATTTCGGCTTCGGGCGGATATCCACGCGCGGCTGCGGATAGAACTTGCCGTTGCCTTCCATCACGCCGGTGCGTAGCGCGTTGACGATCATCGGCGCGGCCTCGTCGAACCGCTCGCGCGATTCGTTCATCGTGCCGCGGAAGGCGGCGAACTCGCGGCGCGCCAGCCCGCGGCCGAGGCCGAGACGCAGCCGCCCCTTGCACAGCAGATCGAGCACCGCCGCCTGTTCCGCGACGCGCAGCGGGTCGTGCCAAGGGAGAATGACCGCCGCGGTGCCGAAATCGACGTTCGGGCACACTCCCGCCAGGTAGGTCATGAGCTGCAGGTTGTCGGGGCAGAACGAATAGTCGAAAAAGTGGTGCTCGGCCGACCACAGCACGTCGAAACCGAGATCGGCGGCGAGGCGGGCGAGACGGAGTTCCTCCTCCCAGACCTGATGGTCGCTGATGTCGTCCCAGCCATAGGCGGCAAACACCATCATCATGCCGACATCCATGGTTCCCTCCCGGAGTCTTGCGCGCGCAGACGCGCGGGTGACACCGCCGCGCTCGGTTACCGAGCAGTAGGGTCACACAGCCGAGCGAACAGGGCAACGCTGGCGCAATGTCCCGCGTTCATCGTTGGCGCGGCAGGGCCGCCATTCGACGGGAGCGAAATGGAATGGCCGAGTAGCAGCTACCCCAGGCCGGTGCTGCGGTAGGCCGACCGCAGCGGCACCGCAAAGCCAATGCTGTCAAGCCGAAGCTCGCCGTCCGCATCGACGATGTCCGGCTGCGGCGGCCATGCACCGTCCGGCCCTCGCCCGAGTATCTCCGCCGCAATCGCGGTCGAGCGCAGGACCACGATCTCGGCGACCGTGGGGATCGTCAAATAGGCGCGGACATTCGCCCGTGTCTTGCTCACGTTGGTAGGGGACAGGATCTCGATCAGTACGACAGGCTCGCGCAGCAACCGAGCGCCCGAGGGCGGCGCGCAGGTGATGCCAAGATCGGGAACCAGGCAGTTCTCCTCGGAGCGCTGGCTGGGGACGGCGCCGGGAGCAACGACCACTCGGCACGGACCGCCGCGGGCATCGAGAGGGCTGCAAGCGGACACTTTGTAGCAAGGCAAGCCCGGATTCGCCCCTTGGTCGGCACCGCCATGCAGCACGGCGTTACGCTGGGACGATCCCTGCTGCCACAGCGCCTGGCGATCCCCGCCGGCAGCATGTGCGCGAATTGTGCGGCGGCGGTAGGCGCGGGCATCCTGCCGCTGCGCGTTCCCATGACGCAGACCACCGCGTTGCAGTCGCGGACGTCGTCGTGCAGCTTGCGCAGCGTGGTGTCGGAGGCCTCCTGCCGGCGGAAGTCGCTCTGCACCGCGATATGCATCTCGCGGGCGCGCAGGCTGGTGGCGAGGGTGTCGCGCGCCGCGGCAAACTCGCTGCGGACGGCCGAGAGGCACAGCCGGAACTCCGCCATACGGCGAGGTTGGCACGTGACGCGGACGCAAAGAAAGCACCGCGTGCAGCTGCGCGATTGACGTCTTCCTACCACTCGGTATCGTCATGCAACGCCCGGTAAGGAGGCCGCCCCGATGCCCGAACTGAAGCCAATCACCGTCATCTACCCGGTCATGCCGGCGAAGGACGAAGCCGAGCGCGCCGCGCTGCGCCCGATCGGCCGCAACCGGCAACTCTACCAGAATGCGATCCACGGCGCCTCGGACATCGTGCGCGCCGCCGACGAACTGGGGTTGTGGGGTATCGCCACCATCGAGCATCATTTCTGGTCGGAAGGCTACGAAGTCGCGCCGGCGCCGAGCGTCGTCCAGGCCTATTGGGCGGCCATTACCAAGCGCATCAATGTCGGCGTGATCGGCTACGTGATGGCGACGCACAATCCGATCCGCGTGGCGGAAGAAACCGCGGTGATCAACCAGCTTGCGCAGGGCCGCAGCTTCGTCGGCCTGGCGCGCGGCTACCAGTCGCGCTGGACCAACGTGATCGGCCAGCATTTCGGCACGCGCGCCACCAAGTCGCCGAGCGCTGCGGTGTACAACGCGCAGACCCAGCTTGCCGGGTTCTCGCAGGCCACCACGTTGGAGAAGGACCTGGCCGACGACGCGAAGAACCGTCGCATCTTCGAGGATCATGTCGAGCTGTTGCTGAAGGCATGGACGCAGGAAAGCTTCGACCACAAGAGCGACAACTGGCAGATCCCCTATCCGTACGACACCGGCGTCGACGACTGGCCGCTGGCACGTGCCGGCGTGACCCAAAAATTCGGCGCGCCGGGAGAGGTGGATGCGCAGGGCCATACGCGGCGTGTGGCGGTGTGTCCGGCGCCCTGGACGCAGCCGCATCCGCCGGTGTTCGTCTCCGGCAGCGGCAGTCCGGAGACAATTGCCTTCTGCGGCAAGCACGGCTTCGTGCCGACCTACTTCACCAACATCCAGTCGGCCGGTCCGCTGGCGGAGACCTATCGCAAGGCCGCCGCGGCGCAGGGACGCTCGTTCCTGCCGGGGCAGAACCAGTGCATGGTGCGCTGGATCCAGATCGGCAAGACCCGCGAGGACGCGCTGGATCGTATCCGCAACTATGACCTCGACATCTGGAAGAACTTCTATGCCGCGATGGGCCGGCGAAAGGTGGAGAACGACGACTATTTCGGTTCGCTGGTAAGTTCGGGGCTGTTCGTGTTCGGCTCGGTGGAGGAGGTGCGGCGCGAACTGCTGGAGCAATGGCGGGTGTTCCCGGCGGAATACATCACGCTGATCAATCACTACGCGCAGACGCCGAAAGAGGTGGTGATCGAGACGCTCGACACGTTCCAGCGGCACGTAAAGCCGGCGCTGGACGAGGTGATCTACAACGCGACGCGGCAGGCGGCGGAGTAACCAGGGGCGCCGGTCGACCGAAGCCTTCTCCCCCTCCCCTTGAGGGAGGGGGAGTATTCATTTTCATCTCGTCCCCACCTACTTCCGCGCCGCCGCCCGCGCCGTGGCTACCTGCTTCTTCAACTCGGCCAGGTCCAGCGCGCCGGGCACCATCGTGTCGCCGATCACCAGGGCCGGCGTGCCCTCGATATCCAGCGCGTGCGCCAGCTTCAGGTTGGCGTCGATCCGCTGCTGTACCGCCGGCGCGTCCATGTCGTGCGACAGCCTGCCCCAATCCAAACCAAGCTTCTCCGCCGCGACCTCGATCATCGGCAGCGTGGTATCCGCCGGCAGTTGCATCACTGCCTCGCGCAGCTTCTCGTAGCCGCCCTGCTGCTGCGCGGCGAGCAATGCCCTGGAGCCGAGCGTGCTGGCCGGGCCGAGGATCGGCAGATCCTTGTAGACCAGCTTCACGCCGTGATCCTGCGCCAGGAACTTCTCCATCACCGGCTCCATGCGCCGGCAATACGGGCAGCGCGTGTCGAAGAATTCGACGATTGTCACGTCGCCATGCGGATTGCCCGCCACCGGATCGGCCGGCGTCACCAGGGCGTCGCGGTTGGCCGTCAGCGCCGCCTGCGCCTCCGCCTGCTGGCGCGCGCCGTCGTCGGCCTGCAACGCCATGACCGCATCGCGCAGGATCGAGGGGTCGTGTTTCAGAGCGTCGCGCATGATGGCGACGATCTCGGCGCGTTGGGCGGGGGTGAACGCGTCGGCCGCAGCGCCGCGGGGCAACGCGGCCACGCAGGCCAGAGCGGACAGCAGGATGGAGGCACGAAACAGCCGGGTCATGGGCAATCCTCTCAGGCGAAAGCGCGGGCAGTTGCCGGTTGTAGCGAACGCGTTTATGGCACGGTCCCCCACCATGGCGATGCGGACCTGCCCAAGCACGGCGGCCCGCCCGGAACAAGGATCGGCAAACTTGCGGAGCAGGCTCTCGGTCCCGGCGCGGGGCAGGCGCGCTATCCTAGCGCCTTGGCGCGCCATCGTCCTGTCGGTACTCACCCTGGGCAATGCGGCCTGCGGCTCGCTGCCGGATTTGAACCCGTTCTCCGGCCCGGCCGCGCCGCCGGAGGGTCAGCAGGGCCACGTCCAAGGGTTCCTCGGCGGCGTGGTGGCGGACGAGCCGCGCGCCGCATTGCTCGGGCGGGAGGCGCTGTCGCTCGGCGGCAATGCCGCCGATGCCGCGGTGGCGGTCGGGTTCGCCTTGACGGCGACGCTGCCCTCCCGCGCCAGCCTGGGGGCCGGCGGTGCCTGTCTCGCGTACGCCGCCGACAAGCAGTCGGTCAACGGCGGCGTGCCGGAGGCGGTGCTGTTTTTGCCGCGCCCGCCCGCCAGCGTCGGGCCGAACGCGGATCGCCCGGCGGCAGTGCCGATGCTGGCACGCGGCCTCTACCTGCTGCATGCGCGCTACGGCCATCGGCCGTTCGAGAGCCTGGTGGTGCCGGCGGAGCGGTTCGCTCGGTTCGGCGTGCCGGTGTCGCGTGCGCTGGCGACGGATCTGGCGGTGGTCGCCGGCCCGCTGCTGGCCGATCCGGGGGCCCGCGCGGTGTTCAGCCGCAACGGCGTGCCGCTGCGCGAGGGCGATCCGCTGGTGCAGCTCGACCTGGCCGCGACGCTGTCGGTGCTCCGCGTGAGCGGGGTGGGCGACCTCTACCAGGGCGTCCTGGCCCGGCGGCTGGAGCAGCAGTCGCCGCTGGTGGGGGGGCCGCTGTCGCTCGGCGACCTGCGCGGCGGGTTGCCCACGCTGGCTCCGGCGCTGATCGTGCCGTGGCGCAGCGACAAGGTGGCGTTCCTGCCGGCTCCGGCGGATGGCGGGCTGGCCGCCGCCGCGGCGTTCGAGACCTTGCAGCAGCGCCCGAACGACTTCGGCGCCGCCACGGCGCGCGCTCTGGCGGTTGCGGCGCGCTGGCGGCAGGGCGGGGTGACGGCGGACGCGCTGCTGACGGACACGGCGCTGCCGCAGGCCGCGCCGCCGCCGCTGCCGGCCTCGACGACCTGGGCGACGCTGGATCGCTACGGCAATGCCGTGGTGTGTGCGGTGAGCCTCGACAACCTGTTCGGCACCGGGCGGGTCGTGCCCGGGCTGGGGTTCCTGCTGGCCGCCTCGCCGGCCAGCGTGCCGCCGCCGCTGTTTGCCGCGGCGCTGGCCTGGAACGAGCACCTGAACGCGTTCCGCGCCGAGGTCGGCGGTTCGGGCCAGGCGGCGGCGCCGATGGCGGTCGCCGTCGGCATGGCCAATACGCTGACCACCGGCCAGGCGATGGCGGCGCCGGTGCCAGATCCCGGGCGCGCCAACGTCATCGACTGCGCGAGCTACCTGCCGGATCAGACCGGCAGTTGCCGCTGGGCGACCGACCCGCGCGGCGGCGGCCTCGCGGTGGGCGCCAACTGAGTCGGGCGCGGGCATGACGCTGAAGGTCGGCCGGGGGGCCTCGGCGCCGCCATTCATGGTGATGGACGTGATCGCCGCGGCCAATGCGCGCGCCGCGGCGCTGCCGCCGGGGGCGCCGCACGTGATTCGCATGGAGGTCGGCCAACCCGGCACCGGCGCTCCCGCCGGCGCGGTGGCGGCCGCCGTGGCGGCGCTGCGGTCCGGCGATGCGCTGGGCTATACCGAGGCGTTTGGCCGGCGGTCTCTGCGGGAACGGATCGTCGCGCATTACCGCGACTGCTACGGGCTGGACGTGCCGATAGAGCATGTGGCGGTGACGGTGGGCGCTTCGGGGGCGTTTCCGCTGGCCTTCCTGGCGGCGTTCGACCGGGGCGACCGGGTGGCGTTGGCCGCGCCGTTCTACCCGCCCTACGTCAACATCCTGACCGCGCTGGGCATGCAGCCTGTGGTGCTGGAAGCCGGGCCGGAGACGCGGTTCCAACCCAGCGTGGCGCTGCTGGAGGCGCTGGACCCGCCGCCCGACGGGTTGATCGTGGCCAGCCCGTGCAATCCGGCCGGCACCATGCTGCATCCGGAGGAACTGGCGGCCATCGCGCGCTGGTGCGACGCGCACGGCGTGCGGCTGGTCAGCGACGAGATCTACCACGGCCTGCACTACGACAGCCCGGCCGCGTCCGCGGCTTCATTCAGTGGCAATGCGGTGGTGGTCAACAGCTTCTCGAAGCCGTTCCCGGTTGAACCATCGTCCGGGGAGGGGGTGCCTATCGCCACAGCGGCCGCCCTCAGTCCCAATGCCATCGTCATCGGTAGCTTTTCCAAGTACTTCTCGATGACAGGCTGGCGAATCGGCTGGATGGTCCTGCCAGACGATCTGGTGCGTCCCGTGGAGCGTCTGGCGCAGAACCTGTTCATCAGCGCCCCGCATATCTCCCAGATCGCCGCCGAGGCTGCTTTCGACTGTCACGACGAACTCGCCGCCAATGTGGCCCGATACCGCCGCTCCCGTGATCATCTGCTTCGGGCGCTGCCGGAGGCGGGGTTCAACCGCCTCTCACCGGCTCAGGGTGCATTTTACCTGTTCGCTGACATCGCTGACCGGTCAAACGATAGCGAGGCGTTTTGCAAGCGAATGCTGGCCGAGGTCGGGGTTGCTGCAAGTCCTGGCATAGATTTTGACCACGCAAGGGGCAACCACTTCCTGCGATTTTCGTACTGCGGGCCGGAGGCCGACATGCGGGAAGCTGCCGAGCGGCTGAAGGCTTGGAGATAGGGGTTCCAGGCAGTCCCTCCGAAGCGTCGGCCGCCGACTCGTTGGGAACTGGAGTTCTCGGCTGCGCGGGATGATCGGCAGCGGTTGAGCATCCGGCCAATTCTGGCCAACCTCCTTCCGGCCGTCCGCCGTCCCCTGAACCTCTCCCAACCGGCCGCACGAGAGCCTTACAGACCGTTCCGTTGATCCGACCGCCGGTGACCTTGGTGTGACAGTGCGAGACGGTGCCCGGCGATCGTATCGGGCGGTGTTGGTGGGGATGGACAGGATGACGGCGTTCGCCAGTCCGTCAAACGCCGATCAACCTCGGTCGGCTATGCTGTGGAACGCCCTTACCGGCCACGCGAGGGCATTGGGGAGAGCCTGTGCAACGCTTGTGGCGAAGTCTGACGCTGAAGCGCCATTCCACTTGGCCTGAATCGTGGGCGATAGCACGACGCCAACGCCAACAATGTAGATGATCACTATCAACGCAATGACCAGACGCATCGACCTGTTCTCCGAGTGGCGTGAGTGCCGTCGCCGACCGTTGATTTGATACAGCTACCTGGCTTCCGTCAGTTGCATGACGCGGAGCGTCCGACAAAGCGCAAAAGTCAGGATGAACGCAAAGCCCAGATAGAACAAGCGGTCAAAGGGCTGCCTGTAGAAAAAATTGTTGAGTATCTGAACGAAGAAGCCCAACCCGATCAACAACAACCCAACGTCGCAGGCAACGGCGCCAACGCTATAGATTCTGCTCTTCTTCACGGTCATCATCGCCTCCCGACGCCAATATGGCACTTTGCCCACGACTGACAAGAATCGTCTGACGGTTCCGCCCCGTATGGCGGCAACCCAAGTTGATACCTCAGACTGATGGGTTCGATCGACCGGAACCGAACGCGTCAACGTGGCGCAGCTTGGGGCGCATAGTACGGCGGATTGGGTCCGTGGCCAGTCCGCTATCATGCCGCGCGTGACATCTTCCGGGTAGCAGAGCGAAGCAGCGCCAACCAGGACGGCTGTATGTGCTCCGTCGCCCGCAGGAATGTCCAGCACGGTCGGTCTGGCAAGGGCAGGCACATTTTGCAGACTGGACAGCTTTGCGGCCTCGCCTGATTGCATCCTCGCTACCGACGGCCGAACAAACGGCGGCTCCAACTGGTACCCGAGCCGCTGCTCCAACGGCCGCCACCTCGGACAAGCCTGATGATGAGAAGCAGCACGACGGCGCCTATGGTGGCGTTGATGATCGCACTGATAATTCCCACACCAAGATGGATACCGAGCCGAGGCAACAGCCAGTCGCCGATGAAGGCGCCGACAACGCCGATTACCATGTCACCGATGAGGCCAAGGCCGGTCCCCTGCACGATTCACCCGGCAGCAATGCCGACCAATAGTATGACAAGGAGACTCTCGCTCGAGAGGTACATTGCGATTTCCTTATGACAAGGGCCATTTGCGGTGCTGCGGGGGGCGCAGACCAGCCACGATCGCAGACTGTATCTTAGATGATGAAGCTACCAGCGATAGGCTCGGAAACTACCTATGTCGGAGCCTCACGCACCGTTTTGCCGGCTTAGGCGTGCGTCAAAAGCTCCTGCCCTACCGCGCCGCCGCCAAGCGTCGAGGCAGGTGCGTTCCACCCCAGCTTGCGGAATTCGTGCTTGAGATGCAGTTCGGTCTCGGACGAGACATTCCCACTTCGCCGTTCCCTTTGGAGTTCGGCGCTGAATCGGTCGGCTGCTGGCATTCGAGCAGCATAGGGAAATTGCCTGCCGTTGGCAGAGAGGCGCAACGGGCCGTGATGCTTGGCCGCCGACAGGTGGTGGGAATGTTCGCTACCACCCCAAACGCCCGTGCCGACAATTTATTTATCTGGCGGGTTTATCGGAGACGGCACTCGCCTGCTTCATCGCCGCCACGGCTTGATCTTCGCTCATCAGGACGGTCGTCTTGGCGGCTTTGCACGCACCACCCGCAGCTATGGCCAAAGACACTGCCGTCATGCTCTCATTGTCCGGCATATCAGCAACGATTATGCTATCGTAATCGCCGAAACAATACTACGCACCGACAAGTTTACCCCCGGCGGACTCGCACGCCTGACGACCAACGGTCGCAACTCGATTCGCCGGGTTCTTGAGGCGAGCAGCCCAAGACTCCGGCGTGTAGGCGGCCTGAGCTGCCCCGTAGCAACAGACCCTCTTGCCGCGGCCGCCCGGCGCGCAGACTCTGGCATCACCCGCCGGAGGACCCGCGATGCCCGCCACGCCGACCGACACCGATGTGCTGGTGATTGGCGCCGGCCTCGCCGGCCTCGGCGCCGCGACCACGTTGCGCGAGCATGGCCTCACCGCCATCGTGCTGGAAGCCGCCGACCGCATCGGCGGCCGCGCCTGGACGGCGTATCCCGAGGCGCTCGGCGGAGCCTGGTTCGACATGGGCGCGGTGTGGCTGCACTGGGCCGAACGCAACCCCCTGGTGCCGATCGCCCAGGCCGCCGGCGATACCCTGCTCCGCTCCGACGAACTCCGCCGCAAGCGCAGTTTCGTCGGCACGCGCGAGGCGACACCAGCCGAATATCATGATTACGACGATGCCTGGGCACGCTACGAGGCAACCGCCGACGATCTGCTGCGCCTGCTGTCCGACGCGCCGCTGGCCGCGGTGGCGGATCATCGACCCGGCGATCCCTGGGCGCTGACGGTGGAAGCGTTCGAAGGCCCGGTGATCTGCGTCGCGGAAGCGGAGCAATTCAGCCTGCGTGACTGGCGGCGCAACGTGCTGGACGGCAGCAACCTGGTGCCGCAGGGAGGCATCGGCGCCTTCGTCGCGCGGCGGCTGGGCGTCGGGCTGGACATCCGCCTGAACACCCCGGCCACGCGGCTGCGCTGGAACGGTCCCGGTGGCCGCGTGGCAGTGGAGACGCCGGGCGGCACGCTGTCCGCGCGCGCCGCCATCGTGACGGTATCCACCGGCGTCTTGTCCGCGGGAGCGATCGTCTTCGACCCCGGCTTGCCCGCCGAGATACAGCAGTGCGTGGAGGCGTTGCCGATGGGCCTGGCAATGAAGGTGGCATTGCGCGCAACCGGGCCGGACCGGCTGGACCTGCCGCTGCATTGCTCGGTCGATCGCCAGGTGGCACGGCGGGGCGACCGGTTGGTGCCGTTCCAATGCTGGCCGTATGGCCGCGATTACGTGCAGGGGTGGATCGGCGGCGCCGTCGCCTGGGACCTGGCGCGTGCGGGCGAGGCCGCCGCAGTGGATTTCGCGCTGGCGCAACTGCGCACGATCTTCGGCGGGCGGGTGGACAAGCTGTTTTCCGGCGGCACGCATCTGGTGACGCATTGGGAGGCCGATCCGTTCGTGCGCGGCGCCTATTCCTATGTCCCGGTCGGCAACGCGGACGCACGGGTGCGACTTGGCCAGCCGCTCGGGGACGGACATCTGATGTTCGCCGGCGAGGCTTGCCATGACGGGTTGGCCGGCACCGTTGCCGGGGCATGGCTCAGCGGACAGCAGGCGGCGGCCGAGGTGGGGCGGGCCGTGCGCGGTCGTTAGCCCGCCTTGCCCTTATTCGCTTGCCGACCCGTCCATGGCGCCGGGACCGTCCTCGCCCCTTGTGCGCTCCAGCGAATTGCCGCCGGCATCGCCGGCCGCGTCCGCTACCTTCGCGCCGAGAGCGCCCGCGTCTCGCGCAGCCCGTCGAGGATCGCATCCGCCAGGGCGCTCGCCACGCAGGCGTAGCCGCGATCGTTGTGGTGCAGCCCGTCGGTTGCGATAAACCGGAGCGCCGGCGTGCCTTCCTGGTCCCAGGCCGTCATCAGTGCGGCACGGGAAAACAGACCGGTGCCGGTCGCCTCGGCGACCTGCGCCAGGACCTTGTCCAGCACGCCATGTTCCGGCGCGGCGTCCACCCGGGGGGAGTGCTGATTGTCCATCAGGATCACGTCGATCCCCGCGTCCTGCAACCGGGAGACCCCCTGCGTCACCATACGGCGGAATTCGGCCGGATCGGCGTTGCGCAGCGCACCGTTGGCGCCGACCTGCCAGATCACCAGTTGCGGACGCACGGCGATCGCGTCGGCTTGCAGTCGGGCGAGTTCTTCCGGCGCATCCTGGCCGCCGATGCCGCGGTTCAGCACGGCGATATGCATCCGCGGCAGGGCACGCTCCAGCGCCGCTTGCAGTGCCGCCGGGTAGGAATGCGCCGGGTCGGACGCCATCACCCCCTCAGTGGACGACGAGCCGAGCGCGACGACCACGGCTTCGGTGCCGCGCTCGAGCGCGGCCCGCAAGTGCCGCAGGTGCAGGGTGGGCGAAGGCGGCTCGGCCGGACAGGGCACCTCGGCCAGCGCAGTCGCCTGACCGCACAGCAGCGCCGCGAGAACCAGCAGCAATCGAGTGGATAAACTTACCGTGAGAGGCATGATGACGCTATCAACCGCGCCGCCGGCCGCTTGTCCAGGAAAATCAACGCAACGTGGGCATGCTGCTCACATGCAGGCACGTTAAGGCCGCATTATGCGATTGGGGATATGATGTCGGGAGCCCGAACGGCTGACTCCTCGACGCAGCCCCCACCGTCATCGGTGGGCGAAGGCCCCCCATCCACGGCTTTCCGAATGCAGCAAGAACAATCGTGAATGCCGACCGGAGCCTGCCACCGGACGCTTGACCCGGCGGTCGGCATGACGGATCGCCGCGGTGGTCGGAGGGTACATCAATCTTTTCGGCCGCCGGCATGATCGTCCAATTCGCCCGGCAACCCAGCCGGCCGACGCGATTGCGCCCAATCGGGCTATACCGGGTCACACAGGCGCGGCGGAGCCAACGCCCCAAGACTGGCCGCACGCGCCATCGCCGATGCGGCGCTTTCCCGGAGATGGCGAAGCGCAGCGGCCGTCGCGCCACCTGGAGCAGTTGTTGTCTGGCCCCGGGTTACGCCGCGGTACCGCCCACCGTCAGTCCAGCCAGTTTCAGCGTCGGCTGTCCGACCCCGACCGGCACGCCCTGGCCGTTCTTGCCGCAGGTGCCGACGCCGGGATCCAGCGCCATGTCGTTGCCCACCATGGTCACCTTGGTCAGCGCGTCCGGCCCGTTGCCGATCAGCGTGGCGCCCTTCACCGGGGCGGTTATCTTGCCGTCCTCGACCAGATAGGCCTCGGACGCCGAGAACACGAACTTGCCCGACGTGATGTCCACCTGGCCGCCACCGAAATTCACCGCGTACAGCCCGCGCTTCATTGAGCGGATCATCTCCTCGGGGGACGCCGTGCCGCCCAGCATCACCGTGTTGGTCATGCGCGGCATCGGTGAGTGGGCGTAGGACTGCCGCCGCCCGTTGCCGGTCGCCGCCATTCCCATCAGCCTTGCGTTCAGCCGGTCCTGCATGAAGCCGACCAGGATGCCGTCCTCGATCAGCACGGTGCGGTTGGTCGGGGTGCCCTCGTCGTCCACCGTCAGGCTGCCGCGGCGGTCCGGCAGCGTGCCGTCATCCACCACGGTCACGCCGGGGACGGCGATGCGCTGGCCCAGCAAGCCGGAGAAGGCCGAGGTCTTCTTGCGGTTGAAGTCGCCCTCCAGCCCGTGGCCGATCGCCTCGTGCAACAGGATGCCGGGCCAGCCCGACCCCAGCACCACTTCCATCTCGCCCGCCGGCGCCGGAACGCTGTCCAGGTTCACCAGAGCCTGACGCAGCGCCTCGTCCACCGCCGCGCGCCACACGGCGGCGTCGGTCACCTTGTCATAAGAGAACCGCCCGCCCGTGCCGTAACTGCCGGTCTCCCGGCGCCCGTCCTTTTCCACCACGACCGCGACATTCAGCCGCACCAGGGGTCGCAGGTCGGCCACCCGCGTGCCATCCGGCCGCATGATCTGCACCGCCTGCCACTCGCCCATGATCGAGGCCATGACCTGCTTGACCCGAGGATCCTTGCCGCGGGCATAGACGTCGATCTCCGACAGCAGCGCGGTACGGGCGGGAAATTCCGCCGCGCCCAGCGGGTTGGCGTCGGAGTAGAGCCGGGCGTTGGTGGCGCGTGGCGGCTCGGCCGCAATGCCGGAATGTCCGGCCGCTACCGCCGCCACGCTGGCCGCGGCGCGGCGCAGCGCCGGCTCCGACAGCTCGCCGGCATGGGCGTAGCCGGTCGCCTCGCCCGCCACCGCGCGCAGGCCGAAGCCCAGCGACGTGTCGAACCCGGCGCTGCGGATGCGCCCGTCATCCAGGCTGATGCTCTCGCTCTCCCGGTACTCCAGGTAGAGCTCGCCATCGTCGCTGGCGGAGAGTGCCTCGCCCAGCACATGCTCGGCTGCCGCGCGGTCCAGCGTGGCATCGGCGCGTTCGAAGAACAGCTTGTCGGTCTCGGCGAGCGGCGTCATGACCCCTCCAGGTCAGGTGTTGAGCCGTGAAAGTGGGGCGGCGGTACGGGTTTCGCCATCACCCACCGCCATCCACCACCAATTTCGGGGCCGGCAGGCGGATTTCCGCGGTGGTTCCCGCGCCGGCCTGGCTGCGCAAGGTCAGCCGGCCGCCATGTCCGGCCACCAGGGCGCGCGAGACGTACAGCCCGAGGCCCGAGCCCTGGTAGCGGCGCGCCAGGGTCGAATCGAGCTGGGTGAACGGCTCGAACACCCGCTCCAGGTCCTCTTCCCGAATGCCGATGCCGGTGTCGCGGACGAAAATCAGCAGCCCGCCATCCGGTTCAAGCCTGGCCCCTGCGGTCACCGTGCCGCCAATCTCGGTGAACTTCACGGCGTTCGACAGCAGGTGGCGCAACACCTGCGCAAGCCGCCGTTCGTCGGCACGCAGCGTCGGCAGAGGCTCGGCGAACTCGGTGGCCAGGGTAACCTCGGCCGCCTGCGCGGCGGCATCGGCCTGCCGCACCGCCGTCCGGATCAGGCGCTCGATGTCCACCAGGTCCGACGCCAGGTCGAAGCGGCCCGCCTCGATGCGGGCCACGTCGAGGATGATGTTGATGAGCCCCAGCAGGTTCCGCCCCGATTCGTTGATCTGCCGGGCGAATTCGGCGACCCGTGCGGTCGTGGGATTGGCCGCCTCGCGCAGCAATGCGTCGGAGAAGCCGATCACCGCATTCAGCGGCGTGCGCAGTTCGTGGCTCATCGTCGCCAGGAAACGCGACTTCGCCTGGTTGGCCGCCTCCGCCGCCTCCTTGGCACGACGCAGTTCCTCCTCGGCGTGGCGCGCCTCGGTCACGTCGGAGTAGGTCGACAGCCAGCCACCACCCGGCGTGGGATCGGAGCGGATTTCGATGATGCGACCCGAGGGGAAGTGCATCGTCCTGACATACGTTACGGAACGGTCGCGCGCGCGCAGCGCGTCGGCCACGCCGGTTGCCTGCGCGCCCTCGCCGAACTCGCCGCGCCGAACCATGTTGTCGAGAATTTCGTCCTGCGTACGCCCTGGGGTCAGCAGCCCGGGCGGGTGGTTCATCATCTCGGCGACCACGGCGTTGCTGGCGATCAGCCGCCGGTCGGGCCCCCACAGCGTCACGCCGTGCCGGATCGACGCCAGCATCGCGGCCATCTCTTCGGCGCGCCGGGACAGCTCCGCTTCCGCCTCGGTCAGCGGCGTGATGTCGGTCACGACGCTGATGAAGCCGCCGGTCGGCAGCGGCGCGGTGCGTACGTCCACCACGGTGCCGTTCGGTCGCCGCCGCCGCCGCATCTGCGAACGGGTTACATCGAACGCAGCCTGCTGGGCCGCGATGTCCTCCGGCGATCCGGCGCCGTATTCGCCGGCCTCGGCGCGGCGACGGATGACGTCGAGGCGGTGATCGCCCACGGCGAGCGGGGCGCCGCTCATTGCCTGGACATAGGCGCGGTTGAACATCGTCACCCGATGGTCCGCGCCATAGACGCATACCCCGTGCGGGATCGCCTCCAGGATGGCATCCAGCGCCCGCGCCCGGCGCGATGCCTCGTCC
>JBEKNT010000101.1:0-18190 GCA_049522565.1 Acetobacteraceae bacterium
GGACCTGCTGCTGCAACTTCATCCCACCCGGAACGTCCTGCTTTACCGTCCAACGGCGGACAGGCAACCGGCCACGATCCGCGCTTGACGCCCCCCACGCCCCTCGCCACTTCTAAGGCATCACGACATTTGGCCCTATCCCCGGAGCGGCCTCCGATATGCGACCGTCTGAACCCCTCGCCCGGCATCGAACAACCATCCGCGAAGTGGTGGCTGCGCATCGCGCGGGTAATCCGCGAGTCTTCGGCTCGGTCGTCCATGGCGAGGACACCGAAGACAGCGACCTGGACCTCCTCGTGGACCCGCAAGAGCAGATGTCGTTGTTCGACCTGGGCGCCATCATTGCCGACCTGAATGAATTGCTCGGCATCCGCGTGGACGTGGCCACCCCCGCGGCATTGCCCGAGTCCATGCGACAACGCGTCCTGCGCGACGCAGTCCCGGTATGATCCGTCCGCGGCTCCGTCTGCGGGACTAGCTCCAGCACATACTGTCGGCGATTGGCTGGATTGAGAGCCACACCACCGGACTCGATCGAGCCGCATTCCTGGGCGACGTGAAAACCCAGGATGCGGTGTTGCGCCAATTGCAGATCGTCGGCGAAGCGGCCCAGAACCTGCGCCAGCAACACCCGGATTTCATCGCGGCGCACCCTGACGCGCCCTGACGTTCCGCATACGGCATGCGCAACGCCGTGACGCACGGCTACTTCGACGTAGACCTGCAGCGGGTCTGGACGACGGTGGAACGCGATCTGCCCGGCTTCGCCACGCAGATCAGAGCGATGTTGTTGGCGTTGGATGCCGACGCCGCAAACGATCAGACGCCACCCGCCAGATAACGACCACGCCGCGCTTGACGCCCCCGGCTCCCCCCGCCACTTCTATCGTGCCATGGCCACGCACCTCGTCATCGACCACCGCGCCGGCGCCCTCCGCCATCCGGAGAAGGCGCACCGCCCGGACAATCCCATCCAGCGGAAGCCCGCCTGGATACGGGTGAAGGCGCCCACCCACCCGGTCTACCACGAGACCCGCGCGCTGATGCGCGAGCACCGCCTGGTCACCGTCTGCGAGGAAGCCGGCTGCCCCAATATCGGCGAGTGCTGGTCGCAGCGCCACGCCACCATGATGATCATGGGCGACACCTGCACCCGCGCCTGCGCGTTCTGCAACGTGCGCACCGGCCAACCCCTCGCGCTGGACGCCGACGAGCCTGCCCGGGTCGCCGACGCCGTCGCCCGGCTCGGGCTGAAGCACGTCGTCGTCACCTCGGTCGATCGCGATGACCTGCCCGATGGCGGCGCCGGCCACTTCGCGGCGACCATCCGTGCCCTGCGCGCCGCCGCCCCGGCCACCACGATCGAGGTGCTGACCCCCGACTTCCTGCGCAAGCCGGGTGCGATCGAGACCGTGGTGGACGCCAGGCCGGACGTGTTCAACCACAACCTGGAAACCGTGCCGCGGCTGTATCCCACCATCCGTCCCGGCGCGCGCTACTACCAGTCGCTGCGCTTGCTCGACACCGTGAAGCAGCGCGGGCCGGGAATCTTCACCAAGTCCGGCATGATGGTCGGGCTGGGCGAAGCGCGCGGCGAGGTCATGCAGGTGATGGACGACCTGCGGGTCGCCGACGTCGATTTCCTCACCATCGGCCAGTATTTGCAGCCGACGGTGAAGCACGCCGCGGTCGATCGCTTCGTCACGCCTGACGAATTCGCCGATTATGCCGCGCTGGCCCGCGCCAAGGGGTTCCTGCTGGTCTCCGCCACGCCGCTGACCCGCAGTTCGTACCACGCGGATGCCGATTTCGCCGCGCTGCGTGCAGCGCGTGCGACGGCGCGCGCGGCGCAGGAGGCAGGGCAGGCGCCACGGCAGGCCGCGCCCGCCGCACGCTGATGCCCACCCACGCGGAACGCCGGATCATTCCCTATCGGCCGGACCAGCTCTTCGATCTGGTCGCCGACGTGGCCAGGTATCCGCAGTTCCTGCCCTGGTGCGTCGCCACCCGGGTGCGCCACCGCACCGAACACGAATTGCTCGCCGACATGACCATCGGTTTCGGCCCATTCCGCGAGACCTTCGCCACCCGCGACACGCTCGACCGGCCGCGCACGGTGAAGGTGCGCTACGAGACCGGCCCGTTCCGCTATCTCAACAACGAATGGAACTTCCTGCCGCACGCCAACGGCACGGAGGTGGACTTTTTCGTCGATTTCGAATTCCGCAGCCGCATCCTGCAAGCCGCCATCGGCGTGGTGTTCAACGAGGCGGTGCGCCGCATGGTGAACGCCTTCCAGAAACGTGCGCGCGACGTGTATGGCCCGCCGATTGCGCCGCAAACCGCCGCGCCGGCGCCGGCCGCCGAGCCGGGGTGACCGGGCGGCGGGAGGCGCATGCTGTTCCGCGCTACGGTGTTGATGGCCGTGACAGGACCATCAACGCAGGCTGCCGACATGATACCGACTTGCAATACCACGCGCCCGAAAGATTGAGCCTCGGCTGGTTCGCATCGGCGCTTGCACCATGATGCGGGGAGCGCTGTGTGCCATCCGTCGGTGGTTCGGCCGGTTGGCGTAACCAGCAGCCTGCGTGCCGCGTCGGCTCTTATGTTGCCGTCTCGGATAGGTCAGGCCTACACTGACGAAATTGCGCGGCACCCGGCCCGTCAATCTCCCGGGTCGGCCCTGTCGAAGCGTTGATCCGCCCATTCGTCGTCAGTTCCGCAACCCCGACGACACCAACTGCGCCGTAGATACCGCGCATCACTTGTGAGTCCGAGCCTATGGCCCTGGCCGGTGAACTTGACATTCGGCAAGCCGCAGTGGGGCGGTGTCGTCCCGCTGCACGCGGTGGCCTGACGCGATCGGCTGATTGCGGATGCAAAGCGCCTCATGCCCGCATCGCTTCCTAGCCGCGATCCGGCCGGCCGGCCAGGCTTCGCGGGCTCGGTCCAACGCCGCACAACATGGCTCATCGGCGCGATCGTCATTGCCGGTCTGGTGTTCGTGCTCGGGCTGTGGACCGAGGCCTTCCTCCTGATCGGGTCCGAGCAGCGCACGGCCATTGCGCATGGCCGCACCGATGTCAGCAACCTCAGCGCGGCCTTCCAGGAGGAGGTCAGCCGGGAACTCGACGGCGTCGCCACCGCGATGAATCTGGTGGCGGCACGCATGCGCGCGGAACCGGGCGCCTTCGACATTCATCAGTGGGCAAGCCAGATCCCCCTGTTGTCGTCGGCGACGATCCAGGCAGCCATCGTCGGGCCGGATGGCCGGTTGCTGTCGACCACGCTGGACCCGCCCGCCAGGCCAATCGACTTGAGCGACCGTGAACATTTCCGCATCCACCTCGACGGCGCTTACCACGGTCTGTTCATCGGCGTTCCCGTGGTTGGCCGCGTATCGGGCCGGGCGAGCATCCCGATCAGCATGCGCGTGGACGCGGCGGACGGGCGCTTCCTCGGGGTGGTCGTGTTCCTGCTGGCGCCGGGCCAGCTCACCACGTTGCACCGGGCGATCGATCTTGGACCACGCGGGATGATGGCGCTGTTCGGCACGGACGACATCGTCCGGGCGCGCTTCGCCGCCGACAGCCCGGATGGGACGAATGGTGGCGGCCAATCGATCCATCCGCTACCGCAGCGCGCCGAACTCGACGGAACCCGGGACCTCGTCCACATCTCGCAAAGCCTGGTCGATCGCGACGTCAGGATTTACAGCGACCGCCGCCTCGTCGGCTATAAGCTGTTCGTTGCCGTCGGGCTCGATCTGGACGAGGTGCTGGCGGCGGCACACACCCATGCCAGGCAGATCGAGGCCACCGCGGCCGCCGTGACGCTGCTGCTGTGCGGCCTGCTTGCCGCGCTCATCACCGAGGTGCGGCGACGCGCCCGGCACGAGGTACAACTGGCGCAGGAACAATCCGCGCTGGCCGCCGACATCGCGCTGCGCAAGCAGGTGGAACAGCAGCTGCGCGACAGCGAGCAGAAGTTCCAGGATATCGCGGAGGTCAGCGGCGACTGGATCTGGGAAACCGATGCGGATCATCGGTTCACCTGCCTGACGGCCGATGCGTTCGCCGACCCGGAGCGGATCGGCGTCACCGAGGCGGCCACGATCGGCCGGACCAGGTGGGAGCTGGCCGGAGCCGATCCTGGGCAGGACGAAAAGTGGGACCGGCATAAGGCGGCGCTGGACGCGCACCAGCCGTTCCGGCTGTTCCGCTACGCGATCACGGGGGCAGACGGCGCGCCGCGTCACGTCGCCGTCAGCGGCAAGCCGGTGTTCGATTCAAGCGGCATTTTTCTCGGCTATCGCGGCACCGCTACCAACGAAACACCGGTGGTCAAGGCACTGCAGCGGGCGGAGCAGGCGGAGGCCTTGCTGCGCGACGCGATGGACAGCATGTCCGAAGGGTTCGTCATCTTCGATAGCGATGACCGCCTGGTGATGTGCAACGAGGCGTATCGCCGCCTGTATCCGGCCAGCGCGCATCTCATGGTCCCCGGGGTGAAGTTCGAAACCCTGGTGCGCAATACCCTGGCCACCGGGCACTATCCGGATGCTGCCGGGCACGAGGAGGAATGGGTCGCCAACTTCCTGCAAATCCACAACCAGGCGGTCAACGAGATCGAAACGCAGGGGCGGGACGGACGATGGATCCTGGTGTCGGAGCGCCGGATGCGCACCGGCGGCCTCGCCGGGGTGCGGGTCGATATCACCGAGTTCAAGCGGATCCAGGCCGCCTTGGGGGAAAGCGAACGGCGGCTGCGCGATTTCGCCGAGATGGCGTCCGACTGGTTCTGGGAACAGGACGCCGAGCTTCGCTTCGTCTGGTTCTCCGAAGGTCTGCGGACCCTCAACACATCGTCGCAGTCCTATGCCGGCAAGCAGCGATGGGAGGTGAATCCGCACGGCGCGACGCCGGAGCAATGGGAGGCGCACAAGGCCGACCTCGTTGCGCGGCGGCCGTTCCGGGATTTCCGCTATCGCATGCGCGGCAGCGACGGCAGCCTGCGCCACGTCAGTATCCATGGCGACCCGCTGTTCGATGACGCCGGACGGTTCGTCGGTTATCGCGGTATCGGACGCGACATCACGGCACAGATCGAAGCCGAGCAGGAGCTGGAGCAAGCCAAGGAACGGGCCGAGCAAGCGGAGACGCTGCTGCGCGACGCGGTGGACAGCATATCCGAAGGGTTCGTGATCTTCGATCGCGAGGACCGCTTCGTGATGTGCAATGAGGTCTATCGGCAGATCTACGCCGAGGGTATCGAAAGCCTGGTGCCGGGCGTCTCGTTCGAGGATTTCGTGCGCGCGACGCACGCCAACGGCGGAGGCAACGCCGACTGGCGTGGCCGTGAAGCGGAATGGCTCGCCGAGCGGCTGCGCCACCATCGGGAAGCCAGGGACGCCATCGAGTTCCGCATGGCCGACGGTTCCTGGTACCTCGTCACCGACCGGCGGATGAAGAACGGCGGCATTGCCGGGCTGCGCATCGACATCACCGCGCTGAAGCAGGCCCAGGCGGCATTGCGCGAGAGCGAGGAA
Source organism: Acetobacteraceae bacterium (assembly GCA_049522565.1). Classification (GTDB taxonomy): domain Bacteria; phylum Pseudomonadota; class Alphaproteobacteria; order Acetobacterales; family Acetobacteraceae; genus JASHVB01. The sequence goes on from JBEKNT010000101.1 coordinate 5,552, forward strand.
CGGCTCGACCGCGCCCAGGCCATCGCCGGAATTGGCAGTTGGGAACTGGATGTGGCCACCGGGCGCTATTTCTGGTCGAAAGAGCTGTACCGCATTCGCGGCCTCTCGCCGGAGAGCTTCGAGCCGCACATCGACACGGTCTCCAGTTATATCCACCCGGAAGACTATCCGACGGCGCGGCGCTGGATCGATGACCTGATGGCGGGACACGAACAGAACACGCTCGAGGCCCGGATGGTCCGCCCGGACGGCGAAGTGCGCATGCTGCGCGTGGAAGGCCGGGCGGTGGCCGATGCGGACGGCATCGTCCGCCGGGTCGCCGGCACCATGCAGGACGTCACCGAGCGGCGGCTGATCGAACGCCAGCTCGCGCAGGCGCAGAAGATGGAGGCGATCGGCAATCTCACCGGCGGCATGGCGCACGATTTCAACAACGTGCTGGGCGTCGTCATCGGCAACCTCGACCTGCTGAAACGGCTGATCAGGGAGGATGCGGCGGCGACCGAGCTGTGCAGCGAAGCCCTGGACGGGGCGAGCCGCTGCACCGACCTGATCCGGCGCTTGCTCGCCTTCGCCCGCCGCCAGTCGCTGCGGCCGGAAATCACCGACATGAACGCGCTGGTGGGCGACATCGCCCGCTTGCTCGGCCGCATCCTCGGCGAGGACATCGCGCTGAACCTGCACCTCGATGCCGGGCTGCGGCCGGTGATGGCGGACCCGTCGCAACTCGAAGCGGCGCTGGTCAATTTCGCCACCAACGCGCGCGACGCGATGCCGAAGGGCGGCCGGCTCGACATCACCACCCGCAACGTCGTGCTCGATGCCAGCTACACCGCGCTGCATCCCGACGTCACGCCTGGCGCCTATGTCCGCATCGAGATCAGCGACACCGGCACCGGCATTCCGCCGGAGATCATCGGGCGTATCTTCGAGCCGTTCTTCACCACCAAGGAGCCGGGCCGGGGAACCGGCCTCGGGCTGTCGATGGCGTTTGGCTTCGTCAAGCAGTCGGGCGGCCACCTGTCGGTTTACAGCGAACCCGGCCTGGGCACGACGTTCCGGTTGTACCTGCCCAGCACCGCGGCGGAAGACGCGGGGGCCGCCGGTCCGCCCGACGCGGATCCGGTGGTCGGCGGCGACGAGACGGTGCTCGTGGTGGAGGACAACGCGCAGCTTCGCCAGGCGACGGTGCGGCAACTGGCAGAGCTGGGCTACCGCGTGCTCGAGGCAGAGCATGCGGCGGCGGCACTGGCGATCCTGTCCGGCCAGCGGGTGGACCTGCTGTTCACCGACGTGGTGATGCCGGGGACCATGGACGGGCTCGACCTGGCGCACCACGCCCTGGTGCTGCGCCCCGGCCTGAAGGTGTTGCTCACCTCGGGCTTTCCCGGAGTGCGGGGGGCCGACCGGCGCATGGTGGATTGCCCGTTTCCCATGCTCGCCAAGCCGTCGCGCCGGGACGAGCTGGCGCGGCTGGTGCGCGAGGTGCTGGATGCCGGCGGCGCCCGGGCACCCGCCTTCGCCATGCACTAATCTGCCCCGGCAGAGCGGAACGTCCGTGATGGCGCTCGGGTCGGCACACCGGCGCCGGGGTGACAAGGGCCGACCGGCACCTGCGCGCCTCACCGCCTGGGGGCCAGGTCATCATCCTGGCAGCCGGCCTCGGGTGTGACGATCCGGGGGTCCGGCGCTCCCAGCTTGGCAGCCGGGGGCCACTCGCATGCGTGGCCGTCACGTCAGCGTTGCCACCGGCTTGTGGTACCCTATCCGTGAACTCTATACTATCAAGATAAAGTCGCGGTGCCGGCTCACGGGCAGGTTGTGCTGCCCGAGACGCCTTGGCGGGGGGGCCGCGCACCGTAATCCGCCGCGCGAGAAGTGGCCGTGCCGCAAGCGGGCGGAACGGCGGCTTGCGCGCACTGATCGGCCGGCGAGTTTCCGCCCGAAGCGCGGCGGAGTGCAGCAATGCCGCCCTCGTCGTGCCTTCCGACAACAGGCGAGGCCTGGGGAATGAATGACATGGCCGCCGGGATGGGCCCCGGCACTCCGTGCGATGATGAACCGGCCGCGGCGCAGCGCTCGGGAACGGCGTGGCGGCGCGCGCGATGGCAGATTGCCGCCATTCTGGTCGTTGGCGTGTCGGTCATTGCGGCGCTTTGGCTGATCGTCGCCGTGGCGATCCATACGGAGCGCCAGGCCGCCCTAGAGCATGCCCGCAGCGAGGCGAATAATCTGAGCGCCGCCTTCCGGGCAGAGGTGGCCGGCAAGCTCGACGCCGTCACCCGCGCCATGGACGTCGTCGCGGCCGAGATGCGGCGTGATCCCGGTCTCGACCTTTACTCGTGGGCGCAGCAACATCCACTGCTGGTGACGATCCCTATGCTCGGAGCGGGGATCCTCTCGCCTGATGGCAAGCTGTTCTCGACCACCCGAACCTCGCATCCCGAGCCGTTGGATCTAAGCGACCGCGCGTATTTCCGCGTTCATCTGCACGAGCGCGGTCCGGAAACCTTTGTCGGTCCGCTTGGCGTCGGCCGGCTATCCGGCCAACCCGGCATCCAGGTCTCGCGACGCGTCGAGGCGGCAGACGGCCGCTTCCTCGGGGTGATCGTCTTCAGCCTCGGGCCAAGCCAGCTTACGGCGCTACCCAAATCGGGGGACATTGGCGGGCGCAGCGTTCTCGCGCTGATCGGGTCGGACAGCGTCATCCGCGCCCGCTTCAGCGCGGACAACGAGGATGGCACGCTGGGCGCCGGCACGCGTGTGCCGCCGCTTCCGGCCAGCGATGGCGGGCCGGTGCAGTCCTTTATCCGGGTGGCCACGGTCGATCACGCCATGCGGCTGTTCAGCGTTCGGGGCCTTGCCGGCTATCCCCTCTATGTTGCCGTCGGGTTCGACGTGATGCAGGTCATGCAGCAGGTCACGATGGATGCCAGGCTGATCGAGGCGATTGGCATCATCGCGACTCTCGTGCTCGGCGGTCTGATGACGCTGCTGGTCATCGAAATCCAGCGACGCACCGATCGCGAGGCGAAGCTGGCGGATGAGCAAGCCAGGCTGGCCGCCGAGGTCCGCCTTGGGCGTCGGGTTCAGGAGCAACTGCGGTCAAGCGAGGCGCGGCTGCAGGATTTCGCCGTGATGGCGTCCGACTGGTTCTGGGAGCAGGACGCGGAGCTGCGGTTTACCGACATCGGCGTCGACGCACCCTACCCGGATTCCGACAGCCAGCCGCGTTTCGGCAAATTCCGGTGGGAACTGGCCGATACCGGCCACGCGCCGGAACGGTGGGCAGAGCACAAGCGCAATCTCCTGGAGCGCAAGCCGTTTCGGGACTTCCGCTATAGCCTGCCCGATCGCGCCGGCACGCTGCACCACGTCAGCGTCAACGGCGTCCCGGTGTACGACGGCGCGAGCCGGTTTGCCGGTTATCGTGGCACCGGGCGCGACATCACGGCGGAAGTCGAGGCCGCGGCCGAGCTGCGCATTGCCAAGGAGCGCGCGGAGCAGGCCGAGACGCTGCTGCGCGACGCGGTGCACAGCATCTCCGAGGGCTTTGTGATCTACGATCATGCGGACCGCTTCGTCATGGCCAATGACGCCTATCGCCAGCTTTATCCGGAGGCCGCCGACCTGCTGGTTCCAGGCGTGCGTTTCCAGGACTTCGTGCGTGCTATCCTGCGCAAAGGCGGCTTCCCCGATGCACGCGGGCGCGAGGCGGAGTGGCTTGCCAGGCGGCTGGGACAGTATCGTGAAGCCGAGGGGGCCACCGAACAGCGCACGAGCAGCGGTTCATGGATCCTCGTCACCGACCGCCGCATGCAGAATGGCGGCACCGCCGGGCTCAGGATCGACATCACCGCGCTGAAACAGACGCAGGCGGCGCTGCGCGAGAGCGAGGCACGCCTCGACCGCGCCCAGGCGACCGCCGGCATCGGCAGTTGGGAGCTGGATGTGGCGACCGGGCGCTTCGTCTGGTCCAAGCAAATGTACCGGATGCGCGGCGTCTCGCCGGCGGATTTCGAGCCAACCCTCGATAATATCGCGGCCAATGTGCACTCCGACGACGACCAGTCGGTGCGGCGCTGGTATGGCGAGTTGATGGCGGGTCGCGCGCCGGGCGCACGCGAGACAAGGATCGTCCGCCCGGACGGCGAGGTGCGGACGGTCCGGGTCGAAGGCCGTGCGATAACCGATCCGGACGATATCATCCGCCGTCTCGCCGGCACGCAGCAGGACATCACCGAACGCCGGCTGATCGAGCGGCAGCTCGCCCAGGCGCAGAAGATGGAGGCGATCGGCAACCTCACCGGCGGCATGGCGCACGATTTCAACAACGGCCTCGGCGTCATCATCGGCAATCTCGATCTCCTGGGGCACTTGGTGAGAGCCGATCCGGTCGCCGACGAGTTGTGCGGCGAGGCGCGCGAGGGCGCGCTCCGCTGTGCCGACCTGGTTCACCGGTTGCTTGCCTTCGCGCGCCGGCAGCCGCTCCACCCACAGAAGACCGATGTGAACGCGCTGGTCGAGAACATGGCCAAGCTGCTGAGCCGCACGCTCGGCGAAGACATCACGCTGATACTGGAACTCGACAAGACGCTGTGGCCCGTCGTGGTCGATCCGGCGCAACTCGAGGCCGCACTGACAAATCTTGCGAACAACGCTCGCGATGCCATGCCACGCGGCGGCCGGCTGCATCTCACGACAACGACGGCGGAACTCGGCGCGGACGATGCCGCGGTTCATCCGGAGGCGAACCCCGGCAGCTACATCGTCATCGAGGTCAGCGACACCGGAATTGGCATATCGCCGGATATCGTTGGCCGCATCTTCGAGCCGTTCTTCACCACCAAGGAGCCGGGAAGGGGAACCGGTCTGGGCCTGCCGATGGCGTTTGGCTTCGCCAAGCAGTCCGGCGGTCACCTGTCGGTGCATAGCGAGCCTGGCCTGGGCACCACGTTCCGGCTGTATCTGCCGCGGGCTGAAATCGGCGACGCGAGTGACGCCGGCGACGCGGAACCAGCCGTCCGGCCCGCCGGGAAGTTGCTGGGTGGCAACGAGACGGTGCTGGTGGTCGAGGACAACGCGCGACTGCGCCGGGCCACGGTGCGGCAACTGAGCGGGTTGGGCTACCGGGTGCTCGAGGCAGAGGATGCGGCGGCGGCGCTGGCGATCCTGTCCGACGACGGGGTGGACCTGCTGTTTACCGATGTCGTGATGCCGGGGAGCATGGACGGGCTCGACCTGGTCCACCGTGCCATATCGCTGCGCGCCGAGCTGAAGGTGTTGCTGACCTCGGGCTTTTCCGGCGTGCGGACCGCCGACCAGCGCATCGGGGAGCGCCCGTTTCCCGTGCTCAACAAGCCGTATCGCCGCGACGATCTGGCGCGGATGCTGCGCGAGGCGCTGGACGCCGGAGACGACCAGGCGGCGAACGAACGCCGCGAGCCGGCAGTTCACCTTGACGGACGGCCGCCTATATAGTGGTGGCCGGGCCGGCGAAGGGGAGCGGCTGTGACGACGCGCGTACTGGTGTTCGACGACGACGCCGCGGTCGGTCGTCTCGCGGTCAGGGTCGCCACCATGTCGGGCATGGCCGCGATGGCGGTGACCGACGCCGCGTCGTTCGCCCAGCGCCTGCGCGTCCAGCCGCCGCAGATTGTCCTGCTCGACCTGCAACTCGGCGAGACGGACGGCGTGGAGCAATTGCGCCTGCTGGCGGAGCGGCAATACGGCGGCGCGCTGGTGTTGATGAGCGGCTTCGACGCGCGTGTGCTGGCGACCGCGCGGGCGCTGGGGCAAAGCCTCGGCCTGAATGTCGAGGCGGTGCTGCAAAAGCCGCTGCGCGTCGCCGAGCTGGAGGTGGTGCTGCGGCGGCTGCAATCGGCCGGCCAATCGCCGTCGGCCGAGCGGCTGCTGACGGCGATCGCCAATGACGAGTTGGTGCTGGATTTCCAGCCGGTGGTTTCCCGCAACCCGAAGCTGCTGAAGAAGCTGGAGGCGTTGGTACGCTGGGAGCATCCGACCGCCGGCCGGATCCCGCCCGGCGAGTTCCTGCCGATGGTGGAGAGCAATACCGGCGTCATCGATGCGCTGACCGACTGGGTGGTGGGCGCCGCGGTGGAAGCCTACCAGGTGCTGACCGAGCTTGGCGTCAGCGTGCCGCTGGCGGTCAACATGTCCACGCAGAACCTGCACGACCTGACGGTGCCGGACCGGCTGGAACAACGCCTGCGCGCCGGCGGCATGCCGCCGCGGCATCTGTGCCTGGAGATCACCGAGAGTGCGGCATTCAAGGACGCCTCGTTGACCATGGATATCCTGAGCAGAGTGCGGCTGAAGGGCATGCAGCTCTCGATCGACGATTTCGGCACGGGGTATTCGTCGCTGAAGATGCTGCGGCAGATGCCGTTCTCGGAAATCAAGATCGACCGGTCGTTCGTGGCTGACGCGACGACGTCGCGGGATTCGCGGGCGATCGTGAAGTCGATCATGGACCTCGCCGCCAACATGGAGATGGGCTGCGTCGCCGAGGGGGTCGAGACGGAGGAGACCGCGGACCTGCTGGAGCGACTGGGCGTTTGCGACATGCAAGGGTTCTGGATCGCCCAGCCGATGCCGGTGGAGGCGATCCCCGGGTGGCTGGCAATCTGGCTGCGCGGCGAAGCGGCAAGGGCGCCGTGGCCCGCCCGGAATGCCGCGCTGGAGCCGGTGATGGCGGCTGGGCAGGGGGAGATCGCCGGTGTCCCGCCGGTGCCGGCGGCGGATGCCGTGCGGCTGCCTCCCCGGCAGCTCGAGGTGTTGCATCTGCTGTCCGAGGGGTGCTCGGTGAAGGAGATCGCCCGGCGGCTGGATATCGGCATAGGCACGGTGAAGGTGAGTCTGTCGCAGGCGTACTCGGCGCTGGGGGCGCGCAACCGGATCGAGGCGGTGGCGCGGGCACAGGGCTTGTTCGACGCGCAGGCCGGGGGACAGCGTTAGCGCCCGGCTGCTCGGTCCATGCGCGCGGGCGCGGCGTGGTCAGGCAACGGCTGTGGCGCGGCGTGCCGGCGCAGGCTTGCAACGGGGAAAAGGTCCGCGCGCCATGGCAGGCGTTTTGTTGCGTGTCACCAACCACCGCGGGCCGCCATGACCGGGACATGCATCACAAGGTGGGCGTCGCACCGCTGACATCCACCTGAATGGCGGCCACGTCGACCGGGCGGGCGGTGATGTTGAAGCTTATGAACAGCGGGCCGATGCTGCCGGCCGGCACCGGAACGACGCAGCTTGTTCCGATGACAAAAGCGCCGTCCGCCTTCAGGCCGGCAGAGCTGCCGCCGATGCGGCCGATCAGGGCGCCCGGCGGCGCATCAGGCAGAACGGTGCGATCGGCCGGCAGGACCAGCCCGGCCAGTCCATCCGGCTCGCAGGGCGCGAGCAGGCCGGGCATAGGCGTCCATCGGCCCTTGGCGTTGATCATCAGGTGCGTGGCGCCGCGGATCGTATCGACAAGCTTCAACCACGGCAAAGCGATGAGGCCGGTTGGCAGCGGGAGAGTCTGAATTGGCGTCCAGGTTACGATTGCCATCGTCTCTCATCCGGGTCCGGGTTACTTGCAGTCCGTCGCGGCCATGACAGCAAGGGCCGCGCCGCCGGCGGTCGTCGCATTGACGTTGGGGGCAGGGATATCGATTACGGCGCTGCATTCCGCCGCGACGTTGAGGGGGCACAGGATCGCCTGGACCCGAAACACCGTCTGGTCCTGGGAATTCAGCCTGACACAGGTGCCGGCGTTGATGCCGGCAGCCATGCTCCGGGGCAATGACGATAACAGGGTGAGATGCCCGGGGACGACCGCCAGGTTGGGCACGGTATCGGTCGCTTCGAGGCGGAGCGCGGCGCCCTTGGGCAGCGGACCCCGTACATACCGGCCGATGAACTGATCGGCGTTCGGCGTGCCCTCGACGGACTTGATGCGGTTCCAGGCCGCCGCCTGGATGTCGCCCTTCTGCAGCATCTGGTTGAGTGCGAGATCTCGTGTGGCGACGAAATCCATGGTGGTCAGATCATTGCGTTGAACGATCCACCACACGCCCAGCGTCAGCGCGATGCAATACGCCAGGGCAAGCAGGCCCCGGATGGTCATGGCGGGCTCTGGTCCCAGACGATGTCGGCTGTCTGGACCTCGCCGCTGGCAACCGCCGACAGGGCCGCCCATATCTCGCGTTCCGCCGACAGGGTCGCGGGCGGCTTGATGTGCAACAGCTTGAGCACGTCGAAGCGAAATTTGTCGATGACGCCTCGCGCGACCTCGCCCAGACTGATCTGGCTCTCGACGACAAGCTGATAGATGAACCGCACGAAGAGCGGTCCGCCGATGCCGAGAGCCAGGAACGGCACGGTCGACTTGCCGCGCAAGGCGAGCAAGGGCAGCCAGATCGCCATCAGCAGGACGCTGAGCACCAGGGTCAGGACGGCGAAATCGGCCAGCGAGCGCGCTGCCTCGATCCGTTGCGCCGAAGGGTCGTTTTCGGGAATCACCATTTGCACGCGCGGCCAGATGAATTCGAATTTCACGCCATAGGCATTCCAACTATAGCGCTCGGACAGTATCCGGGCGTTGCCGATCTCGGTCGGCTGCACGTCGGGCGGCAGCTTGTTGTAGATTTCAAGCCGCCGCTCATTCAATGCGACCGCGTTGTTGCGAACGCGATCCAGGCCGTTCAGCACACCGGTGATCAGCGCGTCGAGAATTGGGACCAACACAGCGCTGTTGACACGCAACGCCGCACCGACGGCGTCGACGGCAGCCTGCATCGAAGCAATGGGCGGCTCGCCGTTCAGCTCAGCCAGAAAACGGTCGACCTCCGTCTGGGCGGCGACGATCAGGGCTGGCTGGTCGGCTGTCGCAGCCGTGACTCCCCGGGCGCGATCGGCACTCAACTGGCTTCGCGCAAACAGCGTCAGGACGTTGGTGTCCTTCAGATAGTCGCCAGCCTTGTTCATCTGGTCGCGAGCGCGGTCCTGCATCGCCTGGGGATAGCGGCGCAACTGGTTAATGACGCGTTCCGGCAACCGGCGTCCGTCGAGAATGGCGCGAAACAGGGGCACGAGCGGGCCCAGTGCGTAGGCCAGGACGATCAAGGCAGCGAACACCGGGGCCGCCCAGGTCCAGGTCGGGCTTGCAACCTCGGCCAATACCGTGTCCGCGCCGGCGATCGCAGCGTATTGCGCCAACAGCAGGCTGAGCGCGGTGAAGACCGCGACTGGCAGGAAGTAGCCGAACCAGAAAGCCCGCGTCAGGATCCCCTGGAAGGCGGTCACGATCTGCCCGAAAATTCCGGCCATTTCCCCTCCCCCCGTTTGGAGCCGCGGCGTTCTATCCGGGCGCGGCCCGTCCCGGACTCATGCCCGTCGTCGCGCGGTCAGGCCGGTCGGTCGGCGATCGATTTCGGCGGCCGTGCCAGCGCCGCGGCCCGGTCCGGGTCGGTGGCAACTTCTGCATAGTGTGTGTTGAAATCCATGATCACGTAGTCGTCCTGTGCCGTGGCCAGTACGGAACGCGGTGCGGGAGCTGTACCGAGCAGCGTCTTCCAGCGCGGGGCGGGAGCAGGTGCCGGCGTATACATACCGGCGGTCACGCGCGAGATCGGCTGCGTGCTGTCGTTGCCGGACGCGATCAGGGCGTTTCGCACGGCTTCATCGGTAATGACGGCGACGTTGCGCCCGTCGAGGATGACCATGGCACTGGTCCCCTCCTTCTCGAGGCGCCTCAGGGCGTCATCGATCGTGGTATCGCCCATGACCACCGGCAGCCTGACCTTAACAAGGGCGCTCATGAAACTCTCCTGCGCGCGGACGACCCGCCGCTGGCCTTCGGGGGCGCGTCCATCACTCCCACGACCATGTGAGGCACTGCTGCCGCCGTTTCAATCGGTGCCGGTGCGCGACGACACGCTACTCCGCGGCGAGCTTCTCCGCGTCCTTCGCCGCCTTCAGTTCGGCCGCCTTGGCCTCCACCAGTTCGACGATGTGCTCCACCATGTCGGCGCCGGCGATGGTGTGGTCGGTCTTGCCGGCACGGTAGACCATGTGCCGGCCGTTGCCGCCGCCGGTCAGGCCGATATCGGTCATCAGCGCCTCGCCCGGGCCGTTCACCACGCAGCCGATGATCGACAGCGTCAGCGGCGTCTCGATATGCGCCAGCCGGTCCTCCAGCGTCCGCACCGTCTCGATCACGTTGAAGCCCTGCCGCGCGCAGGACGGGCAGGAGATCACCTTCACCCCGCGATGCCGGATGCCGAGCGTCTTCAGCAGGTCCCAGCCGACCCGGACCTCCTCCTCGGGCTCGTCGGACAGCGACACCCGCAGCGTGTCGCCGATCCCGGCCCACAGCAGCGAGCCCAGCCCGACCGCCGATTTCACCGTGCCCATGCGCCGGCCGCCGGCCTCGGTGATGCCGATATGCAGCGGGTGGTCGCAGACTTCGGCGAGCTGCTGATACGCCGCGACGGCGAGGAACACGTCCGACGCCTTCACGCTGATCTTGAAGTCGTGGAAGTCGTGCTGTTGCAGGATGTTGGCATGGTACAGCGCGCTCTCGACCAGCGCCTCGGGGTTCGGTTCGCCATATTTCTCCAGCAGGTGCTTCTCCAGCGAGCCGGCGTTCACCCCGATGCGCATGGAAACCCCGTGGTCTCGGGCGGCCTTGATGACCTCCTTCACCCGCTCGTCGCTGCCGATATTGCCGGGGTTGATGCGCAGGCAGGCGGCGCCGCTGTCGGCCGCCTCGATGGCGCGGCGGTAGTGGAAGTGGATGTCGGCGACGATCGGCACGTTGACCTCGCGCACGATGTCCTTCAGCGCCAGGGCGCTTTCCCGGTCCGGGCAGGAGACGCGGACGATGTCGACTCCGGCGAGCTCGGCCCGGCGGATCTGCGCCACGGTGCCCTCGACGTCGGTGGTCAGTGTGTTGGTCATGGTCTGCACGGTGATCGGCGCGCCGTCGCCCACCGGCACGCGGCCGACATAGACGCGGCGGGACTTCCGCCGGATGATCTCCTGGTAGGGGCGGTAGCTCATCGGATTCCTCTCCGTTGCGCGCAGCCGCCCATCCCGCTGGGACCGGGCCGCCGCCTGTAGAATGGGGTCTCCCGGCGCGCGCCGCTAGCTCACCCGGCTTACTGGGTCGCGGACCGGCCGCTGTTCGCGGGAGCCGTGCCGCTGGTTTGTGTCGTCCCGTATGACTGGCCGATGCCGTTTGATTGGCCGGCGCCGGTCGCAGGCTGGGCCAGCTTGCCGTCCTTGATCAGGTCGGCATCCAGCGGCAGATCGCGACGCACCGCGCCGGAGCCACCCGGCACAGGGGTTAATACGCCGTCCACCACGAGTTGGGTGCCCCCGGCATTGCCGGTCGTCAACACAAGATTGGGCCGCAGCGGCACAGGCCAGCTCTCGCCGTTATGCAGGATCTTGTTCAGCAGCACCCCGCCGTTGCGGTCGCGCACCTGGAGCCAGGCATCCGCGGTGGCCTGCACCACGATGCGCGGCTGGTCGGGCGCCGGCGCGTCCGGCTGCACCGCCGGGGTGGCAGCCATCGGTGGCGGCGTGACCGCCGCCGCTGCCGCGGAACTCGGGGAGATGGATGGAACCGGCGGCGCGGGCTGGTCGGGTCCCGGCGCTAACGGCGCGGCGGTGGGGGCTGCCGCGACCACGACAGGCACCGGTGGTGTGGCGGGCGCGGAGGGTGGAACGGCTTGCTCGGCCAGGGTGGCGAGACGCTCGGGCACCCGAGCCACGGTCTCGGCCGGCAGCCGGCCTTCGCCGGACAGCCGGTACCAGCCGGCATAGGCGCCGATGGCCAGCACGACACCCAGCAGGATCACCGCCCCCGCGGGTACGCCGCGCTGTGGCATCGGCGCGGGGAAGACGAGTTCGGTCCGGCGGTTCACCTCGCTCGCCTCGGCCTTGAACCGCCGGGCAATTTCGTCGGGGTCGAGGCCGAGGGCACGGGCATAGGTGCGCAGGAAGCCGACGGCGTAAGCGTTGCCGGGCAGCAGATCGATGCGGCCTTCTTCGAGCGCTTCAAGATGCGGCAAGCGGATGCGCAGCGCGGCGGAAACGTCCTCGATCGACCAGCCCAACCGTTCGCGTGCGGCGCGCAGATCCCCCCCGGCGCGCGGGGCGGCCGCCGGACAGCCAGCATCGGTGAGGGTAGATGTCATCATGCTCTGGTTTTCTACCAGCTTCGACCTGCGATCCTGCAGCACCGTCGCCCCGTTCTATTGCACCCAGATTGTCCGGTGAGAAGCGCGCCGCTCGGAGGAGGTGCGCCCCGCGCGTGGTCCGTCCCGACGGCTGCCGCTTCTTAGCCAGGGCCGGCGCCCTTGCCAACCGTCCCTAGAGTGACTCGGTTTAGCTCTATAGTCGAATCGTGATTGCGGCATCGGCGGAAACAAAATGCACATTTCACAAAGGCATGACGGAAATGCACGCCGCGCGATCACGACCGGGGCAGCCCCGTTGGCCAGCGCGTGAACCGAGAGAAGGCCAGGGGCTTTGCCCCTGCAACCCCACCAAGGGGCTCTGCCCCTTGGATCCCCGCCAAGGGCGGAGCCCTTGGGACCCTTCAGTTGGCTTGGTTGGACGGGAGGGGGCCTG
>JBEKNT010000102.1:0-18173 GCA_049522565.1 Acetobacteraceae bacterium
TGCGGCACGAACCCCTCCCCCCAACCCCCTCCCTCAAGGGGAGGGGGAGTCTGTTTCTTGCTAGGCGCGCAGCGACGAAGCAATGACACGTTGCGCCATGCCTCGCCATGACAGGTTCCTCCGTGCATTACCACGCCGCGTTAGAGAGCCATTCTGTCGGCCGATTGTTAGACCTGCTCGGGTGACGCGCCGTGCCCTCCCCGCTACGCTGGCGGCTCCACCCCATCGGCACGGAGGCCTCCACTTGCCCGGACCGCCGCGCGACACGCGTTCGCCCGTAAAGCTCAGCGATGTCGCCGCCGCGGCCGGCGTGGCGCCGATGACCGTGTCGCGCGTCATCAACACGCCCGACCGTGTCTCGCCGCACACCGCCGCCCGCGTGCGCGTCGCGATCGATAAACTGGGTTACGTGCCGAACCTGGTGGCCGGCGGCCTGTCCTCGCGCCGCTCGCGCATGGTCGCGGCCATCGTGCCGACCATCGCGCATCCGATGTTCGCCGAGATGGTGCAGCAGTTCACCGAGACGATGCGCGGCGCCGGCTACCAGGTGATGCTGTCGCTCAGCGGCTACGCCGATTTCGCCGAACTCGACCTGGTGCGCGGATTGCTGGCGCGCCGGCCCGACGCCATGCTGGTCACCGGTGCCGACCATCCGCCGCCGCTCCGCCAGATGCTGGCGGAAGCGGGCATCCCGATCGTGGAGATCTGGGACGTTGCGCCGCAGCCGGTGGACATGCTGGTGGGGCTGGATCATGTGCAGGCCGGTGCGGCGGTCGCGGCGCTGTTCCTTGCCAAGGGCATCGATCGCTTTGCCGCCTTCGCGGCGTCCGACGCACGCGCCCAGGCGCGGCGGCGCGGCTTCACCGACGCGGTGCGGCAGGCCGGCGGCACGGTACTCGCCGATGCGGTGTTGCCGGCCCCGAGCACGATCACCGCGGGACGCCAGGCGATGAGTGCCCTGGCGTCCGCACTGACCCACCGCACCGGGCTGTTCTGCAGCTCCGACATGCTGGCATTCGGCGCGATCACCGAGGCGCGCGTGCGCGGCATCGACGTGCCCGGGCGCCTGGCGGTGTGCGGCTTCGGCAATTTCGAGCTGGGCGCGGCGAACGAGCCGCCGTTCAGCACGGTGAGCGTGGAAGGCGCCGAGATTGGCCGCACCGCGGCCGGTTTCCTCCTCCGCCGGCTGAGCGGCGCGCCGGCTCGTGAAGACGATCGCATTCATGTGCCGTTCCGCATCATCGAGCGCGCCTCCACCTGATCTTCCGCCATCCGTCCGGCTGCCGGTGGGCCATTGTTGCGCTGCACCACAACATGCTATGCTGCGCCGCAGCATAGTGGTCGGCCGGCGCGATCCGGACCCAGCCAGGGCGAAACAGAAGGAATTCCAATGGATTATACTTCGGATCGTCGGCTGGATTACGTCGAGGCCGGCGGACTGCGCGTCGCCCACGCCCTGCACCATTTCGTCACGGCCGAGGCGATCCCCGGTACGGGCATCGATCCGGCCGCCTTCTGGCAGGGGTTCGGCGCCCTGGTCCGCGAGCTGGCGCCGCGCAACAAGGTGCTGCTGGCGCAGCGCGATACGTTACAACAGCAAATCGACGACTGGCACCGCGCGCATCGCGGCAAGCCGATCGACAGCGTCGCGTATCTGCGGTTCCTGCGCGACATTGGTTATCTGTCGCCGGAGCCGGCGGATTTTGCCGTCGACACCAGCCATGTCGATGCGGAGATCGCCAGCATCGCCGGGCCGCAGCTTGTCGTGCCGGTCACCAATGCGCGCTATGCGCTGAACGCGGCGAATGCGCGCTGGGGCAGCCTGTACGATGCGCTGTACGGCACCGACGCGATCCCGGAGGACGATGGCGCGACGCGCGGCGGCGGCTACAACAAGCTCCGCGGCGCGCGGGTGATCGCTCGGGCGCGCGCCATCCTCGACCAGGCGGCGCCGCTCGCCGCCGGCAGCCATGCGGATGCCACGTCGTATGCACTGGATGGTCCGGCGCTGTCGGTCACGCTGAAGGACGGCACGCAGACGGGATTGCGCAACGCGGCGCAATTTGTCGGCTATCGCGGCGATGGCGCCCGCCTGACTTCCGTGCTGCTGCGGCACCACGGGCTGCACATGGAAATCGTGATCGACCGCAGCCGTCCGACCGGCCAGGAAGATGCGGCCGGCGTCGCCGACGTGCTGCTGGAATCGGCAATCACCACCATCCAGGACCTCGAGGACTCCATCGCCGCAGTCGATGCCGAGGACAAGGTGCTGGCCTACCGCAACTGGCTCGGCCTGATGAAAGGCACGCTGCAAGATACGTTCGAGAAGGGCGGCCGCACCATGACGCGGCGCCTGCACACCGACCGCAGCTACCACAAGCCGGGCGGTGGCAATCTGTTGCTGTCGGGCCGCAGCCTGATGCTGGTGCGCAATGTCGGCCATCACATGTACACCGACGCGGTGCGCTTCGCCGACGGGAGAGAAATCCCCGAGGGGCTGCTGGACGCCGCGGTGACCTCGCTGATCGCGCTGCACGACCTGAACAACACCAGTCCGCTGCACAACTCGCGGGCCGGCTCGGTGTATATCGTCAAGCCGAAGATGCACGGGCCGGACGAGGTGGCATTCACCGACACGCTGTTTGGCCGCGTGGAGGACCTGCTGAAACTGCCGCGCTACACGATCAAGATGGGCATCATGGACGAGGAGCGGCGGACGTCCGCCAACCTCAAGGCGTGCATCTTCGCGGCCAAGCACCGCGTGGCGTTCATCAACACCGGCTTCCTGGATCGCACCGGCGACGAAATTCATACGTCGATCGAAGCCGGCCCGATGATTCGCAAGAACGAGATGCGCAACACGCCGTGGATCAAGGCGTACGAGGACCAGAACGTCGATATCGGCCTGGCCTGCGGGCTGCGCGGCAAGGCGCAGATCGGCAAGGGCATGTGGGCGGCGCCCGATCGCATGGCCGACATGCTGGCGCAAAAGATCGGCCATCCGATGGCCGGGGCGAACACCGCGTGGGTGCCGTCACCCACCGCCGCGACGCTGCACGCGCTGCACTACCATCAGGTGGATGTCGCGGCGCGGCAGACCGAGCTGGCGTCGCGACCGCGGGCACCGCTGTCCGACCTGTTGACGCTGCCGCTGGCCGACCGGCCGAACTGGTCGCCCGACGAGGTGCAGCAGGAGCTGGACAACAACTGCCAGGGCATCCTCGGCTACGTGGTGCGCTGGATCGACCAGGGCGTGGGATGTTCGAAAGTGCCGGACATCCACGATGTCGGGTTGATGGAGGATCGCGCGACGCTGCGCATCTCGTCGCAGCACATCGCCAACTGGCTGCATCACGGGATCACCGACGACGCGCAGGTGATGGCGACGCTGCGGCGTATGGCGGAGGTGGTGGACCGGCAGAACGCCGGCGATCCGCTGTACAAGCCGATGGCGCCGGGGTTCGACGGCGTGGCGTTCAAGGCGGCGTGCGACCTGGTGTTCAAGGGCCGCGCGCAGCCGAACGGGTATACCGAGTTCATCCTGCATGCGCGGCGGCGGGAAGCGAAGGCCGGCGCCGCGTAGGCGGGTCGTTCTCGGCTTCGGCGTTCGCTGATACGTCGTAGGTCGACCACTTGAATTGCCCGGCGTAACGCTATTGAGCGTCGTGACCGGTGGCCGCAGCTCCGCAATCAAGGTTTTGATAACGCCTATGGGGCCTTCGCCCGCCATGACGCGACGGACGATGCTACGCCGCATGGTGATTCGGTTATTCCTCGGCGAACCCTAAAGTTCACAAGACATCGTGCGGCGCGACCCGTCGGGTTCTGCCCTCGCTCAGCGACGATGTCGCATGCGGTCAGCGATGCGCTACCAACAATGATGCGCTACCAACAATAGGGCATGACGATCGACAGCCATGTGGCGCAATGACCCATGCCGTTGGCCATCTCGTACACAATCGTCACCCCCGCCGCACCGATGAGCAGACCGACGGGAAGGGCAAGCCAGATGATCAGTCGCATGGCCGGATTGCCACCCTGCTGAAGCGAGTTGCCGCCGTGGGAGACTGAAGGACGTGCGTCACTTCGCCGCCGGCGCTGCTGCCTGCGCCACCATCTGCTGGTCCACCCGCGGGTGATACACGATCCCGCCGCGCGTCGCGGCGATGGTCGGCTCGACATACATCGGGATAATGCCCAGCCGCGCCACGCTCTCCGCCAGGGCGTGGCGGATCGCTTCGTCACGGCCGGCATCGCTGCGCACCACCGCCGCCTCGATGATCCGGTCCAGCGCCGGATCGCTGAATCCGCCGCGGTTGCTGGCGCCGAGGCCGCGTGCCGTGTCGACGCTTTGCGCCACGTTTTGCAGGATGTATTGCCCGTCACGCAGCGACGACAGCGACAGTTCATAGAGGATCAGCGGCCACGTGTTCCTGCCGGGCAGCGAGCGGGGAAAGAACACGCTGCCCGGCATGGTCTCGACCTTCATCGCGAAACCGCCGCGCGACAGCATCTGCGCGATGCCCTGGCAGACGCGCGCGTCGTCCACCCAGCGGTCGTTCGGACAGGCGAGCGTCATGCCGAAGCCATCGGGATAGCCGGCTTCCGCCAACCGCCGCTTCGCCCCGGCCGGATCTGCCGCCGGCACCGTCACCGCCGGGTCCCAGCCGCCGAAGCCTTCCGGCACCAACTGCATCGTCACCGCGCCCTGACCGGACAGCGCGCGATCGACCAGCGCGTGGCGGTCCAGTGCCAGCGACAGCGCCTGCCGTACCCGCAGGTCGCGCAGCGGATTGCCCGGCAACGGCGCGCCCGCCCGGTCGGTCAGCAGCGGCAGCGTGGCCACGCCGACATTCGGCAGCAGGAACGCCACACGATCCGCCGGGCGGGCGAACACGCTGATCCCGGCCGTGGCGCGCAGCCGATCGACATCCTCCGGCGGCACGTTCTCCATCAGGTCGAGGTCGCCGGCCAGCAGCGCGGCCTCGCGCGCGGCGTCGTTGCCGATCACCCGCACCGTCACGCGCTGCCAGGCCGGAGCGGTGCCCCAGTAGTGCGGATTGGGCTCCAGCACCGCGCTCTCGCCATAGCGGAACGAGACCAGGCGGAACGGCCCGGTGCCGATCGTTGCGCGAGCCTCGGAGAATGCTTCGGGCGGCGCGTTCGCCGCGGACTTCGCCAGGATGAAGATGTTGGTGAACTGGCCGGGCAGCAGCGGGTTGGGCTGATCGGTGGTGACCCGGATCGTATAGGGATCGATCGCCACCGTACTGGTGATGGTGCGCAGGCTCGACGTGTAGGGCCCTGGATTGTTCGGGATCGCGGGGATGCGGTGCAGGCTGGCGATCACGTCGGCGGCGGTGAACGGCGCGCCGTCGTTGAACCGCACGCCCTGGCGCAGGGAAAACTCCCAGGTGCGGTCGTCGGTCTGCTTCCAGGCGGTCGCCAGCGCCGGCGTCCAGTGCGCGTCGGCGTCCTTGCCGACCAGCGAATCGTAGAGTTCGCGCGCCGCTGCCATGTTCGGACCAAGGAACAGCAGGTGCGGATCGACCACGAAAGCCGACTGTACGCCCATCCGCAGCTCCTGGGCGTTCGGAGCCGATAACGGCGCCAGGAGCAATAGCCCCGCCAGCAGCAGCCGGGCGGTGCGGTTGCGGTGGGTCAGAAGATGCCTTCCAGCCAGCCTTTCTTCTGCGGCTGGATGATCGGCGTGTCGCCGATATCCGGGCTTTGGCCGAGCGCCGCGTTCTGCCGCAGGCGCTGCGCCTCTTTCTGCGGATCGACCACGATCCCCGGCGGCTCCGGTGTCTGCCAGAACAGCAGTTTGCTGACGAAGCTCGTGTTGGTCTGCTGCATCCGCGCGTCCGCGTCCACCTGCTGGCGGATCTGGGCAGACGCCGCCGGGCCGGCCGCCTGCACCAGGGCGTCCTGGCCCGGGCTGTCGCCTGCCTGCGGCGTGCCGAGCGCCATCTGCGGCACCAACGCTTGCTCGGCCTGATTACGCTCGGATTGCTCCATCGGGCGCGGCGCGCCAGGACGTGGCGGGCGCAGCGAGAAGTCGGGCGGCATCGACAGCGGCGCGCGGGTGGTCACCGTGAACTCGTCCGGTGCGTCACGCGTCAAGCCGAAGGTCCGGGAAAGCGTGTCGCTGTTGCCGCAGCCGGTCAAGGCGAGCGCGGTACCCGTCAGCAACAAAGTGGCGAGCAGTCGCCCGCGTGAACGTGAAGTCCCCATGCGGCGCTCTCTACCCGTGCAGGGGGGTGAACCGCAAGGGTGTGTTTCCGCATTCGCGGCGTCCGCCGAGCCAGCCATCCCCGTGCAGGGGGGTGAACCGCAAGGGTGTGTTTCCCGCTCTCCCGCGTCTGGCGGAAGCCGGTGCGGCAAGGGTGCCGCGGGGCTCACCCTGCCCCCTCCCGCTTGCGCGGCAGAGGAAGCAGATTTTCCAGCACCAACGCCGCTACGCCGCAGACGATGGCCGCGTCCGCGACGTTGAAGACGTACCAATGCCAGGCGCCGATATGCGCGTCGATGAAGTCCACCACCGAGCCGAAGCGCAGGCGGTCGATCACGTTGCCGATCGCGCCGCCGGCGATGGCACCGAGCGACCCCGCCACCAGCGCCGATTCGGCACGGCGCAACCACACGCCGAGCGCCGCCACCACCGCCAGCGCCACCGCCGCCAGCAGCAGGTAGCTCCAGGTGCCGTAGCCGTTCAGCAGCCCGAAGGTGACGCCCCGGTTCCGCACAAAGGTCAGGTTCAGTACCGGCAGCAGCACGATCTGCCCGATCTCCGGCAGGTCGATGCCGTGCAGCACCCAGTATTTGCTCGCCTGGTCGGCGGCGAGCACGACCAACCCGGCGACCAGCCCGAGCAGGGTGAGGCGGTTGCGGGTCATGGGCGTGGGCGCCCCCTCATCACGGCCGGGCTTGATCCGGCCATCTTTCGCGGCACCACGGTTGCATCGATGGCCGGGTCAAGCCCGGCCATGACGAGGGGGGCGCCGATCACGCGGCGGCCCGGCACACCAGGCCGGACTCGACGGCGTCGGCGCAGCGCAGGCACAGCGACGGATGCGCGGCCACCGAGCCGACCTCGGACAGCACCCGCCAGCAGCGGACGCACTTGGTGCCGGGCGCCGGCGTCACCGTCGCCATGTCGTCGGCGCTGCCGGCAACCGGGCGCACCGAGGAGACGATGGCGATCTCTTCCCATTCCGCCGGCGACAGCAATTCCGCCTCGTCGGGGGCCAGCGGCAGGGTGACCGCCGCGGCCAGCGACGCGCCCAGCGTCTTGGCGGCCCGGGCTTCCTCGATCGGCACGGTGATACGGCGGCGGATGGCGCGGATGGTCTCCCACTTCGCCGCCAGCGCGTCGTCGCGCCACTCGCGCGGCAGGTCGGGGAAGAGCTGCAGGTGCACGCTCTCGGCGTCGCCGAAGCGGGCGGCCCAGGCTTCCTCGGCGGTGAAGCACAGCGCCGGCGCCAGCCAGGTGGTCAGGCAGCGGTGCAGATGGTCCAGCACCGTGCGCGCGGCACGGCGCCGCAGGCTGTCCGGCCGGTCGCAGTAGAGCGTGTCCTTCCGGATGTCGAAATAGAACGCCGACAGGTCGCCGGAACAGAAGTTGTGCAGCTCGGGATAGACGCCGGTCCAGTCGTAGCTGGCCACCGCGCCGCGGATCCGGGCGTCCAGCGCGCTGAGCCGGTGCAGCACCCAGCGCTCCAGCTCCGGCATCTCCGCCAGCGGGACACGTTCCGCTTCATCGAACCCCGCCAGGCTGCCGAGCACCCAGCGCAGCGTGTTGCGCAGCCGGCGATACAGCTCGGCGGTCTGCTTGAGGATTTCCCCGCCGATGCGCAGGTCCTCGCTGGTGTCCGACATCATCACCCAGAGCCGCAGGATATCCACGCCGTACTGCTTCGCCACCTGTTCCGGCGCGACCACATTGCCCAGCGACTTCGACATCTTCCTGCCCTGCTCATCCAGCACGAAGCCGTCGGTCAGCACCGCCTTGAACGGCGCCCGGCCGCGCGTGCCGACGGATTCCAGAAGCGATGACTGGAACCAGCCGCGATGCTGGTCGGAGCCTTCCAGGTACAGATCCGCCGGCCAGGGCAGGTTGCGGCCCTCCAGCACAAACGCATGCGTCGAGCCCGACTCGAACCACACGTCCACGATGTCCATGACCTGTTCGTAGTCGTCCGGATCGCGGTCGTTGCCGAGGAAGCGCGACGGGGGGGATGCGTACCAGGCATCGGCGCCTTCCGCGGTGAACGCCTCGACGATGCGCCGCACCACCGCGGGGTCGCGCAGCGGCTCGCCGGTGCGTTTGTCCACGAATACGGTGATCGGCACGCCCCAGGCGCGCTGGCGGCTGATGCACCAGTCGGGGCGGCCGGCCACCATCGAGCCGATGCGGTTGCGCCCCTGGTCGGGCACGAACTGCGTCGCATCGATCGCGGCGAGCGCCTTCTCGCGGATGCGCTCCGGCCCGTCCAGGCGGATGAACCATTGCGGCGTGGCGCGGAAGATCAGCGGCGCCTTGGAGCGCCAGGAATGCGGGTAGGAGTGCACCAGCTTGCCGCGCGCCAGCAGGGCGCCCGCCGCGTCCAGCGCGGCGCAGACCGGGTCGGACGCCTTGTAAACGTGCACGCCGGCGAACAGCGGCACCCAGGCATTGAACGTGCCGTCGGGGCCGACCGTCTCCGGGATGTCCAGTGCACTCTTGCGGCCGAGGTCGAAGTCCTCCTCGCCGTGGCCGGGAGCGATGTGGACGAAGCCGGTACCCGCTTCGGTGGTGACGAAATCGCCGAACAGCAACGGCGTGTCCTGGTCGTAGCCGCGTCCCCGCAGCGGATGCGCGCAGACGATGCCGGCGAGCGCGGCGCCCTTGAAGACGTGCAGCACGTGATGCGTGGCGATGCCGACATCGGTGCAGAACTGTGGCAACAGGGTCAAAGCCACCAGCAGCTTTTCCCCGACCCGGGCGCGCGAGCCGTCCGCGACGGCATCGACATGCAGCAGCGCGTAGTCGATCTCCTCCCCCGCGGCGACGGCGCGGTTGCCGGGCATGGTCCAGGGGGTCGTCGTCCAGATCACCACCGCGGCGCCGTGCAGTTCCGGCAGCGGCGCCGTGGTGATCGGGAAGCGCACCCAGATCGTCGTGCTGGTGTGATCGTGGTACTCGATCTCGGCCTCGGCCAGCGCGGTCTTCTCTACCGGCGACCACATCACCGGGCGCAGGCCGCGATACAGCGCGCCGTTCAGCAGGAACTTGCAGATCTCGTGGGCGATCGCCGCTTCGGACGGGCGGTCCATGGTGGCGTAGCGGGCGGCGAAATCGCCCTCCACGCCGAGGCGGCGGAACTCCTGCGCCTGCACGGTCATCCAGTGGTCGGCCCAGGCGCGGCATTCGGCGCGGAAATCCAGCACCGGGACGGCGTCCTTGTCGCGGCCCTCCTTGCGGTAGCGCTCCTCGATCTGCCACTCGATCGGCAGGCCGTGGCAGTCCCAGCCGGGGATGTAGTTGGCGTCGTAGCCGGCCATCTGCCGGGTGCGGTTGATGAAGTCCTTGTGGATCTTGTTCAGCGCGGTGCCGATATGGATGTTGCCGTTCGCGTAGGGCGGACCGTCATGCAGGATGAACAGCGGCCGGCCGGCGGAGGCGGCGCGCAGTTTGCCCCACATGCCCTCGGCGTCCCAGCGCGCCAGGATCTGCGGCTCCTTCTTCGGCAGGTCGCCGCGCATCGGGAAGCCGGTCTGCGGCAGGAACACCGTGTCGCGATAGTCGCGCTCGGCTTCGGTTGGGGCGTCGTTCATGAGTCGGTCCAAGGGCTGTCCGGAGCGGCTCAGGGGCCGCGATTGGGTGGGCGCGCGCGGTTTCCCGGGGCTCAGCGAGCCACCGGGCGGGTAATTCGCGCCTGCCTATACACGGATGCCATGGGGGAGAATATGTGGAGGTTGCGGGGGCGCGGTCAAGCTGCGCGATTGATAGCGATCGCTTCGACGGGCCTGACCCTCGCAGACGCATCTCCGCCAGCAAGTAAGATTTCAACACGGAGGCAGATCGAGCGCGACGGAGGACCACGGAGCAGGAGGTTCGATGCGCTGACTTGACGTTGTTTAACATTATTCCTATTTTGTCTGACATTAACCCGGGAGGATGCAATGGCCGATGTCGCGCAGCGGGAGGCCGTCAATCGCCGGACCATCCTGGTCCAGGCGGCCGAAGAGCGCGGCCTGCTGGGCTCCAAGCACCGCCAGATGGGCGGGCGCTTCTCCGAGGCTCTGGTCGAAGAGGCGAAGCGTGTCAGCGGCATTGCCGAAAACACCGATCTGCTCACCTACGCGCTGATCAAGGTAGCGCTGGAGGACGATTTCGGCGAGCGATTGCTCCGGCGGAAGGGCGGGGTGCCGAAAGGGACATTGTTTGCAGGCTGACCTGGCGCGTTCGCTGCGGCGCATCAAGCCGGAACGCCTGACCGGGTCGCTGTCGCGCCGGGACGACGGCGACCTGGACTTCGCGGAAGCGGCCCCACTGTTCGGCCCGCCGCTCCTGCTCGACACCTGCGTCTACGTCGACGGCCTGGAGGGAAGCCTGCCGCCACGGGTGGAGGCCCTGCTGCGGACCCGCACCCTGATGCACCTGTCGGTGGTCGTCGGGGAATTGTCGCACAATTTCGGACGCCTCGATCCCAGGCATCCGAACACGCGCCGACACCTCGACGAACTCGCCGGCGTGATTGAGGAAATTCCCCGGCATCGGCTGGAGGATGCGATCAGCGCGGGCGTGCTTCTGGAGGCGGGAATCGTCTCCGGGCTGAGCTTCCGGCTGGGCGGGTTCCAGCCGGGCCAGGAGGTCGCCGCGCTCAACGACGCCACCATCTACCTGCATGCTCTGGAGCGCGGATACACCGTCCTGACGCGGAACATCCGCAACTTCGATTTCATGAACCAGATCGTGCCAGCCGGACGCGTGTTGTTCTATCGGGCCGTATGATCCGTGCCTGGTCAGGCGCAGCACAGCTTTCCCGGTAAAGCGCCAGCACGGGCTCTGTCGCGACAGCGGTCGGCGCTTCAACCTATGGCACCCTTCTGTTACGATCCGGCGAGACAGCGTGCCTTGAGCAGAAATCTCTGAGTGATGCAAATGGCCAAGCTGCCGGAGCAGGAATCGGACGTGGTCGATGCGATCAGAAGCGTCGCCAATCAGTTGGGGCGCGCCCCTTCGCGCTCCGAGTTCCGCGCAGCGACGGGCGTGAGCGAGTATCAGATATCGAGGCACTTTCCGAGTTGTTGAGAAGCGCAGCGGGCTGCCGGCCTTGATCCCAATTCGACGAATGTCCGCCTTGATGATGACGTTCTCCTGAAGGATTGCAGTCGCGCAGGTTCGCCGTCACGATTACGGTCGCACCACCATGGATTGCCGCCGCAAGCACCTGCCTGTCATCACGATCCGGCAACGTCAATTGCTCTATCAAATGCTCGTATCCGCTGACCAGGGCGTCGCCGACATGCGCTTCCATGAGGGAGCGAACCCGGGCGAGGCGTTCACGCGTCAGATCGGGCCGAACCGTCAGCAGCGCCGTGATCCACTCTCCATGCACACGGTCGGACCAGCGCGCGTAAGAGATTGATCAAGGCCAAATGCATGAGGGGTCTTCCGTGCTTCGTGTGGGTCGTCCGGCACTACTGCAGCGGAATGATACATTAATGCGCGACGCTTTCAGTGCCACAAGCCCAAGCTTTATCAACGTTTCGGCAAGATTTTGATGCCATTATCGGGCGGCAAGATTGGAGCGGGCAAATGCACGAGGATGAAACTGCAATCAACCGGATATCCGATTGTGTCATCGGGTGCGCATTCGGCGTGATGAACAAGCTCGGGTGCGGATTCCTCGAGAAAGTCTGTGAGAACGCTTTGGCGCACGAGTTGCGAAAGGCGGGACTCAGCGTAGCGCAGCAGTACGGGATCAAGGTTCGCTACGACGATATCATCGTCGGGGACTACATCGCTGATCTTCTGATCGAAGGTGCTGTTGTCGTGGAATTGAAGGCTGTGAAGACGTTGGATAGCGTACACACTGCACAATGCATCAATTACCTCAAAGCGAGTGGTCTGCAGCTTTGTCTTCTGCTCAATTTTGGCAAGCCGCGCGTGGAAGTCCATCGTGTGGCAAATGGCCTTTGAGATTTGGCTCTGTCCATCTGCGTGCATCTGCGTGCATCTGCGGTTCCAATTTCTTGCTTTGGCTGGACAGCACCGTCACGCCTGATCTGGCGACGCCGGAGATGTGCGCGCTTCGGTAAGAAATTGGAACCGCAGATGCACGCAGATGCACGCAGATAAGGTCGGCGGGCAGGGAGTAATGGAACTTATCCTGACGCATGAAGTAGTGCCGGACGACCCACACGAATCACGGAAGACCTTGCATGAGTGTGTTGCGCAACAGCGCCGGATACAGCACGCTGGCATCGAGGAATGCGATGAGCGGAACAGTGGCGCTCACTCCAGACCCAGTTCCTGGTCTAGCGCCGCCAACTCGCGCAGCGCTTCGCGCCGCTTCGCGCGTGTGGCGACCTTATGGGCCAGCACATCCCTCAGTGGCAGTCTCCGCTGGTTGCCAACCATACGGACTGGTAACGTGCCGTTCTCGACCAGACTGACGAGATAGGGCCGCGAGACATTCAGGATATCGGCGGCCTGTTGCGTGGTGAGCTCGATCTCAACCGGGATCAGCGTCACCGCGTTTCCCGCGGCCATTTCTTTCAGCATCTCGGTAAGCAGGCGGGCGGCTGCTTGCGGCAGATCGAGGGTTGCCACCTCGTGCCCGGATTCGGCCACTTGAACACGCATCGCCAAGGCGCCCGATCGATGCTGTTGGAGAGCGTGGGTCGCCGCTGCCGCAAGCGCGACCTCTCGATCGGATGGAATGGTCGGGTCGGGTCGGGTTCGTGGCATAACGATTGTCGCTCCCAGCAAAGCGGAACCAGTAGCACACGCGCGGATTATTCGAAATACTCGAAATAGACGAAGTGGATTTGCTGCCGCTCACTGGCTCCCTCCCGCGCGCGTTGGCAGCAGATGCTCCGGCGAAAGAGCAAAGTGCCAAAAGGGACCTTCGTTGCAGGCTGACCTCGGGCGGTCCCTGCGTGGCATCAAGCCGGCACGCTGGACCGAGTTACTGTCGCGCCGGAACGACGGCGAATTAGTGCCAATCGAATGGTGGTAAGTAAAAAGTCCTGGACTTTCTCGGCATTCAGGGCTTATATTCCTCGCAAATGTCCGCCGCTTCCTCCCTCTCCGGCCTCGCCTGCCGCCCCGGTCGCCCAAACGATCGGCCTGGCGCCGCCGTGACCGATCCCCACCGCGCCCTCACCATCGCGCTCCTGCTCCGCCAGGTCATCAACTACGCCAAGGAACTCCTCGTCACCGTGCGGCTGCGTGCCGGCGCCCCCGACTTCGCCCGCTTCACCAGACCCTTCGGCACCAGCGACGTCCGGCTGATCATCGACCGCATCGCCAGCGCGATCAGATACGCCGCCATACTGGAAGACGACCTGCTGAAGGTGGCCCGCCTCGGCCGGCATATGTTCACCAAACCCAGCATGCCGTCCGACCCGGCGCGGGCCCCGCGCGAACCACGCCCCAGCGGAGCCCAAGCCGAATCCGCCGCCCGGCACGCCGAGCAACCCAAGTATCGCGTGCTCGACCGGCTCCCCAGCGCGGCACAGATCGCGGCCGAAATCCGCCGCCGTCCGGTCGGTGAGGTCGTCGCCGTCATCTGCCGCGATCTCGGCATCACGCCGAACCACAAGCTATGGCCGGCACTGAGCGAGGTGGTCGCCGCGCATGGTGGCCATCTCGAAGAGCTGCTACAGGAGATCGAGGAGCGTTGCCCTCCGGAGTACTGGCCGCCGGCTCCCGACCCTGACGCGCCCGGCAGCGAACAACCCGCCATCATGCTGCGTGCATCGGACCTCTTCGCTGCCGCGGACAGGATGCGGCAACGGCGGGCCGCCACCGGCCCACCCTGAATTGCTCGTTCGGACTGTCATGGCAACGCGAACGGGGCCAGCCCATGGCCGGCCCCGTCATGCTGATTCCGGCGATTGCCAACTGATCTTCAAGTGGCAAGCTTCATCCGTGTGCAGATGAAATCGGCGGTAATGGGACAGCGGGGTCAGGCCCGGCTCGCTCATGCCGAGCAGCGGGCATTGGCGGACAGCTTACCGCGCCAGACTCTTGGGCACGATCGACCATCCAGCGGTGTCGCCGCGGGTTGCCTGTTCGCTCCATGCCGTTCTGCCGGGCGGCTGGTGTCCCGGAAGGTTCCAACGCACGCAGGGTTCCGATGCTTTAGCCCCGACACAACCCATGCCGACTTTGTCGGAGCCCGGCCTTCTCTCCGCCGCCGGCTCCGCTATGCTGCGCCAGTCCCGCCGTGGACCAACCAACGAAGGGGGATACGTCGTGCAGCTCAATCGCGAAGCGCTGATCCAGGCCTGGCGCGCCATGACCACCATCCGCCACTTCGAGGAGCGGGTGCAGGACGAATTCTCCAAGGGCGGCATTCCCGGCTTCGTCCACCTCTACGCCGGCCAGGAGGCCTCCGCGGTCGGCATCTGCACGGAACTCGGCCCGAAGGACACCATCGCCAGCACGCATCGCGGGCACGGCCACAGCATCGCCAAGGGCTGCGACGTCACCGCGATGATGGCGGAGCTGTTCGGCAAGCAGGACGGGCTGTGCGCCGGCAAGGGCGGCTCGATGCACATCGCCGACCTCGATCAGGGCATGCTCGGCGCCAACGGCATCGTCGGCGGCGGGCCGCCGCTGGTGGTCGGGGCGGCACTGACCGCAAAGACGCTCGGCACCGGCACCGTCGCGGTGTCATTCACCGGCGACGGCGGCTCCAACCAGGGCACGGTGTTCGAGGCGATGAACCTGGCCGTGGTGTTGCAGCTTCCGGCGATCTTCGTGTTCGAGAACAACGGCTACGGCGAGTATACCGGGGCGTCCTATGCCGTCGGCAGCCACGACATCGCCGGCCGCGCCGGCGGCTTCGGCCTGCCGGCGGTCAAGGTCAGCGGCGACGACTTCTTCGCCGTGCATGAGGCGGCGCGCGAGGCGGTGGAACGCGCCCGAACCGGCGGCGGACCCAGTGTCATCGAGGTGGATACCTGCCGGTTCTACGGCCACCACTCCGGCGACGCGCAGCTTTACCGCGGCAAGGACGAGGTGAAGGGCCTGCGCGAGGAACGCGACTGCCTCAAGCATTTCCGCCGCCGCGTCACCGAGGCTGGCCTGCTGGAACACGCCGAGCTGGACGCTGTCGAGGCCGATGTCGCGGCGTTGATCGAGCGTTCCGTCGCCGCGGCGCGCGCCGCCGCCCTCCCCCCGCCCGAGGCGCTGCTGACCGACGTCTACGTGTCGTACTGACGAGGGGAAGCAAAAGACTCCCCCTCCCACAAGGGGAGGGGGAGGAACCGCACACTTCGCCTGATACCCGCCTCACCCCCTGCGTGGGAGCCCACCATGACCGTGAAAACCATCCGTCAGGCACTGCATGAGGCCCTGGAACAGGAAATGCGCCGCGATCCGCGCGTGGTGGTGATCGGCGAGGACGTGGCGGGCGGCGCCGGCACGGGAGGCGGTGTCGATGCCGCCGGCGGCGTGCTGGGCGTCACCAAGGGCCTGATCAAGGAGTTCGGCGCGGCGCGGGTGATCGACACGCCGATCACCGAGTCGGCGATCATGGGCGCCGCCGCGGGTGCCGCGATGACCGGGCTGCGGCCGGTCGCGGAGCTGATGTTCTCCGACTTCCTCGGCGTCTGCTTCGACCAGATCTTCAACCAGGCGGCCAAGTTCCGTTACATGTTCGGCGGCAAGGCGCGCACGCCGCTGGTGATCCGCACGATGATCGGTGCCGGCCGCAGCGCGGCGGCGCAGCATTCGCAAAGTCCGTATGGCATCTTTACCAGCGTCCCCGGGCTGAAGGTCGTCGTGCCGTCGAACGCCTACGACGCCAAGGGCCTGCTGATCCAGGCGATCCGCGACGACGACCCGGTGATCTTTTGCGAGCACAAGCTGATGTACGACCTGAAGACCGAAGTCCCCGACGAGGCCTACGTCATTCCGTTCGGCGAGGCCAACGTGGTGCGCGACGGCGACGACGTGACGGTGGTCGCGCTGGCCCGCATGGTGCACTACGCCGCCGAGGCCGCCGAGACGCTGGCGGCGGAAGGCATCGAGTGCGAAATCATCGATCCGCGCACCACCTCGCCGCTGGACGAGGACACCATCCTGGAAAGCGTCGAGCGCACTGGCCGCCTCGTGGTGGTGGACGAGGCGACGCCCCGTTGCAGCATGGCCACCGACATCGCGGCGCTGGTCGCCGACCGGGCGTTCCAGTTCCTCAAGGCGCCGGTGCGGCGGGTCACCGCGCCGCATACGCCGGTGCCGTTCGCGCCGTCGCTGGAGAAGTTGTACATTCCGGACCCCGACCGGATCGCCGCGGCGGTGCGCGCGGTGTACGGCTACGGACGATGAGCATGCCGCTCACCGGGATCACCATGCCCAAATGGGGTCTGACGATGACCGAGGGCAAGGTGGTGCAGTGGCTGCGCCCCGCCGGCGCGGCCTTCGCCCCGGGCGACGAACTGCTGGAGATCGAGACCTCCAAGATCACCAACGTCCTCGAAGCCGAAGCCTCCGGCACGTTGCTGCGCGTCGTCGCGCCGGAAGGCAGCACGTTGCCGATCGGCGGCTTGCTCGCCGTGATCGGGCCGGCTGATGCCCCGGTGGCGGAGGTGGAAAAATTCGTCGCCGGCTTCGTCCTCCCTGAACCAGCGGACGCGACGTCCGAAGCTGCCGCTGCACCGGCGCCGAGCGTGGTGGAGGTCGGCGGGAGCAGGCTGCGTTACCTGGAAATCGGCAGCGGCGACGGCGCGCCGGTGCTGCTGCTGCATGGTTTCGGTGCCGACCTGAACGGCTGGATGTTCAACCAGCCGGCGCTGGCCGAAGGTCGCCGCGTGCTGGCGCTGGACCTGCCGGGGCATGGTGGCTCGAGCAGGGAGGTGGGGGCTGGGGACGGGGCGGTGCTCAGCCAGGCGGTGGAAGGCTTTTTGGCGGCGCTCGATCCGGGACCGGTGCATCTGGTCGGTCATTCGATGGGCGGCGCGATCGCTGTCTTGCTGGCCGCGCGTCGTCCGGACCTGGTGCGGACGCTGACACTGATTGCTCCGGCGGGGCTTGGGCCGGAGATCAATGCGGCCTTCATCGACGGCTTCGTGCGGGCATCGCGCCGCAAGGATGCCGTCGAGGTGCTGCAAATGCTGGTGCACGACCCGGCGATGGTCAGCCGGACGATGGTCGAGGACGTGTTGCGCTTCAAGCGCCTCGACGGCGTGACCGCCGCATTGGACACCGTGGCCCGCGCGTGGTTCGCCGGAGGGCGGCAGACGCTGGACCTGACGGCGGCGGTCGCCGGCCTGGCGTTGCCCGTGCAGGTGATCTGGGGCCGCGATGACCGGATCATTCCGGTGGCGCATGCCGACGCGGTGGCGCCCGCTGTGCCGGTGCATGTGCTGGAGGCGGCCGGCCATCTGCCGCACATGGAAAAGTCCGGCGAGGTGAACCGGTTGATCCGCCGGTTCATCGACCTGTAACAGCGGCGCAATCGGATGAACGAAGCAAGGCCAGGGGCTTTGCCGCGTGAACGCCGATGGTAGCCTGCATCCGGACGCTCGCCGCCGGGGCGGCGCGACAGGTGTCCCGCATGGCGATCGCACGCGATTGGGTGCGCGGTATTGACTGCTACCGCCTGGCCACCAGGTTGGTGTTTGGAGGGGGGAGGAGCAGAAAGGAAAGCAAGGAAGGAAGCAAGCGTTTAACACAGATTTTCACAGATTAAGTCACAGATTAGGAATAATAATACCTATTACGCAACATTTATAATTTTCGCGCGGCCGGAAACTATTTCTAATCTGTGACTTAATCTGTGAAAATCTGTGTTAAACGCTTCCTTGCGTCCTTGCTTCCTTGACCCGCGTCCCCAGCATTGGACAGCGGGGTACTCGTCAGGCCACGCGGCGGCCCAAATGCGATCGACCGGGATATCACCGGCGTGCTTTCCGGCCGCCTGGTTTAACGCTCATGGGCCTGCGCCCGCCAT
>JBEKNT010000103.1:0-19508 GCA_049522565.1 Acetobacteraceae bacterium
CTCCCCCCAACCCCCTCCCACAACGGGAGGGGGAGTTGTTTCTTGCTTCAGGCCTCGCACTGACAGGGGGGTGGTTCATGCGGGTGCTCCCAGGCGGCGCGCCGCCGGCGATTGCATCAGATGCGGCGCGAGGCTGGCGCGGAACCGCATTTCGTCGAATCGCGCCTCGGCCGTGAGCGGCGCGGTGGCGGCGGTGCGCAGCAGACCCGGGTGGAGGTCGGCGCCGTCGCGCTCCAGGCGGAACAGCGGGATGGCCCAGCGCGCCCGCGCCAGCAGATCGACCAATGCCAGCAGCCGCAGGCACAGCGCCAGCCCGTAGCTGGTGCCTAAGCCCACCGTGCCGTCCACCGCCCCGGCCCAGCAGCGCGCGTCCGGATCGGCCAGTGCCAGGTCGGTATGCGAGCCATCCGGCCGGCGGAAGCGAAAGCCGCGGACCGCGCTCCAGGACTGCGCGATGGCGGCCTCGCGGGCGGCGTACCAGGCGCGCTCCAGGTCGCGGCCGCGCACCGGCGGCAGCGCTTCCGGCGGCACGTCCACCAGGTAGGTCACCGATCCATCCGGGCCCGCACCC
Source organism: Acetobacteraceae bacterium (assembly GCA_049522565.1). Classification (GTDB taxonomy): domain Bacteria; phylum Pseudomonadota; class Alphaproteobacteria; order Acetobacterales; family Acetobacteraceae; genus JASHVB01. The sequence goes on from JBEKNT010000103.1 coordinate 572, forward strand.
ACGCGCACCGACAGGGGCTGCTCTCGCGCTTCCATTCGTGTGAGGATGGACCCGCGGCGCCGGCCGCGCCAGAGGGGTTTGCCCAGCGGAGGGGGGAGAAATGTCCAGCGAGCTTCACCAACTGACCGCCACCGAGGCGTCGCGCCGCATCCGCGCCGGCAAGCTGCACCCCACGGCGCTGATGCAGGCCTGCCTGGCGCGCATCGCCGAGCGTGAGCCCACCGTGCGCGCCTTCACCTGGTTCGATGCCAGGGTCGCCCCGCAGGCGGCGGCATCCGCTCTGCCCGGCCCGCTGCACGGCTTGCCGCTCGGCGTGAAGGACGTGCTGGACACCGCTGATATGCCCAGCGAATATGGCTCGCCGATCTGGTCCGGCTGGCGCCCGCGCGCCGATGCCGCCGCGGTGGCCTGGGCGCGCGCCGCCGGCGCCGTGGTGATGGGCAAGACCGTGACCACCGAGTTCGCCACCCGCAAGCCCGGACCGACAACGAACCCGGCCAATCCTGACCACACGCCCGGCGGCTCGAGCAGTGGCTCGGCGGCGGGGGTGGCGGCGGGGTTCTTTCCGCTGGCTTATGGCACGCAGACCGCCGGCAGCGTGATCCGGCCGGCGGCCTATTGCGGCGTGGTGGGCTACAAGCCGAGCTTCGGGACGATCTCCCGCATCGGCATGAAGGTCATGTCGGACAGCCTCGATACGGTTGGTGTTCTGGCGCGCTCGGTGGCCGACTGCGCATTGCTCTCTGGCGCCGTGTCGGGACGCGACCTGGGCGACCCGGAGGAAAAGCCGCCGTCCGCCCCGCGCATCGGCTTGTGCCGCTCGCCGAGCTGGCACTTGGCGGCGCCGGAAACTGTTGCCCTGGTGGAGCGGGTCGCCGGGTCGTTGGCCCGCGCCGGCGCTGCGGTTTGCGACCGTGAGCTGCCGGCGGCGTGGAATTCGGCCTGGGCTGCGGCGAGGCGGAACGGGTGGAGGCGCACGCGGTGTTCGCCGCGACGCAGCTTGCGTTCCCGGCGGCGATGGAGGGGCTGGACGTGCTGGTGACCCCGTCCGCGCCCGGCGAGGCGCCAGCCGGGCTGGAGTGGACCGGCGACCCGGCGTTCAACTTCATCTGGACCAGCCTGCACGTGCCCTGCGTGACGGTGCCGGCCGGGACGGGGCCGAACGGGCTGCCGCTGGGCATCCAGATCGTCGGGCGGCAGGGGGACGATCGGGCGGTGCTCGCCTGGGCGCAGTGGGTGGCCGCGGCGATCGGGTGAGGTGCCGGGGCGGGTGTACCGAACCGGCCTTGTGAAGCTCCGCTATATGACGCTGACTCTTACCGCAAAGACCGAGGTTACCGAATGAACGAGAAAGCCGGGCTGCAATCGGCCATAGACTATACCAAGGTCTTTCTCATCCTGGCAGGTGGGGCGATTGCGTTCATCATCCAGCCCAGCTTCTTTGGTGGCGGCAAGCTGTCCAAATTGCTGGCCCTCCTCGCCTTGCTGTCGCTGATTTCCTGCGTGTTGAGCGGTGTGCTGGTGTTTTCGCGAGGCTGCGTGATGCTGGCGGAAAAGCACTACGATCTCGACGACCCGCGCATCGGACTTCCGCGCAAGGTGAATCTGCTGGCGTTCCAGGCCGGATTCATCCTGGTGGCCCTGTTGGTGGCGCTAAGGGTTCTGCGTTCATAGTAAGGCAAGGTGCGGCGCATTGCCTCCGCCCCAGGCCCGCACGCCGACCTCTTCGGTTCAGCGCGCCCGCCAGACCAGCGTTGCCGAAACGGCATAATTCCACACCACGCCGATCACCGCCCCGATGCCGCCGGCCGCCGTCCATCGCATGTGCTGCGCGAACAGCGTCTGCGCGATGCCGATATTGGCGATTGCCCCCACGCCGCACACCAGCATGAACAGCAGCAGCCCGCGCCAAAGCCGAGGCCCGCGCAGCCGCTGGTCCCGATAGGTCACCGCGTTGTTCAACTCGAAATTGAACACCATGGCCACCACGGTCGCCACCGCTACTTCCACCTCGAACTCCAGACCCGTGGCCTGGCGCAGCACCGCCAGCACCAACAGGTTCACCACCACGCCCAGCGCGCCCACCAGGGCGAAGGAGACGAACCGCAGCGGCACCAGCCCGCCGAACACCTTGTCGATCAGCAGCCCGGCGAACTGCGTCAGCACCAGCACGTCCAGCTTGCTCTCGCCTTCGACCCGGGCACGGAACTGCGCCGGCACCTCGATCACCCGCAGCGGCGCCGGCGCGCTGAGCACCAGGTCGAGCAGGATCTTGAAGCCTTGGCCGGTGAGGTGGTGGGCGAGTTCCTCGAACAGCGGGCGGGGCAGCATGAAGAAGCCGCTCATCGGGTCCGATAGCGGCGTGGGCAGAAACATCCGGGCCAGCCGGATGCCGCCGTCGGACAGCGCGTGCCGCCAGCGGTTCGCCAAGCCGGTGTTGTCGCCGCCCGCCACGTGTCGGCTGGCGACGGCGAGGTCGTACACCCCTCCCTGCAATGCCCGCAGCATCACCGGCAGCCGCGTCTCGTCATGCTGCAGGTCGCCATCGATCACCGCGACGAAGCCGGCCGAGGACGCGAGCGCCCCCTCGATCACCGCCGAGGCCAAGCCACGGCGGCCGATCCGACGAATGCAACGCACGCGGGGGTCGGTCTGGGCGATGCGGCGCACCTCGGCGGCGGTGCCGTCCGGGCTGTCGTCGTCCACGTAGATCGCCTCCCAGGCGATGCCGGCCAGCGCCGTGTCCAGCCTGGCGATCATCGGCGCCACGTTCGGCCGCTCATTGTAGCAGGGGACGACCACGCTGAGCGTGGGGGCACCGGGTGCGGCGGGGCCAAGCGCTGTGGGAAGCGCGGAAGCGGTATCGGAAGGGGGAGTCATGCGATCCGGCCTCACAACCCGTGCGAAGGAGGCGGGGAGATACCGGAGGGGTGCACCGGGTCAAGGGCCGAAACGACCACGATCTTGGCGGCATCCAAAATGTGGCATTTAATAAGATAAAGGCTGTAATTGACACAGGAGCGGATAAATTTTGCGGTTGCGCTCGTGTTGACCTTCCGATTGCGGCGAGTCCGCCTAAATATGTGATGGGGACGCCTCTTTCCCCGCTTTTGGTCGCCGAAACGTTTAAATATTGGTCTTATGTCGTGAAATTTCTCGGCCTTCCCCTGCCGATTCTCGCCGCCGCCCTGGCCTGGAACATCCCGGCCGACGCCCAGCCGTTGTCCGCCGAACAGATTCTCCAGCAGTTCAACGCCGTCATTGTCGATGATTTCAGCAGCACCGCCGACGTCGAGGGCCGCACGGTCATCGGCGGCAATATGACCGGCGGCGCAACCTTCGCCCTCAACCCGACGGCCGAGGCAGCGTCGTCCTTCGCCGCGCTGACCGTCTACGGCAACGAGACCAGCGGCAACACCTTCAACGTGGACAACGCCTCCGGCGTCGCCATTGCCGGTAGCAACGCCGGCAGTTTCAACCTGACTGACGGCGGCAACGTCTTCGTCGGCGGCACCAACACCGGCGCTTTCAACGTCACCAACGGCAGTGCCGCCGTCTCGCTGGCCGGCAGCAACAGTGGCCAGATCACCCTCAACAATGGCGGCAGCGTCACAGTTGGCGCCGGCAACAGCGCCGCGGTGGCGATCAACGGCGGCAGCACCGCCAGCGACGCCATCTCGATCAACGGCAACAACAGCGGCTATCTGACGCTCAACAACGGCGGAACCGTCCGGGTCAACGGCAATGCCGGCAGCGGGAGCCTGAACGGCGGCAACCTGACCTATACCGGCAGCATGGGCGGCTGGAACCTGAACGGCGGCGCCACGTCCAGCCGCGTGTCGTCACTCAGCCTGCCGACACCCGGCAACACGCTGCCGTCCTTCGCCAGCGCGTTCGTGGCACCGCTGACCGCCCTGTCCAACCAACTCGCCGCACTGACGCCGAACAGCAGCGTGGTCACCAACGGCAACAACGTCACCCTGGAGGCGCACCCGAACAGCAGCGGCGTGGCGGTGCTCGCCCTGACCACATCGGTGTTCGCGTCCAATGACACGGTCAGCGTGGCGCTGAACGGCGCCAGCAGTTTCATCATCGATCTCTCGGTCGCCGGCTGCACCGCGAATTGCTCCTACACGTTCCCGAACAGCGTGAATTTCCAGAACCCGACCAGCTACGCCGGCAACGTGCTGTGGAACGTCGCAGCCGACGTGAACACCCTGACCTTCACCAACGAGTTCGGCGGCACGGTGCTGGCGCCGACGACGGCGATCACCAATGGCGGGCCGATCGATGGCACGCTGGTCGCGCTGCGCTTCAACGGCAGCGGCGAACTGCACGACTACCCGTTCGACGGCCCCCTGCCCGCTCCCGAGCCGTCGAGCCTGACCGTCCTGGCGGTTGCGCTGCTGGGTACCGGCTTTCTGCGCCGCCGCCGGCGTGCCGCCTTATAGCGGCACGCCGGCCAGGCTCCGGCTGGTCCGGATCGTCTGCAACGTCTGCACCCGGCTCACCGTCGGCGACCCGGTCAGGCGCTGCGTGAGGTTGTTCTCGTGCGCGGTGTCGCGCGCCACCAGCTTCAGCAGGAAATCCCCGCCGCCGCGGATCATGTGGCACTCGCGCACCTCCGGCCAGGTTCCCACCAGGAGCTCGAAGGCGGCGAGGACCGACTCCTTCTGGCTGTCCAACCCGACGATGGCGAAGAAGGTGATCTCCCAGCCGAGCTTCTGCGCGTCGGTGTCCGCCTGGTAGCCGCGGATGATGCCGGCCTCCTCCAGCCGGCGCACGCGGCGCAGGCAGGGCGGCGCGGAGATGCCGGCGCGGCGCGCCAGCTCCACATTGGTGATGCGGCCATCCGCCTGCAATTCGAGCAAGATGCGGCGGTCGATGGCGTCCAGGACGGGCAGCTCGGTGATGGGATGTTTCATGCGTGGTCGGTGCCGCCGCCCCTCTTGCTTCTGATCCGCGGGAGTTCGCGCAATATCATTGCTCAGCCGCCTGGTAGCAAGGGCTGTTGCGGCGGCCCCCGGTGATGCCGCATTTGCCGCGGCGGGACAGGAGGGGTGTGCCATGCAGGATATCGAGATCGACACGCTGCTGGCCGACGACATCGACGGCCTGCTGGCGTTGCAGGAGGCCAATCAGGCAGACTATGGCGGCACGCTCTCGGCGCGGATGCCGCGGGCTTTCTTCCAGGCGGCGCTCGACGGCATGCCGGTGATCGTGGCGCGGCGGGACGGTCGGGTCGTCGGCTTCCTGGTGTCCGCGCCGAAGCAGCCGTTGCCGGAGGCGCCGGTGGTGCGCGCCATGCTGCGCGCCTGGCCGGGCAGCGAGCATGCGTATGTCTATGGCCCGGTCTGCGTCGCGGCCGAGCAGCGCGGGCGCGGCGTGGCGGGGGCGATGTTCGCCGCGTTGCGCGCGCTGTTGCCGGGACGCGAGGGTGTCTTGTTCATCCGGTCGGACAACGCCGCATCGCTGCGGGCGCACGCGAAGATGGGCATAAGGCAGGTGGCGTCGTTCGAGCATGCCGGCGCGACGATGCTGGTGTTGGCGTATGACGGCTGATGGCCCGCCGCCGCGCGCGCGACGGCGTGCCATCACGCTGCGCGCTTATGCCATCCCATCACGTGCCCGGCGCTCCCCGATGCGGGCCACCGGCCCCCATCGAGCCGCATCACCGCTTGGTGGCGGGGCCGGACACCGGCGGGGGCGCGCCGCCCTGCCAAAGCTGCAGCACCTGCGTCGGGTGGATGCAACTTATCGATCCGATCTGATTGGGACCGTACTGCACGTAGCCCTCGGCCGGCGGCGGTAGCAGTGGCGTGGAAATCGGCATGTAAACGAAGCAAACCGAGCCGTCGATCGGATCGCGCCAGCGCTGGATGATGGTGTCGCGCAGCGGCCCGCGATAGATCTTCTCCAGCAACATGGTTGGAAAACTGCTCCACTCCGGATTAGCCGAAGCCGCTGCCGCCGGCGGTGCCGTAGGCTGGGTTGCCGGTGGATGCGCCTCGTGCTGTGCGGCCGGGCGCTGCTGCGCCTGCGCATGCGCCGCGGCAACCAAATGCAATCCGCCATGGTTGCCGACACCGGCCGCCGCCACGCCGATCAGCAGACCGGCGGCGGACAGCCCGTAGCCCGTCAAACGCCCCAAACTTCGCTCCGATCAGAATTCCACGCCGATGCCGACGCGGCCACCCCAGTTGCCATCGTCGGCCGCGGCGACCCCGCCACTGATAAACAGCGGGAAGCTGACAGGGACCCGGTACACGATGTTGAGCGAAGTGCCAACCTCCCCCGCATAGGTTCCGACACCCAGACTGAGCGTCGTCTTGCCGGGGGCCGACGGGGTGATCTGCGAGGCCATCGCCATGGTCATCGCAATGCCCCGGTTCGCCTGCCGCACGAGACCCTGCACCTGGCCCCAGTTCGGCACATCCGTACCGTAGATCGCCGGTGCCGCGTTGGTGATCCGCCGCAGGTCGGTCGGCGTGCCGACCGACACCGTGTTCGGCTGGTTGGCGACCGAGTTGGTGCCCAGGGCGACGCTGTTGGGCGCCGTCACCACCGCATTCTGGCCGATCGCCGTGCCGTTGACCGCCGTGGCCGAGGCGTTGGGGCCGACCGCCACGGCGTTCATGGCGCCCGCCGTCGCGCCGGTGCCGAACGCCGCGCTGCTGGCATAGTTCGCACTCGCCCCATTGCCGACGGCAGTGGAAGATTGCGTGGTCGGCGTGCCGCCCGGGGTATAGGCGCTGGACCCGTCGCCATAGGCCGAGCCGCCGTTATCGGCGGTCGCTGCGGCGCCGATGGCGTTCGAGCCGGTCGCCACCGCGCCGTTGCCGATCGCCGTAGCGTTGGCGCCGGTGGCCTGGGCGCCCAGGCCGATGGCGATCGCGGCGCTCGCACTCGCCACCGCGCCATTGCCGACGGCCACCGAGTTCGCGCCACTGCCGGTGGCCCCGTTGCCGAACGCGGCGGCATTCGCGCCGCTACCGGTCGCCCCGGGGCCCACCGCCGTCGCGTTCGCGCCCGACCCCGTCGCGCTGTTGCCCGCTGCGAACGCCGAGGTGCCGGACGCATTCGCATCGACACCGATCGCCGTCGCATCGGTTGCGGTCGCATTGGTGAAGGCGCCCACCGCCAAGGCATTGGCACCACCGCCGCCCGTTGCATTGGCAAAGGCGCCGATCGCCGTCGCGTTGGTTGCGGACGCAACGGCCGAGGTGCCGGCCGCGAGAGCGTTGGTCGCACCCGACGCAGTCGCGCCGGTGCCGATGGCCGCGCTGTTGTTGTTGGTGGCCTGTGAGCCATTGCCCAGCGCTATCGCGTTCGCGCCGCTGCCGATCGCTCCAGTGCCGGATGCGGACGCATTGGCGGCGTTCGCGATAGACCCGGTGCCGTAGGCGTAGGCGTTGGCGGCCGAGGCGTTGGCATTCGTGCCGTAGGCGGAGGAATTGGTGGCCGAGGCGTTGGCGCCACTGCCGATGGCGATCGAATTCGCCCCGCTGCCGGTCGCGCCGTTACCCAGTGACGTGGCGTTGGCTGCCAGCGCGGTCGCGTTGGCGCCGACCGCGGTTCCGGAGGCGATGCTGGCGTTGGCGTTGTAGCCGATCGCCGTGCTGCTGTTGGCGATTGCCTTGGCGCCGTAGCCGACGGCCGTGGTGTTGGTCGCATTGGCGACCGCGCCAAGGCCGATGGCGGAGCTGTTCGCGCCGCTCGCCAGCGCGTTCCCGCCGATGGCCAGGTTGCCGGCTTGGGTCGCCTGGGCGTTGGTGCCGATGGCCACGGTGTTGGTTTGCGAGGCAACCGCCGTGCCGCCGATCGCGGTCGAACCGGTGCCGCCGGCGTTGGCGCCCTGGCCGAGCGCCGAGGCGCCGCTGGCGGCAACGCTGCCCTGGCCGATCGCCGTCGCGTTGGCCGCGGAGGCATTGGCGCCCTGGCCGAACGCGCTGGCATTGGCGAAGTTCGCCAGGGTGCCCTGGCCAACCGCGGTGCCGCTGGCCCCTTGCGCGCTGGCGCCGTTGCCGAGTGCCGTGGCGCTCGTGCCGGTGGCATTGGCGCTGCCGCCGACCGCGGTGGTCAGGCTGTTGGTTGCATTCGCGCCGCCGCCGACCGCGACCGCACCGGCGGTTGACGCAGTGGCGCTTTCGCCCAGAGCCGTGCTGTTGCTGCCGCTCGCGTTGGCGGTGTAGCCGAGTCCGACGGCGCCTAATGCGCTAGCCGAAGAATTCGGCCCGACCGCGGTCGTGCCGCCGGCCGAGGCGTTGCTGTTGTAGCCGACTGCGACGGCGACGGTGCCAGACGCGGCCGCGCCGCTACCGACTGCCACCGAGCTGGCGCCCGACGCGTTTGCCGCGTTGCCAAATGCCGCGGCATTGCCGTTGCTGCCGATCGCGCCGGTGCCGACCGCCGTCGCATTGGGGCCTGAACCGGACGCAGCGTTGCCCACCGCCACACTGTTCGCGTAGCTGGCGTTGGCATTGATGCCGTATGCGGCGGCGTTTGCGCCGCTGCCCAGCGCGCCCGGGCCAACCGCCGTCGCGTCTGCGCCTGACCCAGTGCTGTTCTGACCAATCGCGATGGCCCCGCCGCCACTCGCGCTCGAAGTATCGCCGACCGCGACCGAGCTGCCGCCGCTCGCGTTGGCTGCGTTGCCGAACGCCGAGTCGTTGGTGTTGACGCCGATCGCGCCCGGCCCGACCGCCGTCGAGTTGGCGCCGGCACCGTTGGCGAAGTGGCCAACAGCAATTGCGCCGCTGCCGAGGCTGTTGGCAGCATTGCCCACCGCCACGCTTTGCAAGCCCGCATTCGTGGCGTTGCCCACCGCGACTCCGCCCGCACCTGTTGCATTGGCGGCCGGACCGACGGCGGTGCTGTTGCCCGCTATGGCGCTCGACGAGTCGCCAACCGCCACGGAATTCAAACCCGAGCTGGTTGCGTTGTAGCCCAGCGCCGTGCTTAGGCCGCCGCTGGCGTTCGCAGCGTTGCCGAACGCCGAGTCGTTGGTGTTGACGCCTTGGGCATTGAGACCGACCGCAACGGATGCGCTGCCGTTCGCTTTGGCGCCGGCGCCGACAGCCGTTGCGAGGCCGACCGCGTTGCTGTTCTGGCCTACGGAGGTCGCGTTGGCGGCGGCGTTGCTGTTCTGACCAATCGCGATGGCCCCGCTGCCGCTCGCGACCGAGGTGTCGCCGACCGCAACTGAACTGGCACCCGAGCTGGACGCGTTGACGCCCAGCGCCGTGCTGTTACCGCCGCTGGCATTCGCGCTGCTGCCGAAAGCGGAGTCACTGCCATTGACGCCAACTGCGCCGGTGCCGACCGCCGTCGAATTGGTGCCGGCGGCGTTCGAGCTGGCGCCATAGGCCGAGCCCGACTCGCCCGCGGCTTTGGTATCGATGCCAATGGCCGTGGAGAAGGGGCTGCTGGCGTTGGCAGATTCGCCCACCGCAACGGCAGCGGCCCCGGCGTTTGCGGCACTGCCGATCGCAACGGCGTCGGTCGTGGCAGTCGCCGTATAGTTGTTGGAGCCGATCGCAACGCTGTTGCTGCCAGCGGTTCCGGTCCCAGCGGTGTATTGCGCCAGTGCCGCTGGCGCCGCGGCGGCCACGGCCACGGCGGAAATTCCGGCGTAGAGCAGGGTGCGATAGCTGACAGATCCGGTGCGCGTATGGTTCATCATGTGCGTTTCCCCGATACTGGGCTGGATGCGCGGGCACGGCCGCACGCCCGTTTTCACGACCTCATGTGCACGTCAGGCAACCCGGTTTCGACGACACCCTCCACCTACCATAGGTTGCATAGTGACAATTTCTGGTTGCATTGCAGAAATGGACCCGGACGTGTTGCCCATCTGCAACATGGATCGGTCTGATACCAGACAGTTCCGGTCGATTTGCAACAATCATGACGCCGACGATCCAGGTCAAATCCCGTGAGTTGGGCGTAGATATCCACAGTCGGTCTTCGGCTGGCATCCGCGGCATTGCCGCGGCCAGTTCCGCCGCTCGCTTTTCGCGTGCTGATAGTCCGACTCCGTCCCAACCAGTCTGCCGACGCGGCGCCGACGCGCTCGCAGGTCTGCTTTCGTCAATAGTTCCTGCCGCCAGCCCGTGTCCGTGCCGCCTGGACGCATCGCCCGGATCGATGGGACACCGCCGAACCCCGAGCCCGGCCCCGACCCGCTTGATTGCGGCCGCCGCTTTGCAAGCCTGGGGCCGCACGGCTACGATGCTTGGTCCCCCGCAAACTCGCAAAGGCCTCCCATGCTGGATCGATCGGCGCTGCGTGATTTCCGTCCGCTCATTATGACCCCGAGTCACGACGGCACCTTCTGCTTCACCTACATGGCGAGCGTGATCCAGTTGATGGCCTCGGCTCCCGAGGTCGGTCTGCCGATCAATTTCATGTTCCAGGTCGGCGACAGCCTGGTGACCCGGGCGCGCAACCATCTCGTCGCGCTGTTCCTGTCGGAACCGCAATGGACCCACCTGATGTGGATCGACGCCGATATCGGCTTCTCCGCGGAAGCGTTTTACCGGCTGCTGTTGAGCGATTTCGACATCGCCGCCGGCGTCTATCCGCTGAAGCGCGAGGACTGGCCCGCGGAGGGGCTGCCGGCCGGCACGACGGAGAACGATTTCCGGCAGCTTTACACGCGCTACACCGTCAACTCCGGCCAGGCGAGCGATCCGCATGTCGGCCTGACCATCGACGCCGACGGTTTCATGGCGGTGCGCGAGGCGCCCACCGGCTTCATGCTGATCAAACGCCACGTGTTCGAGCGAATGCGCGAGGCTTATCCGGATCTGCACTACAACCCGGACATGATCGGCTCGATCGATCCGGCGCTGTATTATCGCTTCTTCGACGTCTCGGTCGATCCCGACTCGAAGCGCTATCTGTCGGAGGACTACACGTTCTGCCGGCGCTGGGAGGCGATGGGCGGAACGATCCACGTCGATGCGAACTCCAACCTCGCGCACCAGGGCGGCAAGATCTACCGCGGCGATTTCGGTGCGTCGCTGCTGCGCGACGTGCGTTATGCGGTCACCGCGCCGGTCGGGATGCGGTATGTGATGCACGGTCTGGAGAATCTGCGGCCCAATCCGCCCGGGCCGGTTTGATCCACGTTTGCCGATTACGCCGCCAGGTCGTGACTCAGTTTGAAATCAGGCGACCCGGCGGTATCCGTAAAGCCAAGCCGCAATGTACGTCCCAAGCGCCCCAAAAACGAAGCCCGCAGAAAACACGTTGAGGCTGTGCAGTCGGGGCATTCCGGCTTTCCATGCTATGCCGTTGAGCGCGGCGAGAACGATAACGACGCCGATCCCGTAAGCAGTTAGGGTGCGCATTTGCGACTCCCGTCTGTTTTGCTCCGTCCCGAAGCTGGATTACGGCCACATTCAAACTGCGGCACTGCACGCCGCCACGGTCTCACGTTGGCTACGGGCAGCGGAGGCCGCTCAGACCAGCGGCTGACCGCGGCGACTACACCACCAACCCACCATCCACATGCAGCGCCTGGCCGGTGATGTAGCCCGCCGCGGGCGAGGCCAGGAACGCCACCGCCGCCGCCACGTCCTCCGGCAGCCCGATCCGTCCAAGCGGAATCCGCTCCGTCTGCTTCGCCAGCACTGCCGGGTCGATCGCGCGATGCGCGCCGGCATCCTTGCGGATGAAGCCGGGCACTACCGCGTTCACTGTCACGCCTGATGGAGCCAGTTCGATGGCCAGCGCGCGCACCAATGCCTCCAGCCCCGCCTTGGCCGCGGCGGAGGCGGGAAACACCGTGACGTCCGGACGAAACGTGTGGGCAACGAAGCTGGACACCGCGACCACGCGCGCATCGCGGCCGCGCCGCAGATGCGGAATCGCAGCGCGCGCCAGGCGGAAGAACGCGCCCTGGATCGCCTCCACCGACAGATCCATGGACGCATCGGTCAACATCGCTAACGGCGTGCGATCCGCGAACCCGGCGTTGCTGACCAGCATGTCGAGGCCGCCGAACCGCGCCACCGCTGTTTCCACCAGTGCCCCGGCCACTTGCGGTTCGGCAAGGTCGCCGAGCGCCACCTCGGCCGCCGCTCCGGCCGCACGCGCCGCCGCAGCCACCGCCTCGGCGGCATCGCGGTTGCGGCGCGTGTGTACCAACAGCGCGACGCCCGGCGCCGCCAAAGCGCGACAGACCGCGGCACCGATGCCGCTGGCCGCGCCGGTCACCAGGATGACGGATCGATGCGCCATGCTGCCCTTTTCACCTCGAACGTCGCCGGTGCGGCGGCCACACGGACCGCCGCCGCACCGGCACGCGTCGGCACTACGCGCCGACGATCACGTCGCCGAACAGCTCAAACGTCGTGCCGTTCCACTTTTCCAACTGCATCGCCTTCATCGGGTGGTAGTTGGTCGGGCTGGTGTTGATCTCGATGCCAGGCAGCAGCAGAGGGTTACCCGGATTATGCAGGTTGGTGGCCTGCTTCATGATGTTCTCGCGCGAGAAGTCGCCGTTGCACTGCTTCAGCACCTTCAGCATGGTGTCGCTGACGGCATAGGCGGCGATATAGCCGCCGTCGGTCTGGTCGGCGCCGGGCAGATACTTGTCCATGAACGCGCGCCATTCCTTCATGCCGGCATCGTCCTTCCAGCGCGGATCGGTGGGATCCTTCAGGTATCCCGCGCTGATCATGCCGATGCAATTCTCCGGGCCCGCCGGCTTGATCACCGCACCGACCGAAATCGACACGTTGGTCATGAAGAACATCGGCTTCCAGTTCAGGTCGTGCACCTTGCGGATCGCCTGCGCCGCGAATTTCGGCGTGGCAACGACCAGCAGCACGTCAGCACCGGAAGCCTGCAACTGCGCGATCTGGCTATCCACGGTGGGATCGGTGACTTCATAGGTCGTCTCGACCACCATCTTGGAATACCGGTCCCCCAACACGTCCTTTACGCCGGCCGGATAGTCCTTGCCGAAGTCGTCGTTCTGGTAAATCAGCGCCAGCTTGGCGTCCGGCTTCTGCTGCAGCATATATTTCGTGTAGATCTGCGCTTCCGTGCGGTAGCTGGGCTGCCAGCCGATGGTCCACGGAAACTGCTCGTAGTTGCCCCACTTGTTGGCGCCGGTCGCGACGAAGAGCTGCGGCACCTTGTGCTGGTTCATATAGCGTTCGATGGCGCTGTTGCCTGGCGTGCCCAGCGTGTTGAAGGTGAACGCGACCTTGTCCTGCTCCACCAATTGGCGGATGTCCTCCACCGTCTTCGGTGGACTGTAGGCATCGTCCAGGGAAATGAAATTGATCTTGTGCCCGGCGACCCCACCCTGCTCGTTGACCATCTTGTTGAAAAAAGCTTGCTCGAGTTTGCCGAGCGAGCTGTAGGCGGAGGCCGGTCCGCTATACGGGTTGGTGTGGCCGATCTTGATCTCGGTTGCCGTCACGCCCGGCGTATCCTCGGCCCGCGCCGGCCGCAAGCCGGCCGCCGCCATCGCCGCGGCCGCACCGGCCGTCATTACCGTTCTTCTCCGAATCATCCGCGTTCCCTTCCGAAAGCAGCGGGCGGCGGACGTGCCGCCCGTCCCGAGCCTATCAGGTACCGGTCGCCGCGATAATGTCCCCGAACAACACCCAGGTCTTACCGTCCCACCGCTCCAGTTGCATCGCCTTGATCGGCCGATGATCGGTGTGGCCGGTGCTCGCCTTGATGCCGGGCAGCACGGTCGGCAGTACCAGATCGTGCAGGCTCTCCGCCTGTTTCATGATGTTCTCGCGTGAGAAGTTGCCGTTGCACTGCTTCAGCACCTGCAACATCGTCTTCGCCGCGGCATAGCCATAGACATAGTTGGCATCCGTCAGATCGGCGCCGGGCATGTACTTGGCCATGAAGCCGCGCCACTCCTGCATGCCGGCGTCGTTGTCCCACTGATGGTCGGTCGGATCCTTCAGGTAGCCGGTGCTGATCATGCCGACGGCCTTTTCCGGTCCGGCCGGCGTCAGCACCGACGCGACGGAAATCGACACGTTGGTCATGAGGAACAGCGGCTTCCAGCCGAGGTCATAGACCTTGCGGATCGCCTGCGCCGCGAATTTCGGCGCGGCCGCCACCACCAGCACGTCGGCCCCCGAGGCCTGCAACGTTGCGACCTGGCTGTCGATCGTCGGATCGGTTGGCTCATACGTGGCCTCGGTCGCCATCTTGGCATAGCGATCGCCGAACACCGCACGCAGGCCGACCAGGTAGTCCTTGCCGAAATCGTCGTTCTGATACAGCACGGCGATCTTGGCGTTCGGCTTCTGCTTCAGGATATATTTCGCATAGATCTGCGCTTCGGTCCGGTAATCCGGCTGGAAGCCGGTGGTCCACGGATATTCCTTGTAGTCGCCCCACTTCGCCGCACCCGTTGCCACGAACAAATGCGGCACCTTCTTCTGGTTCAGGTAGCGCACGATCGCCGTGTTGGTCGGCGTGCCAAGCGTATTGAACAGGAACGCGACCTGGTCCTCTTCCACGAGGCGCCGCACGTCCTCCACCGTCTTGGGCGGGCTGTAGCCGTCATCCAGCGAGATGAAATTGATCTTGCGCCCGGCAACGCCGCCCTGCGCGTTCACCATGTCGAAGAACGCGGTCTCGATCTTGCCGATCGGGCTATAGGACGAAACCGGACCGCTATACGGCATGGTGTTGCCGATCTTGATCTCGGTCCCCGTCACGCCAGGCGTATCCGCCGCGGCCGGCCGCCAGCCTGCAGCCGCCACCGCCGCGGCCGCACCTGCGGTTATCACTGTTCGCCTCCGAATCATCCGCGTTTCCTCCCATTGGCATTGGGCGGCGCGACGGCGCCGCCGGGGGTCACGATAACGGAGGCATGCGCCCGCGCAACAGCCGGCGCCGGAGCAATACGGCGCGGCTATGGTGTCTACCGTGGTGACAACAACGTTTCGACCCGGGCCGCTGCGGGAAAGCAAGCAAGCAGATTCACCACAAAGACACAAAGGCACAAAGAAATAAATCTTCGTGCCTTTGTGTCTTTGTGGTGAATCTGCTTGCTTGCTGACCCACCGCCGAGGCATCGCATGCCTGCCAGCAATGGGAACGTCCTCCCCTACCCTTCCGGCTCCCCCGGTATCGGCACCTTGCCAAACCCCGTGATCAGCGCGGTCACTTCCGCAATCGCCGCCTCGGCTGCCGAGACGTCGGTGCCCTTGGCGACCAGTGCCACGCCGTTGCCGCTGGGCCGGTAGAACGGATAGCTGCCGATATCGAGTTGCGGATAGCGCGCCTGGATCGCGCCCAGCCCCTCGGCGATCACCCCCTCCGGCAAGCCGATCGCGTGCACCGCGCGCGACTGGATCTTCGGTCCGCCCTGCAACCGCGGCGCCAGCCATTCGAACATCGACTGCATGACGCGCGGCACGCCGGCCATCACATACACATTGCCGATCTGGAAGCCCGGAGCCACCGACAGCGCGTTGTCGATCAGCGTCGCGCCGCGCGGCATCGTCGCCATGCGCTGCCGCGCCGCGTTGAAGTCGCCCGGCTTGTAGCTGCGCTCCATGCGCGCCCAGGCTACCGGATGCGGCTCCCACGGCACGCCGAAAGCCGCGGCGACACATTCGCTGGTGATGTCGTCATGCGTCGGTCCGATGCCGCCCGTGGTGAACACGTAGTCGAACTTCGCCCGCACCTCGTTGACCGTGTCGATGATGGTCTGCGGCACGTCGGGGATCACCCGCACCTCGCGCAACGGGATTCCCAGCTCGCCCAACCCGACGGCCAGGAACCGGATATTGGCGTCCTGCGTGCGGCCCGAGAGCACCTCGTTGCCGATCACCAGCAGGCACGCGGTCGGATTGGTCGCGGCCATCGTCGTGCTCTCCCCCTTCAAAGGAAATCGCGCAGCATGGAAATCAGCGGCTTGTCGGCCGGCGGCACATCGTAGTCGGCTAACCGCTCCGGGCGCACCCATTTCAGCGTCTGGTTCTCGCGCGGCGTCGCCACGCCCTTCCAGCGGCGGCAAAGATACAGCGGCATCAGCAGATGGAACCGCTCATAGGCGTGCGAGGCAAACGCGAACGGCGCGAGGCAGGCGGCGGACACGTCGATGCCCAGTTCTTCCTTCAATTCGCGGATCAGCGCGAGCTCCGGCGTTTCGCCCGGATGCAGTTTGCCGCCCGGGAATTCCCACAGCCCGGCCATCACCTTGCCCTCGGGGCGACGCGCCAGCAACACGCGGCCATCCGAGTCGATCAACGCACAAGCGGCGACCAGCAGCATCGGCCTGGCGTCCGGTTCGGTGCTGTCCGCGCCGGGGACACCGAACACATCGTCGCGGGTGGCCGCGAACTGCCACACCGGCCCTTCGGCGCCGCGCGCCACCGAGTGTTTCACCCCCTCGCCGGTCTGCCGGAAGCCGATGCGGCGCAGCACCGCGGCGGAGGCCGGATTGTCCGTCGCCACATCGGCCAGGATGCGGTCGATGCCGAGATTGGCGAAGCCCCAGCGCACCACGCGGCCGGCGGCCTCGGTCGCCACCCCATGTCCCCAGAAGCGGCGGCCGACCCAGTAGCCCAGCGTGGCGATACGGGCCTTGGGGTCGAGCCGCAGGCCAACCACCCCGAGCAATAGCTCGTGGTCGCCGTCGCGCCCGGTGATGGCCAGGTTGTAGGCGATGCCGGCCGCGAGTTCCCGCGCGGTGGAGGCAATCCAGTCGTCCGCCAGCGGGCGCGGATAGGGGAACGGCACGACAGCGAGGTTGCGCGTCACCTCCCAGTCATTGACCAGCCGGTGCAGCGACTCGGCGTCATGCGGCAGCAGCGGGCGGAGGATCAGCCGCTCGGTGATCAGCGGCGCGAAGGCTTCCTCCGGGGCCAAAGCGTGGAGCTGCGGCGGCGGTTCGGCGGTTTCGGCCGCGCGGCGGCGCGGCGCGCGGGTACGGCCGGGTTTCGGGCCGGTCGCGGGGGAAGCAGGGCGGGGTTGGCGTGGCATGGGGGGCGGCAAGGTGGCGCAGGGCGGCGTGAGCACGCAAGCCGGAGGGTCCGCTTTCCGCCCAGAGCAATCGCATTGGGGTCCTACGCTGCGACCGTCCTCTCGTCATGGTGCGCCCCCGGGTCAAGCGCCCGGGGGCCCGCCATGACGAATGGGCCAGTGCGGCCAAATGCGATTGCCCCGGCTTCCCGCCTGCTTCCCGTTGTCACCGGCCAGCGCACGGCACAATATCGTGCGCCAACAGGCATTCCCGGGAGAGCATGTCTATGACCCAAGCGCTCAGCTACGCGCACGGCGCATCCGCGGTGCCATTGCTCGGCGAGACGATCGGCACGCACTTCACCCGCACGGTGGAACGGTGGGGCGACCGGCCCGGCCTGATCGCACGCCAGCAGGGCGTGCGCTGGAGCTATCGCGAGCTCGGCGAGCGCGTGGATGCCTTCGCCGCCGGCCTGCTGGCGCTGGGCTTGCAGCCGGGCGAGCGCATCGGCATCTGGTCGCCGAACAACGCCGAGTGGGTGGTCACGCAGTTCGCCACCGCCAAGGCCGGGCTGATCCTGGTGAACATCAATCCCGCCTATCGCCTGGCGGAACTGGAATATGCGCTGAACAAGGTGGGCTGCCGCGCGCTGGTCACCGCAACGTCGTTCAAGACCAGCGACTATGTCGGCATGATCAACACTCTGGCGCCCGAACTGCGCCATGCGCGTCCCGGCCATCTGGACGCGGCGAAACTGCCGTCGCTGCGCATCGTCATCCAGATCGGCGCAACGCCGGCACCCGGCGCCATCGCGTTCGACAGCGTCTATGCCATGGGCGAGGCGCCGCAGCGCGCGCACCTGGCCCAGCTTGCCGACACTTTGCAGTTCGACGAGCCGATCAACATCCAGTTCACCTCCGGCACCACCGGCCTGCCGAAGGGCGCCACCCTGACGCACCACAACATCCTGAACAACGGCTATTTCATCGGCGAGGCGATGCACTACACCGAACACGACAAGGTGTGCATTCCGGTGCCGCTGTATCACTGCTTCGGCATGGTGATCGGCAACCTGGCCTGCATCACCCATGGCGCGGCGATGGTGTATCCCGGCGAGGGTTTTGATGCCCTCGCCACGTTGCAGACCGCGGCGGAGGAGCGCTGCACGTCGCTGTACGGCGTGCCGACCATGTTCATCGCCGAACTCGACCATCCGGACTTCGCAACATTCGACCTGACCAGCCTGCGCACCGGCATGATGGCCGGCGCACCGTGCCCGATCGAGGTGATGCGCCGCTGCATCCACGACATGCATCTGACCGAGATGACGATCGGCTACGGCATGACCGAGACCAGCCCGGTCAGCACGCAGACGGCGCTCGACGATTCGATCGACCGGCGGGTGTCCACCGTCGGCCGCGTGCACCCGCATGTCGAGGTGAAGATCATCGATACCGAGGGCCGGGTGGTGCCGCGCGGCACGCCGGGCGAATTCTGCACCCGCGGCTATTCCGTGATGCTCGGCTACTGGGACGATGCCGAGCGCACGGCACAAACGATCGACGCCGGGCGTTGGATGCACACCGGCGATCTGGCGACGATGGATGCCGACGGCTACCTCAACATCGTCGGCCGCATCAAGGACATGGTGATCCGCGGCGGCGAGAATGTTTACCCCCGCGAGATCGAGGAATTCCTCTACCGCCACCCGAAGATCCAGGACGTGCAGGTGTTCGGCGTGCCGGACGCGCGCTACGGCGAGGAGCTGTGCGCCTGGGTGAAGCTGCGCCCCGGCGAGACGCTGAGCGCGGAGGCGATTCGCGATTTCTGCCGCGACCAGATCGCCCACTACAAGGTGCCGCGGCACATCCGGTTCGTGGACGAGTTCCCAATGACGGTGACCGGCAAGATCCAGAAATTCATCATGCGCGAACGGATGACGGCGGAGCTAGGGGTGAAGGAAGCCGCGACCGC
>JBEKNT010000104.1:0-18001 GCA_049522565.1 Acetobacteraceae bacterium
GCCTCGCCCAGCGCGCCGTCCACCGTGATCGTGCCGGCGTTGGACACCGACGCGGTGCCGGTCCCGGTCGCGGTCAGCCGCTGGCCGTTCGGGGCGATGGCGAGGCTCGCACCGGCGGTGTTGAGGAGAGCAGCAACGCCGCCGGTCCCGCTGTTCAGCACCAGCGAGCCGCCGGTCCACGCCATCGACGAGTCGTTCTCCAGCGTGTTCGCCGTCAGCGTGCCGCCCGACATCACGAAATCGCCGGCCAGGTTGCGCACGCTGTGCACCGTGTCGCTGCCGGTGTCGTGCGTTACTTGCGGCTGATCCGTGAAGTCGATCACCGCGTCCATCGAAGCGCCCGGTACCGCGCCGCCGACCCATTTGCCCGGGTCGTCGAAGTCGCCGGAGATGTCGCTCGCCCAGGCGCCAGTCGCCGACAACGAGCCGGGAACCACCGCATCGGTGAAATCGCCCGCAGTGAGCGCGCCGGTGAACTGCAGCGTGTAGTGATTGCCCACCTGGTCGGTCAGTACGAGTTGATCCGTCGCGCTGTCGAACGACTGACCGAGCGACGCAACGCCATCCACCACGATCGTGTCGCCCGGGGCAAAACCGGCAATGTCGGTCGGGGCGAACTGATGGATGTCGCCGATCGTCAGCGTACCCGTCCCAGCGAAATCCACCGTCTGCGAGACATCGACAGCGCCGTTGATCGCCAGGTCGCCGCCGGTGTCGATTTGCAGCAAACCCGCGCCGCCCAGGCTGCCGGTATGCACGATCGGCGCGTTCAGCGTCAGCGTGCCGGCTGCGGCGTAAAGCGTCGCGGCGTTGTCGATCTCCAGCGTCGCGGCGATCACGCCGGTGCCGCCATTGAGGCCACTGGTGAACAGCACCTGGGTCGGATCGAGCGTCCCACCCTGCATATTCAGCCGGCCCTGCGCGCCGAATGTCGCGGGGTTCGTCACGTCCACAACGGCCAGGCTGCCGATCGTCACGATGCCCGCGCCGACGGTGCCGACGTCGAGGCTGGTCGCCTGCAACTCGCTGCCATCGCCGCTGAGCAGAATGCTGCCGATCCCCGAGGACTGTGCGCCGGCGACAACTTGCGATGCCGAGACGGTGCCGCCATTCGTAATGCTCAGCGAACCGGCGGCCGCATTGCCAACGACCAGCGTGCCGCCGACGTCCCATTCCGAGAGGAATCCGTTGACGGTGATGGACGACCCGTCGGAACCGGTCTGGTTGCCGATCACCGCGGCAGCCGGCAAGGCAGCGGTGCCGGGGTTGGTGACGACCATCGCGCTGTTGGCAATCGTCAGGCTGCCCAGACCAGCGTCGCCGACCAGGAACTGCCCGGTGTTGGACAGCAACGAATTGAAGCCGGTGACCGTCAGATTGCCGACGCCGTCGCTGGATTGCCCGATGACGACGCCCTGCGTGGGATCGACCGTGCTGTTGCCGGTCGTGACGGTGGCCTGATTCTGCACCAGCATGCTGCCGCTGCCAGCCGCGCCCACGACCAACCGGCCGGTCGCAATCAGCGTCGACTCCAGGTCGGTCACTTCGAGATAGCCGGAGCTGCCGTAATTCTGGCCGACATAGACGGCGCTGTCGGTGGCGAACTGGGTGCCCGCCAGCACGGTGCCGGCCTGGCTCACCACCATCTGGCCCTCGCCATTCTCGCCGACGCTGAGACCGTCGCCGCCGGTGGACAGCAATGCGGGATCGACAGTCGCGGCGCCGCCAATGGCGACGCCCGCCGCGAAATTCTCTTGAACGCCACTGCCCGTCACGTTCACGGTCCCGGAGCTGCCGCTGCCGGCACCCAGAATGACGCTGGGTGATCCCTGCACGTGCGGGCCATCCGACTCGACGATGCCGCCGGGGCCTACGTTGATGACCCCGTTCCCCGTCACCTGCGTGAAAGTCGTGAGGACGGTGGCGCTGCCCGCGGCGTTGATGAGCGTGTCGCCCGCATACAACCCGACGGCGTTCCCGACGATAATCTTGTGGCCGGTCTCGACGGTGCCGCCGGTGTTGACCGTCAGCGCGCCGTCCGCGCCGTTCTCGCCCACCGTGACGGAGTCCGTGCTGAACAGATCTCCGTCGGAGTTCACTAGCGCGGTTCCGCTGCCGCCGACGAACAGCGTGTTGCCGCTGGTGAAGCCCGAACCGCCGATCTCGACGCCGCCGTTGCCCTGACCATCGAGGCCGACGTTCATGCTGCCCTGGTTCTCTATGGTCAGACTGCCGGCGCCGGCACGCCCGACATAGATGTTACCGTTGGCGGTAAAGCTGGAGCCCGGGTCGGTAACGGTAACGGCACCGCTTGCCTGGCGTCCAATCGCCAAGGCCGAGAACGTGCTGCTGTCCGGCGTTCCCGACACGACACTGCCGCCCTGGCTGACCGTCAGTTCGCCACTGCTCAGCCAACCGACGGCAACGCCGGCGCCGTTGGCGTTGAGCAATGCGCCCGCGCCGCTGACCAGCGCCTGGCCGCTCGCCGTGGTTGTGGGTCCACCGATGTCGGAGTTCGCGCTGCCGATGGTGACGTCGTAGCCGGTGAGCAGCGGATTATTCACCTCCACAGTGCCGCCGGTGCCGATGTTCAGTTGGCCGTTGCCGCCATAGATCGTGCCCGAGGCAGAGGTGGCGGTGCCGACGGTCAGACCGGTGCCGGCCAGTACCATGCCGCTATGGTTGACGGTAAGCGCCCCGCTGACGCCATTGCCGCCGACCGTCATGCCGGAGACGGTCGAGTTGAGGTCAAGCGTGCCACCGGAGGTTATCACGGCCACGCCGTTTCCGCCGAAATTGTCGGCGCCGTTCGGCCCTGCACTGCGTCCGGCGCCGATGCCAATACCGCTGCCGGTCAACGCTGCGTCGTTCACCACCACGACACCGTCGTTCTCGACGGTGAGCGAGCCGGAGCCGCCACGCCCGTCCAGCAGATAGCCATTGGCGGTCAGACTCGAGCCTGCGCCAGTGACGGTGACCGCGCCGGTGCCACCGTCGTTGGCGATGCCCAGCGAGTAGATCAGGCTGCTGTTGGCTGACCCGACGTCAACCGTGCCACCTTGCGCTACGGTCAGGCTGCCGAGGCCCAGATTGCCGACCGCAACGGCATTGTTGTTGCTGTTCAGCAGCGCACCGGCGCCCGTGACCAGCACGCTGCCCTCGGCCGCCCGCTGGCTGGACGTGGCCGCGTTATTGCCGATGGTGAGTGCGAGGGTGGTCGTCTGCGGAGCCAACGTGGAGATCACGGTGCCGCCGGCATTCACGATCAGCTCGCCGCTGCTGCCGGCGGACAATCCGACCGCGACGGTTGTGGCGCTGGCCTGGAACCTGCCGCCGGCATCGACGATCAGCGCGCCATTGCTGCCGGTGTTGTTGCCCACCGCATCGTATGTGCCGTTGGCAAGGATGGTGCCGCCGCTGCCGAGCGTCAGCGTGCCGTCCCCGCTGTTGCCGATGACAGTGTTGGCCGCAACCGAGACGGTCGCGCCGGTCACGTTGGCGATGCCGACCGCGCCCGATAGATTGCCGATCGTGAGGAAGCTGCTGTCGGTGATCTCCCCATTGTTCACCGCCAGCGCGCCCAGGCCCGAACCGCCGACCGTCAGTCCTGTGTTGTCGAAGTGTCCACCGCCGCCGACGGACACGCTGCCGTCGCTGCCGATTCCCGCGGCGATTGCGACGCTGCCGCTGGCGCTGGTCACCGTGCCGCCGTTCACCGCCAGCACGCCGAAACCGGCCCCGCCGACGTTCAGGCCGTTGGACGTCATGACGCCGCCGGTGCCGACCGTGGCAACGCCGGTGCTGTCCGTGCCTTGCGCAATGCTGGCGAACCCCGTCTCGGCGAGCGTGCCGTTGGACAGAGTAAGGGTGCCGGAGCCGCCGGAGTTGCCGCCGAGATTGAGGTAGCTGGCGTCGGTTACCGAGCCGCCGTTCACCACAAGGGTGCCGGAGCCCTGGCCGCCGACGTTGAGGCCACCGGTGCTGTTGAACACGCCGCCGCCGGACACCGAGACC
This sequence comes from Acetobacteraceae bacterium, assembly GCA_049522565.1. GTDB lineage: Bacteria > Pseudomonadota > Alphaproteobacteria > Acetobacterales > Acetobacteraceae > JASHVB01. The sequence goes on from JBEKNT010000104.1 coordinate 4,015, forward strand.
GAACCTTCGCCACCGGTGCCTTGGCCGATGCCGGTGAAGCCCACGGTTGATACCGTGCCGCCACTCACCATCAGAGTGCCCAGGCCATTGCCACCGATCTGCATGCCGTTGCCGGAGTCCAGCGTCCCGCCGGACGTGACGTTGGCGTATCCCTGTCCGCCGGTGCCTTGGCCAAGCCCGGTGAAGCCCGTGTCGCTGACCAGCGCGTCGGTCACGTTGAGCGTGCCGATGCCGGAGAAGCCGGCGCTGAGGCCGTTAGTTCCATTGATCAGCCAGCGTCCCCCAGCCGAGACGGTGGCACTACCGACTGCGCCAGTGTTGTAGCCAATCGAGGCGCCGCCCCCGGTGGTAAGCAATGCCCCTTGCGTCACCGTCAGCGAACCGGCGGAACCCGGCTGGCCGTTGAACGCCCCGGCGCTTGCGATGGAGAGGTATCCGGGATTGCTGCCATTCACCGGCGAGCCGGTTTCCTCCGTCCAGGAGGTAGAACTCCCAGTCACCACCAATGCGCCGTATTGGCCGGGTCCCGTGCCAATCCCGTCACCGTCCGTGGTAACTGTCGCACCATCCTGCGCGGTGACGGTGGCGCCGAGGATGTTGCCGATGCCCACGCTGCCACCGGCGGCGTTCAGCGTTCCACCGTTCAGCACGGTGTTCACGTAGAAGCCCACCGCGAAGGGCAGGTAGGGCGCATTAGGCTGGCCCACCGCCGTTATGGTCGCGTTGTTAAACGTCCAGGTCCCGGAGTTATTATTGGTATTTTCGTAGTTGCCGATGTTGATGCTGAGCGCGCTGCCCGTGCCGGTGACCGTCCCCGGATTGTTGCTAAAGTCAACCGAAGTGTTGCCGCCGGGACTCTGCTGGGGGGACCAGTTGTTGGCGTCTCCGAACAATTCGTCTCCGGCGTCGCCGGTCCAATTGAGATAGGTCGGCTGGACCTGGATGTTGGCGTCGCCGGTGGTACCGTCGTAACCCCACGAGAGCTGCTGACTGGAACCGGCAGCGAAGGTGACGTTGGTCAGGTCGTAGGTGCCGGACAGACCGCCCGACCCGTTGAAGTCCACCACGATGGTGCCGGTGTTGGTCGACGGGTTGAAATTGACCACCGACGCGCTGTCGATGGTCATGCCGTTGCCGAACTCGATCTTGTCGCCGGCGGAGAAACCGGTGATCGCGTTGGCAAAAGCGGTGCCCGGAGCATTCAGGATCAGCTCGCCGCCGGATTGGAACACGACCGACTGGCTGGCCGGCAGCGCGTCGTCGAGCTTCATAATGCCGGTGGGGCCGAGCAGCAGCGTGCCAGTGCCCGTGATGCTGCCCTGTATTTCCAGCATGGTCGCGGGGTTGTAGGTGTTCGGCGCGGTGGTGCTTACCGCCTCGATCACCCCGTCGTTGAGAACGGCAGCGGCGATCAGGCCGTTGCCGACGATCGAGTAGCCGTTCTCCACCTCGATCGCGCCGCTGACGAAGCTGCCCGACGTGCCGACATCGATGCCGGAGCCGGTGGCGCTATCCACCGATACCGTCGAACTCTGCCAGACATAGAGCGAACCCGTTTCGATCTTGGCGCCGCCGGTGACGGACGCTGTCGCGGTCCCGCCGGTCGGCGCGGCGTTGCCACCCAACCCGAGGGAGGTGAGTGAGACGCTGCCGCCATTCTGGACGTTCAGGACAGCGTGGCCGGATGCGCCGGCCAACACGTTCTCTCCCTGCAGCAGCGAACCCGCGCCTGTTACGGTCACGGTTCCCTGGGCGCCGGACCACACACCTATTTCGGAGGGTACGCTGGAGGTGAGGAAGACCTTGCCGCCGTTGGCGATGCCCAGTGTGCCGTCGCCGAACGACCCGACTACAAAATACGGAGTAGTGAGCGTCCCCCCGCTGATCAGGACGGACCCATTGCCGCCTTGCAGGGCGCCGACACTCAGGAAGCTGGCATCATTCACCGAACCCGCGGCGGATACCGTCAGGGTGCCAGAGCCTGAGGAACCGACGGTGATCGCGGCGCTGCCGCTGGTGTCCAGAGCCGAACCGGAGCCCTGGACCGTGACCCCGCCGTTGGCTCCAGCAAACTGACCGACGAACAACCCACCGCCCGCGAGCGAAACCGTGCCGTCGTTGGTGATCGTCACCGACGCCGCGGCGCCGCTGTTTTCACCGACGTAGACACCCCCGGTCGTCGAGCCCTCGGTGACGAGACCGCCGTTGACCGTCATGGTACCGGCGGCGCCGAAGTTCTGACCGACGGTGATGCCGCCGGGCCCGGTCAGGGCGACCGTGCCGAGGCTGTTGACCGTCAGGGTACCGGTCCCGCTGTTGCCAACGGTGAGGCCCGCGGTACCGATGTTGATTACCGCGCTGGTCGCGGCGCCGCCAACCACGACATCGCCCGCCGACCCCGCACCCGAGCCGATCGTCAGGTATCCCGTGCCGTTCAGGTTGACGGTGCCGTTGTCGGACACGATCAGCGTACCCTGGGTCGAGCCGCCGACGGTCAACCCGCCGGCGGCGGTCCCGAAATTCAGTGCCGCAGCGGATCCCGGCCCACCCACGCTCAGCGTGCCCGACGATCTCGCCCCCGCGCTCTGGCCGACCGTGATCCCACCACTGCTCACCGCCACGGTGCCGCCATTCACGATGGTCAGAATGCCCTGGCCGCCCTTACCGAGCGCCATGCCGTCCTGTGTCAGAAGCTCCGAGCCTGCGCCGCTGACCGTGATTACGCCGACGTTGCCGCCGTTATAGCCGACACCGATCCCGCCCCCGGTGATCGTGGTGCCGTTGCTGAGGAATGTCCCGACATTGCCAACACTCACCGTGCCGCCATTCACCACCGACAGTGATGCCTGGCCGCCATCCGCAATGGCCAGATAACCGCCGGCAGCGAGGCCGATGTTCCATTGCCCGCCGGTTGAAACCGTCGCGGCGCCGGCACTGTCGCCGCTATCGGCGATTATGGCGCGGGCATCCGTGAGCGTCGCGCCGTTCTCCACCGTAAGCTGCGCAGTACCGGCATAGGGTGGTTGTGCGACCCCGGCGGGCGTGTTCCCCGCCTGGTTGTTGTTCCCAACGATCATATAACCGCGGGAGTTCAGCGCATCGTTCGGGTCGATCTCGTCGTCCCAGCTCGTGCCCGATCCGCTCAGTGTCAGCACGCCGAACGAGGTCGGATCGGAGGACAGGTAGGAATAGGTGTCGCTAACCACACCGCCGTTTTCCACGGTGACCGTCGCAGGCGTCCCCTGGCCGTCCGCGCCGATCTGAAAGAAGCCACCGTCCTGCCCGCTGCCCGGGCCACCGTCGATTGTTCCGCCGTTGACCAGGACGTTGCCGTTGAATACCGCGGCCCAACTGTTGCCGTTCTGGACTTCGATCGAGCCGTCGTTGGCATAAAAATCGTTGAGATGCCCGGCCAGATCCAGCACGGCGCTCTGGTCCACGACCAGGCTGGCGGCCGGCGAAAACATCCGGATTGCTGTGCCGGTAAGCGTATTCCCGGTCGTCACCTCAAGGGTTCCGCCGGCTATCTGGATGCTGTTCGGCGCTATGGATGTCGCACTGGTGATTTGCAGCAGCGCATTCGGATCCCACAGTCCAAGACTGTTGGCGGTGGCGGCAACCGATCCCGTCGTGACGGTGAACGTCCCGGTGCTGCCCAGGCCGATGGCGGCGATCGTCAATGGGCCGGGCACACCGCCGGACCACAAGCTCGGGTTCTGCCAGCTCCCCGACACGTTATCCCAGGAGTCGACGCTGACCGTGGTGGTCAGCAGCGTATCGCCGTCGGTGCCCGTGGAGACGACGAAGTCGCCCGCCGCGCCGGTGATTGGATTGACGGCATAGGTGCCGGTCTGAAACCCGCCCATAATAAGGGAGGCGAGCACCGTGCCGCCGGCGTTCTCAAAATACAGGTCCGCCGCGCTCGCGTCATAGACGAGCTGGCTCACCGCGAAGTGAGCCCCCAGATCGACGGTGTCGCCGGCCTGGAAGTTAGCGAGGCGGGCGCCGTTCTGTTTGACATCATCGATCTTCAGCGTGTCGCCCGGCGTGCCATCGAGGAATGCGTAGGATGGCGACGTGCCGCCCTCGGAGAAGGCGTAGGTGCCGGTCGTCTCCACCGTGCCGCCGCCGCCGATCTCGACCAGCCCGAGATCGGGCGCGTAGCCGCCGCCAATCGCGTTGGTCGCGGTGTCGATGAACAACGATCCGCCATTCGCGATGATGGTTCCGGGGTTGAAGAACTCCGACGTGCCGGCGACGTCGATCGTCATCGCGTTGCCGGCATCGACCATGATCGTGCCGTAGTTGGTGAAATAGCCGGGCTGAAACGCGCCGTTGATCGTGGTGCCGGAGATGGCGATGGTGAAGCTGCTGCCGGTCGGCCCGTCCGCCAGGATGGTGCCCTCGTTGACGAAAATACCGGCCGCGCTCAGCAGGCTGGTCTCTGCCGTGGTGTTGCCGGGCACCACGTTGGTGAGCAGGCTGGTGCCATTGAGCGACGGGTATTGAGCGCTCGTCCCAGTGTCGCTGACAGTGAACAGCGCGGCGACGCCGGCCGTGCCGCCGAGGTCGATCGTGTTATTGCTGGTCTGAAAGTCTTCGTTGCCGAAAAAGATCGATCCCCCGGCGTCGATCGCACTGTCCCCGCCCCCCGAGGGATAGCCCCAGCCATTGCCGGGGCCGCTGACCACCGTCCAATCGGCCGGAGTGCCGAACGAGGCGGAGGCGCCGGTCGTCCACTTCCAGGTGGAAGGCGCCAACACGGTGAGCAGCGTGTCGCCGCCGCCGCCCTCGGTCACGCGCAAGTTGCCGGCGAGACCGCCGGTGCCGGATAGTACGAAGGTCCCGGGATTGTCGAAGCCGTCGAGCGCGCTGTCGCTCGCACCGGTGGACGCGCTGAACACGGTTCCGCTGCTGCCAATGGCAAATATGTCGCTGTTGCCGTCGAACACCACTGTGCTGACATTGACCGGCCCGAGGTCGATCGTGTCGCCCAAAGCAAAGTCGTTGATGTCGATGTTTCCGGCGAATGACGCCGGGGTGTCGAGCTTCAGCAGACCGCTGGTGCCGGTGAACGTGATGTCCGTGAGAGCGGCCGTTCCCGCCTGACTGAGTTCCAGCGTGCCGCCGGTGCCGACTGCGAAGTTGTTGAGGCCGGCGAGCAGCACGGCAACCTCCGCGACGCCGTTGACCGCGAAGTTGCCGGCGAAGGCCAGGGTGGGGATGCCGAACAGCGTGCCACCGGTGATCGTCAGAGTGTCGCTCTGCCCGACGATGATCGAGCCCACGCCGCTCAGCGTCGCCGGGGCGCCAACGCCGGCCGCGAGCGAGATGGCGAGGGTGTCATGCGTGCCAGTCACCGCGATGGTGCCGGCGTCGTCGAACGGCCCGGCCAGCGCCAGCGTCGTCGCCGTGCCGGCGTTGATCACGCTGAGGGAGTCGATACCCGAACTGCTGGCAGCGGTGGTGAGATTGCTGAACTCCAAAACGCCGTTGCCGACCAGATCGACTGTGGCGCTGCTGAGGAACGCGTCAAACAGAACCGGTACAGCGGTGGCGCTGCCGATGATTCGGGTATCGCCCGACTGCGGCAGGCCCGCGATGTTACCCGGGCCGGCGGTCAGGCTCCAATTGCTCGATAGGGTGGTGTCGCTGGTCGCGCCGATCCAGGTCCATGTTGAACTGGTCATTTGGCGTCCTCCCTATTATCGATGCGTCCTCGCGATATCTACATCTTTCGTGGTTCTGGGGCAAGAACATGCCGCGCGAGCAACGGCCAAAGCGGGATCGGAAATCACTCTTTCAAGGTGACGGCCAGACCTGACCCGATCAGGCTCGGCAGGTGCCAACTAATAGTTGCTTGAGAGGTACTACAAACTGTCGCGCAGATGGCGCTGGACCTATGCGAAGTGTCTGCCGTGGCCGATCGCCCCGTCCATGACAACGCTGCCCGAGGCCGCCCACGGGCGCTTGCGCGCATTACCATCGTCTCGGCCGATGCCGTGCAAGACGATGTTGTGCCGATCGGGATTGTTTTGATGCTCTGCCGATCCATAGCGGAAATAGCGGGTTCATGCGCCTCGCCGAGCAGCGCCGCCGGCCAGGCGCCGGACGACGGGAGGGCCGTCGGAGCGGTCGGGGATGCCGCGGTAGACCCGCAGATAACCATCTGCCATGTCCGCCCGGGTGGGCGGCTGCGGCAATGCGTCGTGGAGGCGCTGCCATAATCCGTCCTCGGTGCAGGCCCGGCGCATGACGGCAGCAAGCGCGCGTGGATCGCCCATTTCGAAGTGCAAACCGTCCACTTCGTCGGTCACCCGCTCAGCCATGCCGCCGACGTTAGAACAGATCACCGGCTTGCCGAACATCCAGGCTTCGGAAATCACCAGGCCGAAGATTTCCCACCAGATCGAAGGCACGATGCACCAGTCGATGCGAGCCATCCGCGTATGCAATTGATCGACATGGTATGAGCCATTGCATACCACCAGCCGCTCAGTCGCCGGCAGCCTGGTCTCGGCGGCAAGAAAGCTCTCAATCTCCTTGCGAATTTCCGGCGTCGCAAAACGCATGTTGTCGCCGTTGATCGCAACGGAAAAGTCGGTGAAGCCCTCGCTGCGAAGCAGTTGCACGGCACGCAGCAGGATATGCACGCCCTTGACGTCATGCAGTTGCCCAAAGAATCCGAAACGGTTCTTTGGCCCCGAAGCAGGCTTGAGCACGATGCCGGCTGCATAGGAGCGTTGCCCGTTTTGGATATGGAATATCTTATTCCGCGGCAGGCCCCAGCTCACGTAGTGTCCAATCATGAATTGGCTGGGGCAGGCGAAGCAATCAACGTGGCTGAGGTGCTGCATGAACCAAAGTTTGCGCACCATGAATTCTTCTGGCCCACGCTCAGGAAAGCATTGATGGCAGCGAACCTGGCTCGCCTGCTCGCAGAGCGACTGATCGGTGCGCCTTACCATATGACCATTGGCCGCGCAGATCGCCAGGAACTCGTGGAACGTAAAGATGATGCGGCAGTGCGGCAGGGTACGGCGCGTGACGCTGAGCAAGTCGATGCCAAAGGTCATGAAATGGTGGAAATGCACCACGTCCGGGCGGATCGTATTCAAGAATTCAACGAAAGCCTCAATCAGCAACGGCTCGGCCAGCTTGTGCCACCAATGATCGTAGTCTCGGCTAAGGAACAGAAATTCGTCTTCCCGGCCGTCAAAGCCCGTGATGCGGGCCCCCGCCTTGAACAGACCGGGCGTGCTTTCGTCGGTCGAGGCAAGCAGGCACACGCGGACATCAGGCCGTTGGCGCAACTCCTGGAAAAGTTCGTAACAGACTTGTTGCGCACCGCCACGCATCAACTCTGGGTGGTGAAGGCTGACGAGCAGAATCCTTGTCGGCATGGGCGTCGTCAGCGGCTGCGGGGTCGCGTGAGCCGGCCGGCAATCCGCTTGGCTGCCGGTGCCGGTGGCGCGCTCGGCTTTTGTGGTGAGGTCCGTCCGGCAGTCGGGGACTCTTCGGCCGATTGGGTACGCGACAGCTTGTGCCGGGGCGTCCGGCCGACAAGTTCCGGAATGATGGTTGCTTCCCAGTTGCGCGAAAACAGCCACCGGTTCAGCAGAGACCCGCCTTCATGTTCCGGCAGTCTTTGCGAGCCCTTACCCTCGAGGTGCCACATTCGCAGATCGTGCAGCCAGACCGGCACTCCGGCCCGCAGGCTCTTGAGGCAGAGGTCTGCGTCCTCATAATGACCGAACACATAGTCTTCAGTGTACCCGCCAAGCTTCTCGAACCAGGCACGCTCCACAGAGATGAATGCGCCCGTAACGGCTGGTACCGGCCGCGATTCGGCGAACTGCGTCGCCCAAACCGGCGCGCCCTTGCCATAATGCTCCACGCGAATCAGGTTTCGACGGGTAATGCCTGCCTCGGAGGTGTGGACGCCCACATCCACGTCGAAATACATGCCGCCATGCATCAGCGAGCCATCGTCGTAGCAAAGTGTTGAACCAAACAGTCGGACCTGCTGCGCCGGCAGCGAGGCAACCAGGTCGGAATGACGCTGTGCCCAGTCGCGCTGTTGGGGGAATACGTCAGGGTTCACACAAAGGAGGCGATCGCTTTGCGCGAATTGCACCGCCACATTATTTGCCGGTCCAAACCCGGCGTTGCCGGACTGAAACACGAGAGTCTGGGCGAGACCATAGACCATCTCGGCAATCCGCGCCTCGCGCTGCAGTTGGTCAATCAGCTCCGGGCTGTTGATGACATAGATGAACTCATAATCCTCAATTCCCGGCCCGTGCGCGTATGCGCTCGCCTGGAGGAACAGGTAGTCGGCAATACCGAACAACGGCACGATGATGGAGCCCTTGAAGCGCTTGCGCTGCTGACCGAAGCGCTCGGCGGTCGCGGCCGTGGTGATCGCGCGTGAGATCGATCGGTTGAACACGGTCAATGCATCGCCGGCACCACGGTCCAGGTTGGCACAGGCCTCGATCCATGGATTGCCGAAATACTTGCTTGTGACAAAATAGGTCATGACCGAACCGCGCAATTCGGTATCGCCGCGGACGACCGGGATGCGCTGAATCACTGTCATCGCGCCATTCGCGAAGCGCAACTCGATCCGCCATTCCGTGCCAATGCCCGTCGCGTGCCGATAAGAGCGAGTCTGGGGTGCGGCGAACACCCAGAACCCGTAGTGATAGGGGCTCGACGATTGAACGACGGCTTCGACGTCGGCGCGGCGCAGGCGGCATAGCTGCGTCCAGTCACGCGACAAAGCCCGAGCCGGTCCTGCGCTGATCGCTACCAATTGGTTGTAGCGATCATCCGTCCAGCCGACCAGAAACACGGCGCCGGAATCGGAGACAGTAAATGCGTCTATGCTGATTGGCGGAGCTTCCGGCTCTATCGCAGCGGAGGCAGAAGCCTCGGCGAGGTCACAATCCTGCGTTATCTGCCGAATATAGTGAGGATCTTGCAGGCGGCGTTCCATCCGCCCTGCCAGAAGGTAATGCTGCAACCCGGACGTCAACTCGCCGCGCGCTATCGCCTGAGCCACATCCGGGAAGGCACGAATATAGGTCTCCTCGTCGAAGCTGCCCTCGATATCGGGTATCGCCGGCACGCGCGACGCAAGTTGAGCGCGCCGGGGGCGGTTGGGCTTGGGGCTGGTATCATCGGGCATGAAGCTCAATCCGCTATGGCAATGGCACGGCGCGTGGCCGGGGACACCGGCAGCCGCGAAGCGCCGGCTGGTCCACAGCACGGCCGCAGAGCAGCCGGCCAGGCAGCAACAAATGTCGGCAGACCAAAGCCTATTCTGCTGCCTGGAGGAATGGTGATCAGGAGCCGCTCCATACCGATGTAGCCATATCGCGCGCGACCGGTCGTCCTGCGAGGACCCAGCCGAAAGGCGCCCCGGCACGATTGGCACATCGCAGGTCTCGCCCCAGGCGCCCAACCGTCGCCAGTTCGCAATGTATCGGCATATATCTTGAAGGGGGGCCTGCTCGCAAGCCCGTGAGCACATCCCGGCGGCAACCGGGCTGTCTGGCACCCCGGCATTCCGTAACGGAATGGCAACGCGCACTTCGCGACCCACCGGGTCTTCGCAATGGCGACGAGCGCCGGCTGATACGGTGCGGCAGCAAAATCCTCAATGTCGCGCCCAGCCCGCCGCGCGCCAGCATGGAAGCGGCGGCTTCGACGGTGGGGATCGAGCGATGCAAGGCTTAGGACCATAACCGCACGGTCCGATATTGACGATGCAGCCTGGCCCGGCAGCATGGCCGGGCCAGGGCTGCACCGGGTCAGGGAGCGATGCCCAGCAGCCGCGCCGCGGTTCCCCCGAGGATCGCGATCCGCTCGTCGTCACTCAATCCCGGCGTGCTGAGCACGAGGTCCACCTCGGTGCTGGTCCACGGGAACGGGTAGTCGGTTCCGATCATGATCTGGCTGGAGCCGGTTTCCGCGATCAGGTGACGCAAGGCCTCGGGTGTAAAGACGATCGTATCGAAATAGAGCTGTCCGTCCTTCAGATACGCGGTCGGATTTTTCTTGGGCAGCTTGCCGACCCGGTCAGGGAAGCACCTTGTCACCGCATCCGAACGGTTGGCATAGGACGGCAGAAACCCACCGCCATGCGCCGCACAGATCTTGAGACCGGGGAAACGGTCCAGCGTGCCCTCGAAGATCAGGTGCGACAGGGCTATGGTGGTTTCCAGCGGGTTGCCGATCGTGTTGGTCAACAACCCGCTGCCGGCGAGCCGGCCGCTCGGTTCCAGTTCGCGTGTGCCAAGCGGGTGCATGAAGACGAGAACGCCGAGTTCCTCGCACTTGGCCCAGAACGGATGGAACCGCGGGTTGGCCAATTCCTCGCCGGCGACGCTGCCGGCCACGCCGACACCGCGGAAGCCCAGCTTCTTGACGGCGTATTCCACCTGCTCCGCGGCGAGTTCGGGGTGTTGCAGGGCCGCCGTCGCGAAGCCAACGAACCGGTCGGGGCTGGCCGCACAAAATTCCACCAGCGTCTCGTTCTGGACCTTGATCAGCTCGGCGGCGACGTCGCGCTCGGCACGGTACCAGTAGGGGTTGATACTCAGCGCCTCGACATCGATGCCTTGCGCGTCCATCGCCGCGATGCGGGTGCTTGTGTCATGCATCAGCAAGCCCGGTGCTTCGAGGGGATGATGGATCAGCGCCGCGGCCGCCGGGACGATGCAGTGGGCGTGCACGTCGACGGTCTTGACCCGTTTGCCGTTGACCACCACCTCGCGCCGCCGCCCCCCGGCCTGCGGTTGCGAGCCGGGCGGCGGCACCGCGGCGGTCATCCCGCAGCCGATGAATGCGATGCCGGCCAGCGCGCCGGCGAGCAGATCCCCAGGTATAGGCATGTCCGTCCCTCCTCCATGCTTGTTTGGTTAGTCCGCGGGCCTGCTACGCCTCGATCGCGGAATCGCCGGACCGGTTCGGCGAGATCAGGGATGGTGCCCAGGGGCGGAATCGAACCACCGACACTGCGATTTTCAGTCGCATGCTCTACCAACTGAGCTACCTGGGCACGAGGCAGGCGCTGTGGCGGCCCGAGGCCATACAGGATGCCCGCCGGCCGATCAAGCCGCGTCAGGCCCTTCGTCGGAGATCGAGGGCGGGTCCTCGTCCAATTCGGCCGCCGGCCCGGGAATGCGGTACTGCCCGGTCAGCCAGCGGCCCAGGTCCACATCGGCGCAGCGCGTGCTGCAAAATGGCCGAGTCGCCGCGACGGACGGCTTGCCGCATACCGGGCAGCGCGGGCTGGTGGATGCAGTTTTGGGCATGCGCACGATCATGGCGCCTCCATGGTCCAGGCGTTTCCCGCCAGCATCGGGTCGCTGCGCAGGATCAAGGTGCGCCCGGTGCGACGAGCCAGGTCTGCCACCGCCGCACGGTCCTGTTCCAGCGCGCTCACCACGGCCGGGGCCGCGCGCAGGGCAGGCATGCGGCTGGGATTTGCGGACGCAGACGCGGCGATTTCCCGCAACGCCACCAGGCCCGCGGCATGCGGCCCGGCCAGCAGCTCGTGCAAGGGCGGATGAATGCGCGGACGAACAATCTCCGCCAGCCCCAGCGCGGTGAAGCCCAGCAAGCGGGGATGCCCCGGATCGTCGGCCAGCGCCTCCGCCAGGGCCGGACCCAGCGCCGAGCGCCGCCGCGCCGGCAATCCCGCGAGATCCACCAGGATCGCACCGGACAGGTTGCGCAGGCGGATCTGCCGCGCCAGGGTGGGCAGCAGGGCTCGATTGATCGCCAGGTGACCGCCGGTTGCCGCGCCGGTATCCACGTCGATCGCTACCAGCGCCGAGGTCGGCTGGAACGACAGCCGCGCACCGTTCGGCAGCACAAGTTCGGGTTGGGCCAGCGCGTCGATCTGTCCGAGCACGTCGTCGTCGAACAGCGGCGTGCGGACGGCAAGCCGGGCGCCAAGCGCCGGACGCAAAGCAGCGGCAAGCGCCAGATCGTCCACCCAGACCGCGGCTTCGGGGTGCAGCGCCGCCAGCCGCTCGACCGCGCCGGGACCGCGGCGCAGCAGCGCCGGCGCTCCATTGCCCACCCTCGCCTGCGCTTCCCCGGACAGCCGAGCGCTAAGCCGCGGCCCCTTGCCGCCCTGCGCCGCGCGGATGACCCGCATGCCCAGGACTGTGCCTTCGGTCGCGGTTTTGCCGCCCTCGGTATCGGGCAGGAAGCCATCCGCGCCGTCCAACGCCACGAAGGCCCCGCCCAGCGCGGGTGCCCGCGCTGCAATGCGGCCGCGATGCAAGTCCCCGACGCCGTCCGGCGCGCCTGGCCGCCAGATCGCGTAGTCCAGCAGGTCGTCGCCGCGCAGCACCGCGACACGCACCTCGCCCGGACTGGCAGCGGCCAGGATGCGCGTGGTCACGGCGACAGCCAGCCGGCACCGCGCAGGAGCTGGGCCGTCTCGAACAGCGGCAGCCCAACCACATTGGAATAGCTGCCGGACAGGAAGCGCACGAACGCCGCCGCGTGGCCCTGGATCGCGTAGCCGCCAGCCTTGCCCTGCCACTCTCCGCCAGCGACATAGGCGTCGAGTTGGGGCGCGGTCAGCCGGGAGAAGGCGACGACGCTGGTGACCAGACGTTCCGATCGCCGCCCGTCGGAAGTGGCCAATACCACGGCCGTCAGCACGCTGTGGCGGCGGCCGGACAGCAGCGCCAGGCAACGTCGCGCCTCCGCCTCGGTCTCCGCCTTGGGCAGGATGCGCCGTCCGGCAGCGACGACGGTGTCGGCGGCCAGCACCAGGCAGCCGGGCGCTGCCACCGCGCCCGCCTTGGCGCGGGCCAAGCGCAACGCACAGGCACGTGGCAATTCGGCACGCGCGGGCGTTTCATCGATCTCGGGGGACACGACGCGATCCGGGGCGATCCCGATCTGCGCCAGCAGATCCAGCCGCCGCGGGCTGGCCGAAGCCAGGACCAGCGGAATGCGGTGCACGTCAGGCTGAGCTATTTGAAGCGGAAAGTGATTCGCCCCTTGCTCAGGTCGTAGGGCGTCATTTCGACATTCACCCGGTCGCCCGCCAGCACCCGGATGCGGTTCTTGCGCATCTTGCCGCTGGTATGCGCCAGGATGCTGTGTTCGTTGTCGAGCTTCACGCGGAACATGGCGTTGGGTAGCAGCTCCGTCACCGTGCCGCTGAATTCGATCATGTCTTCCTTCGACATCAGACCTCGTTCATCGGTTGATTTCGCGGCGAACATGAGGGCCGGGGGCGGGAAGGTCAAGGCAATGCGGTTCGCCGCCACGGCGCCGACGCGACGTGAGGCGGAAAAGCGCGGCGTATTCCGCCCGGGCGGTGGGGTATGCGCTGCGCATTTCCGCCCTGCCACATTACCGCGCGGTTTGACCCAGCCGCACCGCGATGCTGCGCGCATGGGCCTGGAGGCCCTCCGCCTCGGCCAGTGCCACCGCCGCCGGCCCAACGCGGCCGAGCGCCGCCGCGTCCGCAGCAACGAACGTCGTGCGTTTCAGGAAGTCGAACACCGACAGGCCGGAGGCGAACCGCGCCGTGCGCCCGGTGGGCAGCACGTGGTTGGGGCCGGCGACATAGTCGCCCAGCGCCTCCGGGCACCATGCGCCAAGGAACACCGCGCCGGCATGGCGAACTCGGGAAAACACCGCCTCGGGGTCTGGCAGCATGATTTCCAGGTGCTCCGGCGCGAGGCGGTTGACCAGTTCGGCCGCCTCCTCCCAGTCGCGCACTAGGATGATGGCACCATGGGCCTGCCAGCTCGCGCCGGCGATGGCCGCACGCGGCAGGCTGGGAAGTTCGGCAGCGACCGCGGCGGCCACGGTGTCGGCGAAGTCGGCGCTGTCGGTGATCAGGATGGCCTGCGCCGCCTCGTCGTGTTCCGCCTGGGCGAGCAGATCGAGGGCGACCCGGCGTGGGTCGTTGGCGGCGTCGGCCAGGATGACGACCTCGGAC
>JBEKNT010000105.1:0-28969 GCA_049522565.1 Acetobacteraceae bacterium
CATCGAGATAGAGTAGTGTGTTGGTGCCGCGCTCGCTCATCCGGTGACCTCGCGCGCTTCGCCGACCGGCGGCTCGATTGCCGGCTCGTCCGGCACGATCCGCACGCGCGGGGCGAACACGCCCATCAATCCGCGCGGCAGAAACAGCGTGACGAAGATGAACAGCGCGCCCAACGCGAACAGCCAAAGTTCCGGCAATGCGCTGGTGAACCAGGTCTTGCCGAGGTTGATCAGCACCGCGCCGAGGATGGCGCCGACCAGCGTGCCGCGACCGCCGACCGCGACCCAGATGACCGCCTCAATCGAGTTGGCCGGCGCGAATTCGCTCGGGTTGATGATACCAACCTGCGGCACGTAAAGCGCGCCACCGATGCCGGCCATCATTGCCGACAGCACGAACACGAACAGCTTATACGATTCCGGACGGTAGCCGAGGAACCGCGTGCGCGATTCGGTGTCGCGCACCGCGATCAGCACCTTGCCGAACCGCGACGTGACAACGAAGCGTGCAAGCAAGTACTGGCCGCACAGGAACACGGCGGATAGCACCAGCAGGCCACACCGTGTGGCTTCCGCCTGCACCGGGAAGCCCAGCAGATCCTTGAAATCGGTCAGGCCGTTATTGCCGCCGAAGCCCATGTCGTTGCGGAAGAACGCCAGCAGCAGCGCGTAGGTCAGCGCCTGGGTGATGATCGAAAGATACACGCCGGTGACGCGCGAACGGAATGCCAGCCAGCCGAATACCAATGCCAGCACGCCGGGCACCAGAAGCACCATCAGCGCGGCGAGACCGAACCAATTGAAGCCGTACCAGTACCAGGGAAGGTGATTCCAGCCGAGAAACACCATGAAATCGGGCAGCACCGGATTGCCGTAAACCCCGCGCGTGCCGATCTGGCGCATCATGTACATGCCCATCGCGTAGCCGCCGAGCGCGAAAAACGCCGCGTGGCCCAACGACAGGATGCCGGCGAAGCCCCAGACCAGATCGACGGCCAGGGCCAACATGGCAAAGCACAGATACTTGCCGGTCAGCGCTATGACATAGGTGGGAACATGCGCGGCGGATGCGGGCGCGGTTCCCAGATTCAAACCGGCGAGCAATACCGCGCCGCCCAGCAGCAGCACCAGCGTCGTCCATGCCGTGCGGTCGAGCCCCTTCATGCCTCGGCTGCCCTGCCCTTGAGCGGGAACATCCCGCGCGGGCGGCGCTGGATGAACAGAATCAGCAAGACCAGCACGACGATCTTGCCCAGTACGGCACCGGCCACCGGTTCCAGGAACTTGTTGACGACTCCCAATGTCATCGCACCCACCACGGTGCCCCACAGATTGCCGACGCCGCCGAACACCACCACCATGAAGCTGTCGATGATGTAGTTCTGCCCCAGGTTGGGTGAGACATTGTCGATCTGGCTCAGCGCCACGCCGGCCATGCCGGCTACGCCGGAACCCAGGCCGAACGTCAGTGCGTCGATCCACGGCGTGCGAATGCCCATCGCCGCCGCCATCAGCCGGTTCTGCGTCACTGCGCGCATCCGCAGGCCCAGCGGCGTGAAGCGCAACGCCGCCATCAGCGCAGCCAGTACGATCACGGCGAACAGGATGATGTACAAACGGTTCAACGTCAGCGTCAGACCGCCGAGATGCATATCGCCGCTCATCCAGCCTGGCGTATCGACGTCCAGGTTATGGGCGCCGAACAGCGTGCGCACGGCCTGCTGCAACACCAGCGACAGGCCCCAGGTGGCCAGCAGCGTTTCCAACGGACGGCCGTACAGCCAGCGGATCAGGCTGCGTTCGATGGCGATGCCAACCACGCCCGCGACGATGAAGGCCAGCGGCACCGCGAACAGCAGATTGGCCTGGTACAGCGACGGCGCGAACTGGTGCATCAATTGCTGTACCACATAGGTCGTGTAGGCGCCGATCATCACCATCTCGCCGTGCGCCATGTTGATGACGCCCATCACGCCGAAGGTGATCGCCAGCCCCGCCGCGGCCAGCAACAGCACCGAACCGAGGCTGATGCCGTAATAAACGCTTTGCAGGATGCTCCAGAGTTGCAGCACGCGATCGATCGAGTCCACCGCCGCGTCCACCGCCTGCGCGACGGCGGGTGGTTGGCCCGACAGCCCGGCCAGTGTCGATCGCGCGTCGATGTCGCCGCGCGCTTTCAGCACCGCCACCGCATCCAGCCGATTTTGCTCTGAACTGCCTGCCGAGTACAACAGCGCCGCGGCCCGCGCCTGTTGCATGCGCAGCTTCACCGCCGGGTCGGATTCCGTGGCCAGCGCCTTGGTCAGCCCTGGCAACGCCGCGGGGTCATGCGACTTGAACACTGCCTCGGCAGCCTGTAACCGCGTGTCCGCGTCAGCCGAGAACAGGCGCAGGCTGCCGAGCGCCGCATCGATTGCGTTGCGCACCGCGTTATTGAGCCGCACCTGCTTCAGGCCGTTCGCCATCACGTCCGGCGCCGCCGCTCCGGTCGCCGCGTCCACCACCGTGCCGTCGGCAGCCTTGATGAACAGCGCATGGTCGGCACGCACGTAAAGCGTGCCGGACTGTAGCGCGGCGATGATCGTGGCGGCTCGCTGGTTGCCGGACGCGGCCAACACTTCGACTCCATGGCGAACCGAATCGAAGTTCGACGTGCCGAGCAACGCCAGCGGGTCTTCGTCCTGGGCGCGCGCCAACGGGGGCGCCAGCGTCAGGACGGCCATGAACAGCAGGGCGAAGATTCGCTGCATCGGTGCGCCTCGATGGGACCGAACGGGGGCGGCCGGGGAGGAGTCGGCCGCCCCCGACGAGGCAATCAGGCCGTCAGGCCTTCTTGCCGGCGGTGCACTTGCCGGTTGCCACGTTGAATGCACCGCACTTCAACGGCGCCCGCCAGTCGCCGATCAGGTCCTTGGTATCGGCGACGTAAGGCGACCACTCCTGCGCCACCACCAGTCCGGGAGTCTGCGACACGATGTTGAACTGCCCGTCGCCCTGGATCTCGCCGATCAGCACCGGCTTGGTGATGTGATGGTTGGGCATCAGCGCCGAATAGCCGCCCGACAGGTTAGGCACCGCCACGCCGATCAGCGCATCGATCACCGCGTCCGGATCGGTGGTGCCGGCCTTCTCCACGCCCTTCACCCACATGTTGAAGCCGATGTAGTGCGCCTCCATCGGGTCGTTGGTGGTGCGGTTCGGCTTGTTGGTGAACTTGTGCCAGGCGTCGATGAAGGTCTTGTTGTCCGGGTTGTCGATGCTCTCGAAGTAGTTCCACGCGGCCAGGTGGCCGACCAGTGGCTTGGTGTCGATACCGGCGAGTTCTTCCTCGCCGACGCTGAACGCCACCACCGGAATGTCGGTCGCCTTGATGCCCTGGTTGCCGAGTTCCTTGTAGAACGGCACGTTGGCGTCGCCGTTGATGGTGGACACCACCGCCGTCTTCTTGCCGGCCGAGCCGAACTTCTTGATCGACGCCACGATGTTCTGCCAGTCGGAATGGCCGAACGGCGTGTAGTTGATCATGATGTCGTCGGGTGCCACGCCCTTCAGCTTCAGATAGGCTTCGAGAATCTGGTTGGTGGTGCGCGGATAGACGTAGTCGGTGCCGGCCAGCACCCAGCGCTTCACGCTGTTCTCGCTCATCAGGTAGTCCACTGCCGGGATCGCCTGCTGGTTCGGCGCCGCGCCGGTATAGAACACGTTGCGGCTGCACTCCTGGCCTTCGTACTGCACCGGATAGAACAGGATGCCGTTCAGCTCCTCGAACACCGGCAGCACGGACTTGCGCGACACCGAGGTCCAGCAGCCGAACACCGCGGCGCACTTGTCCACCGACAGCAATTGCCGCGCCTTCTCTGCGAACAACGGCCAGTTGGACGCCGGGTCCACCACCACGGCTTCGAGCTTCTTGCCCAGCAATCCGCCCTTGGCGTTCTGCTGCTCGATCAGCATCAGCATGACGTCCTTCAGCGTCGTCTCGCTGATCGCCATGGTGCCGGAGAGTGAGTGCAGGATGCCCACCTTGATGGTGCCGCCCGTGGGAGCGGCGGCCTGCGCGCGTGCGGGTGTCGTGGCGGCCTTCACTGCGCCAAGCGCGGCGACTGTGACGGCGGCAGCGCCAAGCCGGCCGAGCCGGCGACGCGACATGCTGGTATCGATAGGTGCCATAGCCTGTGTCCTGTTCCCCGTTCTTGTTTGATTCACGGCAGCCGGAGCGTCAGATGCTCTGCTCAATGAATCGGATTGCAACGGTCATGCCAGACCGCGGGAGGGCGGCAAGCTGCCGGGGGCCGCCGCGCCTCGCGCGGTTCTGCCGCGTCGGCGGGCAAATCTTTCGCAACTCGCCCAAAAACCAGTCACCCGGCTGCGTCGTTCCTTGGGATAACGCGTCCGCATTCAGCAGCTTTTCGTGCTTCGCGAACCTTGTCGCCGGCACCCGCATTGACCTACGGCACGGACGGCCGCCGTCGTCATGGGCGGACTTGATCCGTCCATCTTCCCGGCACCACCGCTGCATCGTTGGCCGGGTCGGGCACGGCCATGACGGGGGATCGACCGCACGACGGCCAATGTCTCCTGCCGTTCGATCTTAACGCGATGCGCGTGGGTCACGCCCGGCCATGCCGGGTGGGGCCGGTCGGTGCGAATCGGCCGAGTGTCAACCGGTAGGCCGGTTGATATAGTGTTCGGAACGCCATCCCCGAGGAACCAGGCCATGCGCGCGTTGTGGCTGCCCGTCCTGATCGTCCTTTGGCCGGGGCTCGCACCAGCGGCCTGGAGCCAGGAACGGATCGATCTGCCGACGCGACCTGGTGTCACGCAGCCGATCCACCTCACCGCTGCGCGCAATCCGGTGGCCAGCGCCGTTCTGTTTCCCGGAGGGTCCGGCGTGGTGAGCGCGATGCGCAACAATTTCCTGATCCGGGTCGCTGGCGATTTCGCCGCTGCCGGGGTGACGGCCGCAGTCGCCGACGCGCCGTCGGATCACACCTGGGGCCTGGATGTCGGAGTCCGGGCCGGAGAAGCGCAGGCTGCCGATACCGCGGTCATCGTTGCGTTCCTGCGCAGTCGCGCGGCGGTGCCGGTGTGGCTGGTCGGCACCAGCCGCGGTTCGATCTCCGCGGCCAACGCGGGCGTGCGTTTGGGGCCGCGGGTTATCGCCGGCGTCGTGCTGACCTCGTCGGTGTGGGCCGGCGGAATGTCGGCGGTGCCGTTCGGCACGATGCGAGTGCCCGTGCTGATCGTGCATAATCGCAACGACGCGTGCAAGGAAAGCCCGTTCGCCCTGGTCGAACCGGCGTTTGCTACGCTCACGGCGACGCCGGCGAAACAGCTCATCGCTGTCGCCGGCGGATCGCTACGCGGCAACCCGTGTGACGCGCTATCGCCGCACGGTTATTTCGGCATCGAGGACCAGGTGGTCCCGCCGATTCTAGACTGGATCAGGTCGCACTGAACTCGGGAGCGAAGCGCTGGGTGCGGAGCACCGCTGCCGCGCTGACCCCGAACAGCAGCTTCGATGCGAGCGTCACGACCATCGGCAGCAGCGTCAGGAAGCCGGGATCGAGGTGCGGCAGCACGACCAGAAAGTTGAAGGACCAGACGGCGCCGAGCGCCAGCACGACAAGCATGCTCTGCGGCCAGGCGCCGACGCGGCGCAACAGCGGCGCGCGGAACGCGGCGACGACGGCGATGCCCAGCCCGACTGCGAGCAGCATGTGCAATGCGATGCCGATTGCGGCAATGAAGGGCAGCGTGCCGAGACCGGGAAGCAGCGCCGTCGCGACACCCCGTGCCACCGCGCCGGCCGGCGTGCCGGTTATTGCGCCATAGACCGCAACCCACAGGACTTCGGCCGCGCCGCCGGCCAGACCAGCCGCCACACCCAGCCGCAACATTCTGTTCGCCATGCCCGTTTCCTTTCGCCTTGAAGACGAGGTAGCGTAGCTTGGGAAGGCGGATCAATCAAACTGTTTGGGATCCGGCCGGGCCGGGCGCCAATTCTCTCCTCCCCCAAGCCCGGTTCGCTGTGCAACCCGGATCCTCAAGGGGAGGGAGAGAACGCATCGCGTGTCGCTCACAGCTTCCCGTCGGGCTTCCGGTAGGTGCCGAGCAACCGGTCCCAGAAGAAGTCGATCACCGCGAAATTGCTGTTTGCGTGCAGATGGTGCACGAAATGAAGCTGCTGCATGCGTCTGAACCAGGCAAAGCGTTCCAGCAGCGATCCCTGCACGTGGTACGCCTTGTCGAAATAGACATGCAGATAGAACGAGGCCGCGGCGGTCAATCCCATGGCAAGAAACAGCCCCAGCGGCAGCAGAAAGAACGCCACTGCTCCGACCAGAATGGTCGGGATCAGGAAGAATGGCGTGTTGTTGCCCTCTTTGCCCTGATAGGCCGGGGAAGCGAGGTGACCTCGCGCGTAATACGTGTGGTGGTAATTGATATGGTTGCGGAAAAACAGGCCGCCGAGCCGGCGATGGCCGAGCCAGTAGTGCAGCAGGGTCTGGCTGCACGATATTGCCAGGTGCGTGCAGGTTATCGTCAGCACCAGCAACGGCAGTTCCCACAGCAGCCACGCATCCCGCGCGGGGATCATCGCCACGGTTTCCGCTCGGCTGGGCCAGCGGTGGCGGCCCTATGGTTGCGGCAGATCACTGGCTGTGACCGCCCGCGTCATCAGGTCCGCGACCGCTGCAACGACTTGATGATGCCCTGGGGACGACCGGACGCGAGCGCGACCTTTTGATCCTGGGTCTCGATCGCCGCCTTGGCCGCATCCTCCCCCGCCTCCAGGGTAGAACTGGGAACTTTCCGATGAGAGCTGCGACTTCCATCCGCATAGGTGACATCGAAAAGCACGAAGGCGCTTTCGGTACGACGCTTCATAATACAGATCCTGTTGTCTGACCGTAATTGGTCACGATTCGGACGACTCTGACGCTTCCGCTTCGCTCGAAGGCGCGGCCTCCTGTTCGGACTTGCGGCGGGTGGCTGCCTCTTCGCGCTCGCGCTGCTTGGCATCCTTTTTCGCCTGCTTCAGGCGGTTCCGCTCGGCACGCTGCTGATTGTAGTTTGGCTTGAATGGCATTCAGTTCTCCTCTGCCCGCCAGGACGCGGCGCCCGTCCCAGGCGATGTCTGCAACGGCCGCGCCTAGCCGAGAATTCCTTGCCGCGCCGCCAACTGGCTCTCCAGCACGACGCGCTCATGCCCGTCCGGCGCGTGCTTCACGCGATATTGCAGATCCTTGGTCTCGCTCGGCATCAGCCGCTGGACGGTGTATTTGCCGCGCGGGACATTGCCGTCGGCGGGACCCGGCAGAAAATCGACCACCTGGCCGACGGCAAACTTGTGACGGCGCATGGCACCCTCCGTTGGCACATCCTCCGCTGCGGCCGATGCTGCCACCGGCAGCATCGGCCGCATCGGCAGCGAGACTCAGAGCGACTTCAGGTTGGTCGCCGAAGTCTTGCCCTGCTGGCCACGTTCCAGGTCGAAGCTGACCTTCTGGCCCTCGTTCAGTCCGCCAAGGCCAGCGCGCTCGACCGCCGAGATATGGACGAAGACATCCTTCGAGCCGTCATCCGGCTGAATGAAGCCAAACCCCTTCTGAGCGTTGAACCACTTGACCGTTCCTTGCGACATCGTAACTCACTCCATGCAACCCGGCGACCCGCACATCACGGATCGAAATACTTTTCACATTGGGGAGCACCGGATGCGACAGTGTCGCAAGAAGGCATAGGCCGCCCAGGCCGAAAAGCGCCGTGCTCGTTAAATAGGGATTCGGCGCAAGCTTTGCCAGGGAAAATCGCCCCGGCGATCGCCGGGAGATTCGCTCGCCGCCGTCAGGCTCAGGCCGCGGTCGGCTGGCGGTCGGCCAAGTCCACCGGCGCGCGCGCGGCGTGGTGCAGTGCCTGCGTGATCCGGTCCAATGCTCCGGCCTTTTCGGTCCGGGAAACCGCGGCGAATTCGGCCGCGAGCCGGTCGATCGCCAACTCGAACAGGTTGCGCTGGCTGAAGCTGCTGCCGGTGCCGTCCCCGGCGGCTTGCAGGTCGCGCACCACCTCGGCGAGCGCATGCAGATCGCCGGAGTTGATCTTCGCCAGATATTCCTGCGCGCGCTTCGCCCACATCAACCGGCTGACGCGCGGGCGACCGCGCAGGGTGGCCAGCGCCTGGGTCAGTGCCTCCGGCGTGGCAAGCTTGCGCAGTCCGGCGGCACGCGCCTGCGCCGCCGGGATGCGCAGCGTCATCCGGTTCTCGGCGAAGGAGACCTGGATCAGGTTCAGCCGGTGCCCGGCGATCACTTCGGAGCCGATCCGGTCCACCTTGCCGACGCCGTGCGCCGGATAGACCACGTAATCGCCTTTGCGAAACGGGTCCGCGTCCTGCGGCTTCGCTTGCGCCGCCGTCGCGTTGAACGCGGCATCGACCATTGCCCTGGTGACCACTGTCGCCGCTGCCAATTTTTCCACCTGATTCGTTAGAACGCTTGATATGGGCCTGTTCCGGCCGGATTCATCGGGCACGCCCCGACGTTTACGCGACGCGGGTCAGCCGCGTGCCTCGGAGCGTTCGCGTGCGGGCCGGACCCGGGCGCGCGGTGTTGCCGCCCGATTGCCGGCATCCTGCGCCGTTGGCTGCGCAGTCGGCGATGGCGCCTCGGCTTGCGCCGGCGGTGGGGATTTCGGCGCTTCGCCGGTTGCAGCGGGAACCGGTTTGCGTGGCGCCAGGGGAGTCCACGGACCGGCGTCCCGTATCATCCGCTTGGCCTGGACGATCCAGGCATCGGCCTCATGTTCGCTGCGAAATCCAGGCACCGTCTGCTTGCGGCCATCCGGCTTGTCCATCTCGACGTCGAAGCCGCTCTTTCCCCGAGGGACCACACGATAGGAGATGTCTGTCATACGACACTTATGGCATATATCGTGCTTGAAGACAGCACAAATCTCCGCGGCGGCGGCCTGATGCCGTCTGCGGCGTGGCTCGCCGGGCTCATTTGGGCGGCCGGACCATGCGCCGCAGCAGCGCCACCTGGCGGAAGAATTCCTTGCGTGGTTGCGCCGGGCTGCCCAGCAGCATCGCCCCCGCCGAGACATCCGAAATGACGCCCGCCTGGGCGCCGATCTGGGCACCCCGGCCGATGTGCAGGTGGCCCGCCATGGCCGCCTGGCCGCCTACCTGGACGAAGTCCTCCAGGATCGTCGAGCCGGCGATGCCGACCTGCGCAACGATGACGCAGCAGCGTCCCAGTTGGACGTTGTGTCCGATCTGCACCAGGTTATCGAGCCGCGACCCCGCACCGATGACGGTGTCGCGCGTCGATCCCCGGTCGATCGTGGTATTGGCGCCAATCTCCACGTCGTCCTCGACGATCACGCGCCCAAGTTGCGGGATGCTGAGGAATCCCGAGTCGGTCACGGCGAAGCTGAAGCCTTCCTGGCCGATCCGGGCGCCCGGATAGATATAGACGCGCGCCCCCAGCAGCGCGTGGCTCAGGCTGGCATGCGCGCCAATCCGGCAATCCCGCCCCATCGTCACACCCCGGCCGATCGAGACGAACGGACCGACGCGGCAACCGGGGCCGATCTCGACGCCCGCCTCGATAACGACATAGGGACCGATTTCGGCGGAGGCATCGACGCGTGCCGTCTCTGCGACAACCGCCGAGACGTGAATCCCCGGGCAGGGCGGCGGCACCGGATGAAACAGTGCCGCGACGCGGGCCCAGCCTTCGTAGGCCGCGGTTGTTACAATCGGTATGGTTGTCGCCGGAACGCGCGGCAGCATGTCCGGATGCACGATGACCGCGCCCGCCGCGGTGTGCTCCAGCACGCTCGCATAGCGCCGGTTGTCGAGAAAGCTGACCTGGTCGGGGCCGGCCGATTGCAGCGGTGCGACACCGGAGAATGTCCGCTCGATCGGCGGTGCGGTGCCGTGTGCCGTGGCCGCGATCGCCGCAAGTGCATGCGGACTGCTGCGCGCGAAGAACCGCGCGTCGCCCATCGGCGCTTCAATCAACGCGCATCCCCGTTCTCCCCGATCACTCCGTTAGGACCTTAGTGGAACGGGCGGGATACGAATACCGGGTGGGCTGGCGGGCTGCGCGGAAAATCGCATTCTGGGTGAATTTTAACGCTGGCACTCTCATATGAGGAGTGCTAAGGTCCGCGAATTGGCGACTTATGTTGCGTCGGCCGCCGTTGCTGTCGGCTGCCCAATGCCAATGAACCGCGACAATCAGGGGCAAGTTTCCGCGAAGCCTGGCCTCGCGTGCGATCGGGCGATCCGTCGTCTCAATGGTGAGGCGGCGCTGCCGGATGGGCGCGCCATTGCGTTCCGCTACCGGAACAGGTCTCTCGGGGGTCAACGCGGCGATCCCGTTTCATCATCGATCTCAGGAAGGATAAGCAAATGGCAGCCAAGGACGTTCGGCTCGGTGGCGATGCCCGCCAACGCATGCTGCGGGGCGTGGATATTCTCGCCGAGTCAGTGCGGATCACGCTTGGCCCCAAAGGGCGCAATGTGATCCTGGACAAGAGCTACGGCGCGCCGCGCATTACCAAGGATGGCGTCACGGTCGCCAAGGAGATCGAACTCTCCGACAAGTTCGAGAACATGGGCGCCCAGATGGTGCGCGAAGTCGCATCCAAGACCAATGACATCGCCGGCGACGGCACCACGACGGCGATCGTGCTGGCACATGCCATCGTGCGGGAGGGGCATCGGGCGGTCTCCGCCGGCATGAACCCGATGGATCTGAAGCGTGGCGTGGACAAGGCGGTGACCGCGCTGGTCGAGGAACTGAAGAAGCGCAGCAAGAAGATCACCACTCAGGCCGAAACTGCGCAGGTCGGCACCATCTCGGCCAACGGCGAGGTGGAAATCGGCCGCATGATCGCCGAGGCGATGCAGAAGGTCGGCAACGAAGGCGTCATCACGGTGGAAGAGGCGAAGGGCATCCAGACCGAGCTCGACATCGTCGAGGGCATGCAGTTCGACCGCGGCTACATGTCGCCGTATTTCATCACCAACGCCGAGAAGATGACCGTCGAACTGGAGGAGCCCTACATTCTGCTGCACGAGAAGAAGCTGTCCGGGCTGCAGCCGTTGCTGCCGTTGCTGGAGGCGGTGGCGCAGTCCGGTCGCCCGCTGCTGATCGTCGCCGAGGATGTCGAGGGTGAAGCGCTGGCAACCCTGGTGGTGAACAAGCTGCGCGGCGGGCTGAAGGTTGCGCTCTCCGGCGGCACGGTGATCAGCGAGGATCTCGGCATCAAGCTGGAAAATGTCACGCTCGAGATGCTCGGCAAGGCAAAGAAGGTGCTGATCGACAAGGAGAACACCACCATTGTCGAAGGCGCCGGCAAGAAGGCCGACATCGTCGGGCGCTGCAAGCAGCTTCGCGCGCAGATCGAGGAGACCACCTCCGACTACGACAAAGAGAAGATGCAGGAGCGGCTGGCGAAGCTGGCCGGCGGCGTCGCGATCATCCGCGTCGGCGGCTCCACCGAGATCGAGGTGAAGGAGCGCAAGGACCGGGTGGATGACGGCCTGCACGCGACCCGTGCGGCGGTGGAGGAAGGTATCGTGCCGGGCGGCGGTGTTGCCCTGGCCCGTGCGTCGCTGATCCTCGCCAAGCTGAAGGCCGACAACGACGACCAGCGTGTCGGCATCGAGATCGTGCGCAAGGCGATCCAGACGCCGCTGCGGCAGATCGCCGAGAATGCCGGCGAGGATGGCGCGGTGATCTCCGGCAAGATCCTCGACCGGGACGAGTACAACTGGGGCTTTGACGCGCAGACCGGCGAGTTCAAGGACCTGGTGAAGGCCGGCATCATCGATCCGACCAAGGTGGTGCGATGTGCCCTGCAAAACGCTGCATCGGTGGGATCGCTGATGCTCACCACCGAGGCGATGGTGGCGGAGCGGACCGAGAAGGCGTCGGGCAACGATGGATCGTCGTCCGGCGGCATGGGCGACACCGGCTACTGAGCCCGGTCACGCACGGGCGGCTTGAACGATGCAATGTGTCACGCCTTCGCTATGAGGGCGTGGCACGCTGCCGCAGGAGGGTGCGATGGTGGATGACGATCGTCCCGACCCTGAATTCGATGCGATGACGGCGCGGCTGTTGCGTCGCGAGGCGCTGCGTCGTGCGGCCGCGGAAATGAATACGACCTCGGGACCGGGACTCGAGAGCGTGCTGGCGCGGATTTCCGCCGAAGTGACCGCCGAGGCCGCGGCCAACAAAACCTCTCCCGCGCTCCGCGCGGGCGAGGTTACACCTCGTCGGTGAAGACCTTGAAGCTGGCCAGCGTGTTGGGGCCGAACGTGTTGCTAATCGGCACGTCGACCGCGTCGCGGCCGCGGGCCATCAGGATGCGGCCGATTCGCGGCATGTTGTTGCGCGGATCGAAGGTGTGCCAGGCGCCGCCCAGATAGGCCTCGAACCAGCCGGCGAAGTCCATCGGCCCATACGGCGGCGGCATGCCGATATCGCCGAGATAGCCGGTGCAATAGCGCGCCGGGATGTTCATGCACCGGCACAGCGCCACGCCAAGATGCGCGAAATCGCGGCACACCCCGTGGCGTTCGTTGAACGCCTCCCACGCCGTCCGGGTGGGGCGGGCCTGCATATAGTCGAACGTGATGTGGTTGTGCACGAAGTCGCAAATCGCCTGCACACGCGCCCAGCCTGTTGGCGACTGGCTGAACAGACGCCACGCGGTTTCCGACAGATGATCGGTCTCGCAGTAGCGGCTGCCGAGCAGAAAAACCAGGGCGTCGTCGGGCAGGTCTTGGACGGGATGCTGGTGGGCGGCGGCAACCACCGGATCGGGCTGGCCGGAATCATTGACGACGCCGGTGCTCGAGATGCGAATCCTGCCTGGCGGCGCCACGATCCGGCTGCACCAGTTGCCGAACGCATCGCGATAGGCGTGGACCGGCACGGCCGGGTCTGTCATCAAGTGATCGGGTACGGCGATGTCCGGCGCCCGCGAATGATGGATGTTCAGCATCAGCAGCATCGGGGTCGGTTGCGGGCAGTCATAGACCAGTTCGTAGCCGACACGGATTTGCATGGGATGCACCTTGATATGAGGTCGGATCGGGCGGGGCTGCCTTTGCGATGACGCGCGCCGGCCCGTACACCCGCCCTGGCGCACCGCCTTGCACACCCCGTGCCACGCCGCATCCGATCGCGGCGCGGCGGAACCAGGCCGACGGCAGCGCTGCGAAGGAATGAATTTGCATGGCACGCGAAACCATCTATCTCGTCCAGAGCTTCAGATCGGGCAAGGGAAACCGCCTGGACGCCGATCCGCCGATCCGCTGCAAGTCATCGGACTCCGCGCGCAGGAGCGCGGAGAACCTGGCGCCGACCAAGGCCGGGGTCGTCGCGTTCGCCACCTCAGGCGACGCCGAATTGGGCGATTACGACGAACAGCCCGACATCATCTTCAAGGCCGGGCGTCTGCCGGCGGCGTTCGAAGATGCATGAGGTCGCGGGGCGGTGCGGCCGCGCCATCAAAGCGGATGCGATGGTGCCGGGTCAGGCACCGCGGCGGGGTTGTCGGCTGCCGCCATCCGCTGGTCCCGAGTCACCCGTGCGCGTGCGTCAGCCTCGCTGCCGAAACCAGGCGCGGTGCGAAGCATGGCACCGCGCTGACTAAGCGCGACGCCGTAATTTCCATCGCGTTGCATAAAGACGTCATAGGTGGTCCGCGGCATCGTGGGTACATGGCGTGGCATCGGCGCGAATAACATGCCCGGGCCATAGATAAATCCGCCGCATGCGCCAGCGATCGCGTCGGCGAACCGCACCCTCGGATCGATGCGGCTTGTATTCCCGCCAGGCCATGCTTACATCCTCTTGGCATCTCCTGCACAATTTAAGGAAAATCTGGTGGCATCGCCCGATGTGACCGCGTTACAGCGGTCGGATCTGAACCAGTTTCTGTTCGCTGACGTCGGCACCGAAGCAAGCGGCATGACCTTGAGTGTTGTGTCGGTACTGGCTCGCCAGGGTAGCGATCCGTGGCGCGAGGCGGGCCGCTTGGCAGATCTGCCAAAGGCTGAAGCCACCGACAGCCTCGCTCGAACAATTGCCGGCATGCCCAAGAGCCTGTGGAATCTTCCCGATGCGATCGTGATCGCCGCCCGGCTGACCGGCCTGTTGCCGGCACGGCCGGCAAAAGGGGTGGAACGCATCACCCGACGCTGGCCGATCCCCCGCATGGCCGTGGTGCTCGCCGGCGTCGCGCTGGCGATCGCTTATGCCGTCTCGGTGCTTATGCAATAGGCCGCTGCGCCAGGCGCGCCGGCCGCCAGTCCCGCCGGGTCATCAGAGCACACGTGACGAAGGCAGTGGGGTTTGCCGCACCCACTCCTGCTCCGCGCGGCAACAGTCCGGCAGAAGGAACAGACCGATGAGCATGGCGCACGGCAACAATGAAACCGATCCGGACGGCGAAGCCGGCAAGCAGGCCGACGCGATGAAGGATCGGCTGCGCAAGGATGTCGCCTCCTGGTCGGCAGCGCGATCCGCGACACACAGCCGCGAGGCCGCCGACTCCAGTCTGCCGCCGCCGCCGCCATCTCCCGCGGCGCAACCCACGGCTCGCGCGAAACGGGCGAAGCCCGTGGCCCCCACCGCCGGCAAGCCTGCCGTCGTCGCGCGGAAGCCGTTCCGCATGTCGTACGACGGCGTGACGGAAGCGGATTACATCTCCTACATCATCGAGCGAGGTGCCTGATGACCTGGGTCACCTTCGAAGTCGTCGGGGGCGGCCTGGTGGCGGTGCAGCCACGCCATGTCGTAGCGATCTACGACGAACTCGGCGCCGTCAAGCTGGCGACCACCGCCGGCGACGTGCATATCCTGAAAGACATGACGGTGCAGCGGGCCACTGCGCTGGTTTCCAAGGCGGCGGACGCGGACACGACGCGGTCCAACTAGCACGATCATCACAGGGTCCTTTGCCCCCGGCCGGCGCGACCGTCGGGGGCATGGCCGAACCATCCCATGGCCAGGAGCGTTGAGCTTTCATGCAAGCAGACACCCAAGACGACGGGCTGATAACCTACGATTTCGAGGAATTCTGCGACGATTATGGACACCCCGCCGGACGGCTGTTCACCTTCGAGGTGACGCACGACGCCGTGACGTATATCTACGCGGATGTGACCGGCACGGTCCGCGGCAGCGAGGTGGTCTTTTGTCTCAACGCGGACGACCTGGTGCTCACGCGCAAGGCCCACTGAGCACCCGCATCGCGGTATCCGGCAGGACCCGGGCGCTCCGGGCGGCCAGGTCCGCGTGACCCTGCGCCTGGTATCGTCGAGCGACGATCGCGCGCTGGCGATCCGTGACCACGTGCTGCCGCTGCTGCACGACCACGGTGCGATCGAGGTCCAGCGCGACACCGTACGGGTCGTCGAGCTGCGCATGGCCGCATGGACGTTGCGCCACTGGACGCCGTTCAACGACTTGTCCGCCGGCGAGGCCGCCTCGCCCGGCTATCGCCACGCGATCGAGCGACAATATACGCAGCCGCATCTGCCATATGGGCTCGAGGTGTGGCACGGAACCCTGGTGCTGCGCATTCTCTGGGCCGACGAGGTGGCATTCGACGTCGTCAGCTTCGTCCGCGGCGCCTGGGAAGACGCCGCGCTGGCCCTGTGAGCCGAAAGGGAACCTCTCCCGCTGCGCGGGAGAGGTTTCAGCTACTCGTTGAGGCTGATCGATCCCACTTCAGGGCCCTTGGCGCCCTGCACCACACCCATCCGCACCGACTGCCGCTCCTGCAACGGCGCCAATCCGGCGCGCTCCAGGGCTGTCGCATGGACGAAGACGTCCCGGCCGCCGTCCTGCGGGGTGATGAAGCCGAACCCCTTGGCGGGATCGTACCATTTCACCGTGCCGACCATCTCGACCGCCGAACTGAGATCGACCGGACGACGCGGCCCGGCCGGCGGACGACCCGCCCCGAACTGCGGCCGGCGCTGCTCCGGTTGCTCCGCCGTGCTGTCATCGACCGAGATGACTTGCTCGACCTGGCGTCCCTTCTGCCCGGCGCCGACGCGAACCCGCAATGTCGCTCCCGGATTAACGGTCTGACGCCCGGCGGCCTGCAAGGTGTTGACATGCAGGAACACGTCGCCCGAACCGTCGGCCAGCGCCGCAAAGCCGAAGCCCTTTTCGGCGTTGAACCATTTCACCGTCGCCTGCACCTCCGGCGCGGATGACGCGGAGGCGAAAGATGGCAGCGGCACCGGGGCCGGGGTGTTGCCGTAGAAATTGTCGTCATCGAAGCCTCGCCGGCGGGGCTGGTATTGCCGGTGGCTGTTTTTGGGGGAACGCAAAGTACCGCTATCCTCTATGGTTGATCGTGGGCGAAGCCGACGGCCACAATACGCAAACCGCCGGCAAATTGGTAGCTCCCGGTTTGGCGCACCCCCGTCACAGGGTCGTTGCCCGGTTACAATTCAAAGGCACCGCAGGGAACGACCGCCCGCGCCACCTCTGTGGCCGGCTGTCGCACGCCAACGCCGGCGCGCGGCACGGTATACCGTGCATATCCTGGCCCGGCGTGCCATATTGAGCAATGGCGCAGACAACCTATCGGATTCTGCATCGCGAGGACGATAGCTTCGCCGTCGAGGTCGTCCGGACGGGCGTGCTGCCGCAAACCGCGATCGGTTTCGCGACCGAGTCCGAGGCCCGGGGCTGGATCGCCCAGGACAAGCGGCTATGGGATGCCGCCGATCCCTTCCGGACCCAAGCCAGCCGCAACTGGCGCGGGTTCTGAGCGCAGGCGCGCGTTCGGCTCCTCCGCTGCCGGCTAGCGTCCACGACGTTGTCTGCTCCGCATGAGCCTTACCCGGCCGAGGAGGTTTGCGCCGCCTCGACCAGTCGCGAGTGCACCAGATCGAGCAATCGCCGGCGGGCGGACAAGGCGATATCGTCGAGCGACGGCGTCTGCGCCAGCCGCGCCCTGGCATAGCGACGGACCTCGTCCAGGGTGGGTACTTGCGGCATATCGATCTCGCTCCAGAACGCCTCCGCCTGCATGCGCGCCGACAGGAGCCGCGCCTTCAGCTCGATCCAGCCCGGCGAATGCGTCAGCGTCTCGAGCACTTGGTTGGCGATGAGATTGACCGGGAACGACCCGGCGAGCTGCCCGGCGACCTTGTCGATCACCACCTGACCCAACCGTTGCTCGCCGCGCACCACGGCTTTCGGCGGGACATGCAGGTCCCAGACGACCCCGATCCAGGACAACGCGCGCAGCACATAGTAGGTCGGATCGTACTCCCACCAGCGGAACCCCTGGCGGACCGACACCTGGTAGGCGTGGTGATTGTTGTGCCAGCCCTCGCCCATGGTGATCAGGGCAAGCAGCCAGTTGTTCCTGGACTCGTCGCCGGTGACATAGCGGCGCCGGCCAACCACGTGGGCGAGCGAATTGATCGAGAACGTCGCATGCCACACCGCGACCGTGCTCCAGCAGAAGCCGACGACCAGGTCCGGCATGCCGCCGATCAACCAGGTCGCCAGCGCGAGCAATGCCGGGGGCAAATAGAGCATCCGATCCAGGAACATCAGCTCCGGGTACCGGGTGAAGTCGCGAATCACGGCATAGTTGGTCGCGTTGTTACGCGGCACGAAAATCCAGCCGACATGGGAATACAGAAAGCTGCGCAGCACCGGCGAATGCACGTCCTGTGCCGTGTCCGAATATTTATGGTGCCGTCGATGGTGAGCGGCCCACCACAGGGCACCGCGTTGCGCGGAAGTCTGCGCCACGAAGGCCAGGCAGAACTGAAAGACCCGGCTGGTGCGGTAGGCGCGATGCGAGAAGTAGCGATGGTAGCCGGCGCCGATCGCGAAGATCCGCAGGAAGTACAGCGCCAGGCCGAGCACCGCGGCGCGCGGCGTCAGGCCGGTCCAGAATACCGCGAAGCACGCGAGATGGATCAGCAGGAAGCCGATGCTGGAGGGATAGGCAACGTCGTCCGGGTTGTTCTGCGAGGCGTTGCTCATGGCGCCGATCATCTCCAGGGGTCCTATCCTGTCACCGCATCGATAGCACGAACGACGCCCTGGTGGACGTCGTTCTTGTGGCAGTTCTCATCGTGCGGAACTGCCGGCCGCCGCTACCTTCCATGTCCCGGCCGGCCTTCGCCGGCCGGGACACCTGGGCGAGGATCACGCCGCCGGACGATACCCCACCCGGCCACGCTGCTGGTAACGCCGGCGGTTCGCGCCCGCCGGCTGCTGTCCGCGTCCAGGTTGGGCCGGTCCGCCGTTCGGCTGCCGTGTCGGCGGCGATCCACCGGCGATATTGATCACCGTGCCGGTCATGCGCTCGATCGCGCGCAGCGTGCCGTGTTCCGCGGCATCGCAGAACGAGATGGCGACGCCGGTCGCTCCGGCCCGCGCGGTGCGGCCGATGCGGTGCACGTAATCCTCCGGCTGGGCCGGAAGATCGAAGTTTATGACATGCGAAATACCGGTCACGTCGATGCCTCGCGCGGCGATGTCGGTGGCGACCAGCACCCGCGCGCGCCCGCTGCGGAACTGTTCAAGTGCCTTGATCCGCGCCGGCTGGCTCTTGTTGCCGTGGATCGCGCTGACGCGGACGCCGCCGGTGTCGAGGGTTTCCGCGACCCGATCGGCGGATCGCTTGGTCCGGGTGAAAACGATGACGCGCGACATCGCCGGATCGGTCAGCAACCGTCCCAGCAGTGCCCGCTTGCCCGTCGTATCCACGAAATGCACATGCTGCTCGATCGGCAGCTTGGCCGGCGCGGTTATCGCAACGTCCACCCGCACCGGGTCGCGCAGCAGCGTTTCCGCGAGCTTGGCGACTTCCACCGGCATGGTGGCGGAGAACAGCGACGACTGCCGCTGGACCGGCAGCGCGGCAACGATCCGGCGGATGTCGCGAATGAAGCCGAGATCGAGCATGCGGTCCGCTTCGTCGAGCACGAAATGGCTGACTTCGTTCAGCCGCAGTTCGCCGGTGGCCATCAGGTCGCAGATGCGGCCGGGCGTGCCGACCACGATGTCGGCGCCGCCGCGCATCCGCTGCACCTGCGCGAAACGGCTCATGCCGCCGAGGATCGCGACGATCCTCTGACGCTGCTGGCTGCCGAGGCGCAGCAGGCTTTCCTCGATCTGCAAGGCGAGTTCGCGGGTGGGGGCCAGGATCAGGGCGCGGGTGGCGAAGCGGTGCGGGGCGACCTGCTTGCTTGCCAGGTGTTGCAGCATGGGCAGCGCGAATGCGGCGGTCTTGCCGGTGCCGGTCTGGGCGACGCCGAGCAGGTCGCGGCCGGAGAGCAGATGAGGGATGGCGGCTGCCTGGATCGGCGTTGGTTGGAGGAAGCGCTCTTTCTCAAGGGCGCGCAGCAAGGGCTCGGCAAGGCCGAGCGTCGAAAAGGTAATCGATGACACGAAGATTGAAGCTCCAGCGCCGGCCACCGCGGGTGCATCCCTGCGGCCAAAGGCGAGCGCCTTGATGTTCGCCTGCCCGCGCGACAATGGGGCGAACGCGTTACACTAAGATTTCCGGGAGGGCATCGTCCAAGCCGGACCAGACGCCAATCACGCATTCACGGAAAGCAGCCGGTATATCGCGCGGATGCCGCCCAAGCGCAAGGGGCATCGCGATCTTCATCGTCATGCGGACCCGTGGAAGACCGCCGTCGCGCCGGCGCCCCCACGTCATGGCCGGGCTTGCCCCCGCCATCTATCGCGCCACCGTGCCGCATAGATGGCCGGGCCGGCCATGACGTGGGGAGCATTGCGCTGCTTGATGACGGGCGCAGGTTTCGCTTGTCGACGGGTTTATTTTTGTCCCGCCGGTGTAATGGCGTGGCGCCGCCCCATTTTAGTCGATACCTCGCCTTTTCGGTGGGAGGAGATCCGTCCTCCTAATAGTGTAAAGAAAAAATCCAATGCAAATCCCTGTTTGGCTCAAGCCCGGACTGTGGGGCGCAGCTTGTGGCGCGGTCGCGATGGCCACCGTTGGATTCTCGCAACTTGGCTGGACGACGCAGAAAACCGCGGAACAAATGGCGCAGGACCAATCCGAGACGGCCGTCGTCGCGGCGCTGGTCCCGTTCTGCGTGGCGAAGGCCCAGCAGGACCCCGACCATGCGACGCTCGTCAAATTCCAGACCGAGCAATCGTCATACTCGCGCAGCGATCTCGTCATGCAGGCTGGCTGGGCAACGGTTGGCGGCAAAACGGCTCCCGATAGCGACCTCGCGCGCGCCTGTTCCGAGCGGCTTCACGCGATCAAGACCGGCTGACGTTCGGCAGCCGGCCAATCGCGAAGGCCGTGGTTTCCCCGCATCGGGGGCCGGTATCGCCGCGTAACAACGAACCACTCTACAGGCGCCGATGGCATGCCTGTTGTTAGGAATATGCGATGGGCAGGCCGGAACTCGGCACCAAGTGCACCTGCACGGGCTGTAGTGAGCGTTTCTATGACCTGAACCGGGCGCCTGCCATTTGCCCGAAATGCGGCGCGCAACAACAGCCCCAGAAGGCCCGTGCGGCGGCGTGGCCGTCACGCGGCGTGACCGGCCCCAGGCGTCCGTATCGCCCGCCGGAGCCCGCTATCGCCGACGAAGACGCACCCATGACCGCAGTCGAAGATGAGGACGAGGAGGACGATGCCGTCGTCGATGCCGAAGACGACGACGTGGAGACTGTCATCGACTCCGACCACGATGCGAAACTTGACTGAACTGTTCGGTCCAACCCATGCACAGGCGCCAGCCCAGCCGGCCGTCACTGAAGATCACGCGCCGCGTCGATGAACAGCGGGCCAGCAGCCTGACGTTCGAGGTGTGGAGCCCCTTCGTCGCCAGCTACCAAAGGGTTGCGTCAGTCGAGGCCGGGCTGCGGCGGATCGACCAACTCGCGCGCCTGATCTGCCAGATGCACGAGCATCACCACCAGAAGCAGGATCTGCTCGCGGATGTCCCCGACGCGGATCCGACCGATAACGGCCAGTGGGCCGAGTTCCGCGTCAGTGCAACGACCCACCGCAGTTATGACACGCGACGGAAGGACCGGCCGCACTGGGCGCGGGCAATCGGCATGCTGCAGGCTGCCGAGGCAACCTGCGCCAGCGTCGGTTGTGCGCCGCCGGTGCACCAGGTTGCATAACCGGCCCGTGACGGCATTCGTGCGTGTTGCACGTCGCCGGCGACTGAATCGGGCGTCAGCGGCGGAGGGTAGCTCCCGCGCCCGCCCCGGAACCCAGAACAGCATGGTCGAAACGGTTGCGCAGGTCACCAGGATCGTCGGCACGCATCTCGGCATCGCGCCGACAGCGGTCGTTCCGGGCGCCTCACTGGTCGATGACCTCGGCGCCGACAGCCTGGATACCGTCGAACTGGTGATGGCCTTCGAAACGGCGTTCGACATCGTTGTTCCCGAGGCCGACGTCGAGAAAATCCGCACGGTGCAGGACGCGATCGACTACGTGGAGGCACGTCTGCCTCGCCCGCCAAGCGGGAGAGGTCGAGACGCGTAAGCGGCGGGGGTGATCGGGCCGCCCCGCCGCGCAACTTCCAGCCCCCCACCACCGCCGCCGCGTAACGTCGCCCGCTGGCCCGCCGCTTGCTTGCCCCCCCGCAGCAATTTCCGTGGGGAGGCTCTGGCATGAACGACGCAAAGACCGCACTCGGCCACAAGATCCTGGCGATCAAGCGGCAGAAGAAACTGAGTTGGGCGGCGATCGCCGCGCGGCTCGGCTACTCGCCCACCTGGGCCTGCGCCGCCTGCCTCGGGCAGATGTCGATGACGCCGGAAACCGCGGCGAAGGCGGCCGACCTGTTCGGCCTGGACGACGCGGAAACCGCGTTGCTGGAGGCGATCCCGTATCGCGGCTCGCTGCCCGGCGGGGTGCCCACCGACCCGTTGGTCTACCGGTTCTACGAGCTGGTCATGGTCTACGGCACCACCTGGAAGGAGTTGATCCAGGAGGAGTTCGGCGACGGCATCATGAGCGCAATCGACTTCGACATGGCGCTGGAGCGGCAGCCCGACCAGAAAGGCGACCGGGTGAAGCTGACGATGTCGGGCAAGTTTCTGCCGTACAAGCGGTACTGAGCTGCCCAATCTCTGTTCACTGCCCGGCAAAACTCTGCACCAGGCTTCCCGCCACGAGCCGCCAGCCGTCCACCAGCACAAAGAAGATCAGCTTGAAGGGCAGCGACACCACGCTGGGCGGCAGCATCATCATGCCGAGGCTCATCAGCACGCTGGCCACCACCATGTCGATGACCAGAAAGGGCAGGAACAACAGGAAGCCCATCTCGAATGCGCGACGCAGTTCGCCCACCAGGAAGGCGGGAACCAGTGCGCGCCACGGCACATCATCCGGCGTGGCGGCTGCCGGCAGATGCGCCAGGTCGAGGAAGAACCGCAGGTCCGCCGGACGCAGATTGGCGGTCATGAAGTGATGGAACGGCGCGACCGCCAGCCGCATACCCTCCATCTCGCTGATCTGCCCCGCGGCCATCGGCGCCAGCCCGGCGGTCCAGGCATCGTTCAGCGCCGGCTGCATGACGAAGAACGTCAGGAACAGCGCCAGTCCGATCAGCACCATGTTAGGCGGGGTGCTCTGGGTGGCGAGCGCGCTCCGCAGCAGCGACAGCACGATGATGATGCGTGTGAAGGCGGTCACCATCACCAGCAGGCTGGGTGCCAGCGACAGCACCGTGACCAGCGCGGTGAGCTGGATGATCCGGCTCGTCGCGCCCGCCTGGCCCGCGGCGCCGAGGTCGATATTGACCGACTGTGCCTGCGCCGCGACCGGCGCCAGCGCCATCGCCGCCATCAACAGCAGCCCGCACCATGCCACGCACCGCCGGTTCACGCCCCGGGCTCCGCACCCGACCACTGACCGCCGGGCACCGCCGACGGTTGCGGCAACCAGCCGACCACCAGGTCCTGCCCGCCGCCGGTCAGCAGCACCACGTCCCGCGTGCCGCACCGCACCACAAGCAATCGCCGGCGGGAATCCAGGGCGAGGGCGTCCTGCAACGCCAGGATCCGTGCAGTGGCCGGGCGTGGCGCCAGGCCGGTGAGCCGCGCGGCGCGCGCGCCCAGCCAGACCAGCGCCAGCACCACGACGAGCGCCGCCACAGCGGTTAGCAGTGAACTGAGACCAAGGAACATGGCGCGGCCTTTTGCCGGGCGGATGAGAATAGAGAGGTCAGCCTGGCGGCGGCGCCCGTGTCGCCAACGCAGCGGTCAGCGCGTCGATTTCCGCGCGCAGCGCAATCAGCTCTGGCCGCATAGCGCGGCCCTCGTCCGGCGGCAGATCGAGGGTGCGGGCGCAGACAAAGCCCATCTCGGCGTCCAGCCCGGTCAGGTCCACCAGCTTGCCGGCCCGCACCAGGTTGCGGGCGATCCCCAGCGTACGGCCCAATTGCTCAAGGCAGGCGCGGACGGTGGCGAGCGGCGTCTCGGCGTCGTTCGGAGCTTGCATGGCCGCATTAGAACCGATCCGTGTGAACGAATCCTTTCCGGGCGATGTTTTGGCGACGGGCGGCGGGGCAAAGTGCTCCCCCTCCCCTGGTGGGAGGGGGAGCACTTTGCCCACACCCGTTAACCGTCCGTTCAGTCTCCCCGACGCACTCTCTCACCATGACAGAGATCGGCCTGTTTACCCTCGCGGAACAGCGGCTGGCCTGGGCGGACCAACGCCAGGCGGTGCTGGCGCAGAACATTGCGAACGCCTCGACCCCCGGCTTCCAACCGAGCGACCTGCCGTCCTTCGCCCGCACGCTGGAAAACGTCGCCAGCGTGGCACCGGTGCAAACCCAGCCCGGCCATCTGGCCGGCACCTCCGGCGGACCACTGCAACCGGTCACCGAGAAGGATGCGCACGGCCCTGACGGCAACGGTGTCCAACTGGACGCGCAGTTGACCAAGGTCGCGGACACCGAGACGACCCAGTCGCTGGTGACCTCGATCTACAAGAAGTACATGAGCCTGTTCAGCCTGGCGCTCGGCCACAGCCAGTAAAAGAGGCGGCGATGGACCTCAACAAGGCACTGGACATCTCCGCCGCCGGCATGGACGCACAAACCATGCGGCTGCGCGTTATCGCGGAGAACCTGGCCAACCAGGACACCACCGGCTCGGCGCCCGGCGCCGATGCCTATCGGCGCAAGACCATCACGTTCGAGAACCGGGTAGACGCCAGCACCGGCGCCCCCACGGTGCGGGTGAAGCAGATCGGTCAGGACAAGACCGAGCAAACGCTGCGCTACGATCCGTCCAATCCCGCCGCGAATACCGACGGTTATGTCAAGACGCCGAACGTCAACAGCTTCATCGAGGTCATGGACATGCGCGAGGCGGAGCGCTCCTACAGCGCCAACCTGTCGGTGCTGCAAGCGACCCGCACCATGCTGGACCGCACGATCGACCTGCTGAAATGAGCACCATCCCGACCATCACGATCACGCCCTCCGGCGCCGCCGACGCCTATGCAAAGGTCGATCGCGGCGCCACCGGCGGGGCGGGCGGCAGCTTCGGCTCGGTACTGCAAAACGCGTTGAATGGCGCGGTCGAGACCGGTCATGCGGCGGAGAATTCGGCCATGCAGGCGATCTCCGGCGAGGGCAACCTGACCGAGGTGGTCACCGCGCTGTCGCGAGCCGAACTGGCCTTGCAAACCGCGACGGCGATCCGCGACAGGGTGGTGTCCGCCTATCAGGACATCATCAAGATGCCGATATGAGTTTGCGCAGGGGCATGGGCAAAGAAGAAAGCACACTCCCCCTCCCCTTGTGGGAGTGGGTTGGGGCGAGGGGTGCGTACTACCGAGGTCGGCGGCTGCATGTACCCCTCCCCCCAGCCCCCTCCCTCAAGGGGAGGGGGGAGAACTCTCTCTCCTGCCCCGCCGGCGGCCCCCCATGAATGATGCCGACATCGCGGCGCTGGTGCGGGACGGCATGCTCGTGGTGCTGAAGATCGGTGGGCCGCTGCTGGCCGTCGCACTGGCCTCCGGTCTGCTGGTCGCTTTGGTGCAGGCAGTCACCCAGATCAACGAGGCGACCCTCGCCTTCATTCCCAAACTGCTGGTGATCGGCATCACCCTGGTCTTGCTCGGGCCGTTCATGTTCGCGACCCTGTCGAGCTACACAATGACGTTGTTCGACCGGATGATCGCGGTCGGCGGCTCGTGACGCCCGACGCCACCGCGCTCCTCGCGGACCTGCCGGCCTGGAGCTTCGCCTTCATGCTGGTGTTGGCGCGCTTCGGCGCCGCCATGGCACTGTTGCCCGGTCTCGGCGAGACGACCGTGCCTGCCGTCGTGCGCGTCGGCTTGGCGCTTGGCGTCACGATCCTGCTGCTGCCGGCCATCTTTCCCCAGCCACCGCCAATGCCCGAGGTAGGGCTGACAGCCGCCGGCATGATCGCCGCCGAGGTGGTGACCGGGCTATGGCTCGGCTGGCTCGCCCGGCTGATCTGCCTCGCCCTGCCCATCGCCGCACAATTCATCGCCTATCTGCTCGGCATCTCCACCGTGCTACAGCCGGATGCCGAACTGGGACCGCAAAGCACCGCCCTGTCGGCGTTGTTCGAGATCGCCGTGCCGGTGGCGATCCTGGCCTCCGGGCTGTACGCCCTGCCGGTGACCGCCCTGGCCGGCAGCTATCGGCTGATCCCGCCCGGCATGTTCCTGCCCGTCGCCGACGGCACCGCAACGGCGGTCGCCGCCGTGGGGCAGGCTTTCGGCCTGGCGCTGCGCCTGGCGTCGCCGTTCGTGCTGGCGGCCATCGTCTGGCACGTCGCGATCGGGCTGATCGCCCGGCTGGTGCCGCGGCTGCAAATATATTTCGTCTCCATGCCGGGACAGATCGTCGGCGGGCTGGCCCTGCTGGCGAGTCTCTTCGGCATCATCCTGGCGGCCTGGCAGGACGCCGTGCGCGACGCCCTGGCCGCGCTGCCCGGCAACTGATCCGCCATGGCGGAGGACACGCCGCAGCAGGACCGCACGGAAGCCGCCACGCCGCGGCGGATGCAACGCGCGCGCGAGGAAGGCCGCGTGCCGGTCTCCCGGGAGATCCACAACTTCGCCGGGCTGGCGGCGGTGACGCTGGTGGTGGCCATCGCCGCCGGCAACACGGCGCAGGGTCTGACCTTGCGCCTGAGCACGTTTCTGGCCCACGCCGATGTGCCCGGGCTGGCGGGCGCCAACGCCTTGCGGCTGGCCAGGACCGCACTGCTGCGGGGCGCGGCGCCGTTTGTCCTGGCAGCGCTGCTGGCCGGCGTCGCCGCCTCGCTGTTGCAGACCGGCTTCCTGATCAATAGCAGTGCCCTGCATCCTGACTTCGGTCGCATCAGTCCGCGCACCGGCCTGCGCCGCCTGTTCGGGCTGGACAGCCTGGTGGAGGCGGCGAAATCGCTCGCCAAGATCGGGGTGATGTCGTTCGCGCTGTGGCGCGTGCTGCGGGACGACCTGCCCAGCTTGATGCAGGCCCCGCGATGGGAGCCGCAGGTACTGCTGGCGCGCACGATGCCGCCGGTGCTGCACATGCTGTACGTCGTGCTGGCGGTGCAGGCCGTCATCGCCACGTTCGACCTGCTGTGGTCGCGACTGCGGCACGCGCAGCAGATGCGCATGACCAAGGAGGATGTGCGGGAAGAGCAACGGGAGACCGAGGGCGACCCGAAGATCAAGGCGCGGATCAAGCAGATTCGCACGCACCGTGCGCGCAAGCGCATGCTGGCCGCGGTGCCGAAGGCGACGGTGGTGATCACCAACCCGACGCACTACGCCGTCGCACTGGCCTACGACCGGGCACGCAACGCGGCGCCCAGGGTGGTAGCCAAGGGGGTCGACTCGCTGGCGGCGCGCATCCGCGAGGTCGCCGAGGCGAACAAGGTGCCGCTGGTCGCCAACCCGCCGCTCGCCCACGCGCTGTATCGCGTCGAGGTGGATACCGAGATCCCCGCCGAGCACTATCAGGCTGTGGCGGAGATCATCGCCTATGTGTGGCGCCTGGGTCAGCGGGCGCGCGGCATGCGTAGAGCGGCATGATGCTGCCCGCCGTCATGCGCCGCCCGGTGCGGCTGATCGACCAATTGGCGCGGCCGCTGCCCCCGGTTCTGGCCGCGCTGTTCGAGGATTCCGGAACCGGCGCGCTGGTGCTCGACCGCGATCGGCGGATCGTGCGGACCAACCGGCGTCTGGACACGATGCTGACCGCGAGTGGGGCATTTCCGGCAGCGGGTGGGGCACTGCCGGCGGCCGGGGCAACGCCGGCAGCAGGCGGGGCGGCGCCGGATGCGCCGGCCGAGGCGCTGTTCGCTCCGCCGGATCGGAAACGCGTGGCAACCGCGCTCGCCGCGGGGTTGGGCGGCGATCCGCCGCCGCCGCTACAGGTCCGGCTGGCGGCCAAGGACCCGGCCGCCGCGACGGTGGTGGCTCTATCGATGGCGCCGCTGCGCGAAAGCGACGGTGCGATCTCCGGACTGCTGCTGCGGCTGACCGACGTTTCGATCGAGAAGCGGCTGGAGGCGGAACTGGCGCAGCTTCAGAAGCTTCAGGCGGTCGGCCAGCTTGCCGGCGGTATCGCGCACGATTTCAACAATCTGCTGATGGCGATCGGCGCCGCGGCCGATGCGGTGCTGGAACGCGAGAGTTGCGAGCGGTCGACGCTCGACGACGTGCGGCAGATTCGTCATAGCGCCGACCGGGGCGCGGCATTGGTGCGGCAGTTGCTGGCGTTCGGCCGGCGGCAGCCTTTGCAGCCGTCGGTGGTCATGGTCAACGAGGCGGTCCGCAACCTCTCGGGCATGCTGGTCCGATTGCTCGGCGAGCGGATACGGCTGCACCTGGACCTGGAAGACCCGGGCCGGTCGGTCCGCGTCGACCCCACGCAACTCGACCAGGTGCTGGTCAATCTCGCGGTCAACGCCCGCGACGCGATGCCGGGCGGTGGCACGCTGACGCTGCGGACCGGACATCTGACGCTTTACCGGCCGCAACAGGTCGGGTCAGAGACCATGCCGCCGGGACGCTACGTGGCGATCGGCGTGGAGGACACCGGCGAAGGCATCCCTCCGGCGATTGTGCCGCAGGTATTCGAGCCGTTCTTCACCACGCGGCGGGATCGCGGCGGCAACGGGCTGGGACTCTCGACCGTGCATGGCATCGTGCGCCAGTCCGGCGGGTTCGTGACCGTGGAGAGCGCGGTCGGCCAGGGCACCCGCGTCAGGTTCTGGCTGCCACGGCATGAAGAGACGGAGGTGGTCTCCGGTGTTTCCCTGGCCGACGCTCCCCGCACGGGCGCTATCCGGGCTGCAACTCTCCAAGCTGGTGTTTTCCCGACTGACGGTCCCGAGGCTGACGGTCCCCAGGCTGACGG
Source organism: Acetobacteraceae bacterium (assembly GCA_049522565.1). Taxonomy (GTDB): domain Bacteria; phylum Pseudomonadota; class Alphaproteobacteria; order Acetobacterales; family Acetobacteraceae; genus JASHVB01. The sequence continues at coordinate 28,421 of JBEKNT010000105.1, forward strand.
TCCCCAGATTGACGGTCTCCAGACCGACGGTCTTCAGACTGGTGCCCCCCGGACTGCCGCTCGCCAGCCGCCGGCGCCCCCCCTAGTGACGCGTGCACGCCAGACCGGCGCAACACTCCAGGCTGACGGTCTGCGGACTCGCACTGTCCAGGCTGGTGCTTCCCTGACTGACGGCTGCCAGACCCGAACGCCCGACACGGCCACCGCTCCACCGGCGCGGTTGCCGACGGCGGAGCGCTGCGTGTTGTTGGTGGAGGACGAGGAATCGGTACGCCGACTGACCGAACGCGCCCTGCAACGCGCCGGCTGGCAGGTTTCGGCGGTCGACTCGGCCGAGGCGGCCCTGGCGCGACTGCCTCGCCCGGGCGATCCGGTCGCCCCGCCCTGTGTCGTGGTCTCCGACATCATGTTGCCGGGAATGGACGGAACGGAGCTGGCGCGGGCGGTGCGGGCGCTCTGGCCCGATCTGCCGGTGGTGCTGGTTTCCGGCTATACCGACTCGGCGCTGTTGGGCGATCTTACAGCCGAAGGCGTGTCCTTCCTGGCGAA
>JBEKNT010000106.1:0-17738 GCA_049522565.1 Acetobacteraceae bacterium
GGTGTGAGCGGGACGGCCGAGCGCTTGGGCATCTGGCGCAAGACAGCGGGCCACTGGCGCCGCCGCCGGCTGGCGGCGGCAGCGACCGCCGGCGTGGCCGAGCGGTTGAGCGACGCGCCGCGCCGGGACGCGCCTCCTCGCTGGCGGCGAGTTCCAGATTGCCTTCGACAAAACGCCGCTTGGTCCGGTAGACCATGCACCCGCCGACCGCCACGCTGGTCCCGATGGCCTCGTCGCTGACGCCCGCGGCGGCCGCCAGCAGGATCTGTGCCCACTTCAGTTTGCGCACCGCGTGCTTGCCGCCACTCAGCAAGGCGGTGAGTTCTTCGCGCTCTGCCTGGTTCAGGTCCAAGCCGGGTGTGGCGCGCAGCATCGCGGTGCTGGTCGACCGCAAGGATCTACCGGAGCTCGCCATCTCGCAGGACCAACCAGTCAAAACCACTGTGCCGAGGTACTAGCCGGGTGGCGTGGCTCGGCAAGGGGCGGACGTTTCTACCCACGTGGAACAGCGAGGAAGGCTACTATTCCACAGCGAACTTCTCTTGGCGGCGCAATGGGCCCCCTTGGGGGAGAGCAAAAGTGCACCAGCCAGAAGGGATAGTCTGCCAAGCAACTCACGATGCTTACAAGAGATATTGAGATTCTGGATCAGAACGGTCTGATGATAATGGTAAGCCCTGGGAAAGCGGCTACCGCCTTCTAAAGACGAGGTGACAGCATTTTCCTGTCCACCCTTTCCCGGCAGGAATTGGGTCGGGTTCCTACCTATCCCGCGCCATGCAGTGATGGTTCCTTTAGGCGCGCATCGCTGAGGCTACCGTGGTCGCTGCGCGTCTCGCAACGACAGTGTGGGCAGCGCAGATCGGGGCGCGAGACAGGCGTTGAAGTTCCGCGCCCGCGCCGCCAGGATCAGCGGCCATGCCGCACGACGACCGCACCGGTTTGCGCCGCCTGCATCGCGTGCCAGAGCAAGCGGTTCTGGCGCCACTGGTCGCGGCCGCATCATTGCCTTCGGAGCAAGCCGCGGCGGTCCGGACCCGTGCCCGTGCCCTGGTGCGGGCCGCCCGCGCCGCCTGCAAACCCGGCGCCGATGTCAGCGACTTCCTGAAGCAATTCGGCCTCGGCACCGCCGAAGGCGTCGCACTGCTGTGTCTCGCCGAGGCGCTGCTGCGCATCCCCGACGCCGCCACAGCCGACGCACTGATCGAGGACCGCATCGGCGGCGCCGACTGGCAGCAACATCTCGGCCGCGGCGATTCGCTGGCGGTGAACGCCTCAGCCTGGGCGTTCATGTTGACCGGCCGCGTGCTGACGGTTGAGGAAACCGAACACGGCATCGCCGCCGCCATCGCGCGCATGATCCGCCGCATGGGCGAACCGGTGATCCGCACGGCGCTGCGGCGCGGCATGCGCGTGTTGGCGCGGCAGTTCGTCATGGGACGCACGATCGATGAAGCATTGGCGCGCGCCAATACCGCGGAAGGTCGCCGCTGGCGCTACAGTTTCGACATGCTGGGCGAGGCGGCAAAAACCCACGCCGATGCGCAGCGCTACCTGCGCTCCTATACCGATGCGATCGGCGCCATCGGCCGCGCCGCCGCCGGGCGCATGCCAGCCGACGCACCGCAGATTTCCGTCAAGCTATCGGCGTTGCATCCGCGCTACGAGGAATTGCAGCAGGCGCGCTGCGTCCCCGCCCTGATTGGCGCGCTGGGCACGTTGGCCCTGGCGGCGAAGCAACACGCGATCGGCCTGACCGTGGATGCGGAGGAGAGTGACCGGTTGGAGCTCAGCCTGGACATTCTTGCCGCGGTGCTGGCCGATCCGCGCCTGGCCGGCTGGAACGGGCTGGGATTGGCGGTGCAGGCCTACCAGAAGCGCGCCTCGGCCGAGCTGGACTGGATCGCCGCGCTGGGACGCCGCACCGCGCATCGCATCCCGGTGCGACTGGTGAAGGGCGCCTATTGGGACACCGAAATAAAACTCGCGCAGGTGCAAGGCCACGCCGGCTACCCGGTGTTCACGCGCAAGGCGGCGACCGACGTGAGCTGGCTCGCCAATGCGCAGCGCATGCTGGCCGCCGGCGACGCCATCGACCCCGCCTTCGCTACGCATAACGCGCACAGCCTGGCGTTCGTGCTGGAAAACGCCGCGGGGACAAAATTCGAAATGCAGCGCCTGCATGGCATGGGGGAGGCGCTGTATGACGGCGTCGTCGGCCCCGCCTGTCCGGTGCGTGTTTACGCCCCCGTCGGCACGCACGAGGATCTGCTGGCCTACCTGGTGCGGCGTCTGTTGGAGAACGGCGCCAACACCAGTTTCGTGCATCGGCTGGTCGATCCTGCCGTGCCGGAAGACGCGATCATCGACGATCCGGTCGAGCGGATACGCGCGGTCGGGTTGACACCGAATCCTCGCATCCCATTGCCGCGCGATCTGTATCCGGATCGACGGAACAGCGCCGGCGTCGATCTCGCGGATCGCGATGTGCTGGCGACGCTAGCCCTCCCCCTCCCCTTGTGGGCTTGGGCCGCGAAGCGGACCAAGGTTGGGGGGAGGGGTGCTTTCATCCCCGGCCGGCGGCTGTACGCATCCCTCCCCCCAACCCCCTCCGACAAGACAAGGGGGAGGGCCGGCTCGAGCCTCGCACCGACAGAAGGCACCCGCGAAATTCGTAGCCCCGCCGACCGGCGCATCGTGGTCGGCCGGGTCAGCGATGCCGCCCCGGCGGAGATCGATGCGTCGTTGCGCCGGCTGCACGCGGGATGGCGCGATTGGGATGCAGCCGGCGGCGCGCAGCGTGCCACGGTGCTGGAGCGGGCCGCCGACCTGATCGAAGACGCGCGCGCCGAACTGCTGGCGTTGCTGGCGCGCGAGGCGGGCAAAACCCTCGGCGACGGCATCGCCGAACTTCGCGAGGCGGCCGATTTCTGTCGCTGGTACGCGGCGCGCGCACGCGAACACTTCGCCGGCCCGCGCGAACTGCCCGGCCCGACCGGCGAGCGCAACACCTGGGAACTGGGCGGTCGCGGCGTGTTCGCGGCGATCTCGCCATGGAATTTTCCGCTGTCCATTTTCATCGGCCAGGTCACCGCCGCGCTCGCCGCCGGCAATGCGGTGGCCGCGAAACCGGCCGAGCAAACGCCGCTGATTGCCGCACGCGCGGTGGGGCTGCTGCACCAGGCGGGTGTGCCGCAAACGGTGTTGGCGCTGTTGCAAGGCGACGGCAGCGTCGGCGCGGCGCTGGTGAACGATCCGCGCATCGCCGGCGTGGCGTTCACCGGAGCGACCGCCACCGCGTCGTCGATCGCCCGCGGTCTGGCGCAGCGCGGCGGACCGCTGGTGCCGTTGATCGCCGAGACCGGCGGCATCAATGCAATGATCGTCGATAGCTCGGCACTGCCCGAACAGGTGGTAACCGACGTGCTGTCCGGCGCGTTCGGGGCCGCCGGACAACGTTGCTCGGCGTTGCGTTTATTGTGCCTGCAAGACGACACCGCCGATCGCGTATTGCGCATGCTGCGGGGCGCGGCGGAGGCGCTGGCGATCGGCGATCCGCTCGATCCCGCAACGGATGTCGGTCCGGTGATCGATGCGGCCGCACGCGCGGCGTTGGAGCGTGCCTCGGCCGGCCTCGGCACGCCGCTGTTCGCTCTCGCCCTGCCGCAAGGCACCGAACATGGCACGTTCTTCGCGCCGCGGGCTGTTCTGCTGCACAGCGCCGGCGATCTGCGGACCGAAATCTTCGGGCCGGTGCTGTGCGTCGTGCGTTACGCCGCGGACCGGGTTGACGCGCTGTTAGCGGCGATCGAGGCCACCGGTTACGGCCTCACGCTGGGGATTCACACACGTATCGAAACCACGCAGCGTCGCATTGTCGATCGGCTGCGCATCGGCAATGCCTACATCAATCGCAACCAGGTCGGCGCCGTGGTCGGCGTGCAGCCGTTCGGCGGCCGTGGCCTGTCGGGCACCGGCCCGAAAGCCGGTGGCCCAATCACCTTGTATCGCTTCGCCGAAGAGCGTGTCGTCTCCGTCAATACCGCGGCCGCCGGCGGCAACGCCGTCCTGCTCGCGTCGGACGACGAATAAGGCTAGTACATCGCGCGCAGGCACCTCCCTGCTGTCATTGCGGGGAGCGCAGCGACGCAGCAAGCTCCCGCTTGACGAGCGGCTGCTAACCAGCCGGGAGCTTGCTGCGTCGCTACGCTCCTCGCAATGACGCAAGGGGACGGGACGCATTCACGGATACAGGAGACGTCGCAATGATCGGCATCGACTGGGGCACCACCAGCTTTCGTGCGTTCCGCATCGCGCGCGACGGCTCGATCCGCGACCGCCGCGCCAGCCCGCGCGGCATCATGCACGTGCCGGACAACCGCTTCGCGGAGACGTTGCGTGAGGAGATCGGCCCCTGGCTCGCCGCCGGCGAGGATCGCGTCGTGCTGTCCGGCATGATCGGCAGCCGGCAGGGTTGGAAGGAAGCGCCGTACATCCCCTGCCCCGCCGGCGCGGCGGAGCTTGGCAGGGCCTTGGTCGATGTGCCGTTCGACTGGGGCAAGGTGAAGCTGGTGCCGGGCCTGTCCGCCACCGACGACGCCGGCGTCGCGGAAGTGATGCGCGGCGAGGAGACGCAGGTTGTCGGCGCCTCGGCGGTGTTCAACGGCGGCGGCGTGGCGTGCCTGCCCGGAACGCACTCGAAATGGGTGCGCGTCGAGGACGGTCGCATCACCGGCTTTGCCACGCACATGACCGGCGAGGCGTTCGCCGCGCTGCGCGGCCACACCATCCTCAGCCGCATGATGCGCGAGGGACCGCCCGACGGCGCGCCGTTCGATGCAGGTGTGCAGCGTTCGGGCGAACCCGGCGGCTTGCTGCACCACATCTTCGGCGTGCGCGCGCTGACGCTGGCGGGCCGGCTCGCGGAGACCGATGCGCCGGCGTATCTGTCGGGCATCCTGATCGGGCATGAGATCCGCGCCGCGCTGGCCGGCGCGGCTGGCATGGTGGTGCATGTGATCGGCACGCCGGAACTTACCGCGCTCTATGCGCGCGCGATCTCCGCTTGCGGGGCCTACGCCGAACGCCACGATGGCGAGGCCGCCGCGCGCGGGTTGGCGCTGATCGGAGAGCATGCGTCATGGGATTGAACGACTGGCTCTCGCGCTGCCCGCTGATCGCCATCCTGCGCGGGGTGAAGCCCGAGGAGGTGGAGGCGATCGCCGCGGCACTGGAAGCGAACGGCATCGCCATCGTCGAAGTGCCGCTGAACTCGCCGGATCCGTTGGACAGCATCGCGCGGCTGGCACGCGGGTTCGGCGCGCGGTTGCTGATCGGCGCCGGCACGGTGATGACGCCGGCACAGGTGCGGGAAATCGCCGCGGCGGGCGGCCGGCTGATCGTCACGCCGCATGCCGATCCGCGCGTGACGCACGCGGCGAAGCAGCATGGATTGCTGGCGGTACCTGGGTTTTTCACCCCGGCCGAGGCGTTCGCGATGTTGGAGGCCGGCGCCGACGGCTTGAAACTGTTCCCCGCCGAGGCCGCCAGTCCGGCCGTGCTGCGCTCCTTGCGCGCAGTGCTTCCCCCGGGCACCGCGGTGTTGCCGGTGGGCGGCATCGACGCGTCGAACATGGCCGGCTGGCGCGCCGCCGGGGCGGCGGGGTTCGGTATCGGCTCGGCGATCTACAAGACGGGCGACAGCGCCGAAACGGTGGCGGCGAAGGCCCGGGCGCTGGTCGCGGCGTAGGAAACCTCTCCCGCTGCGCGGGAGAGGTCGAGGCACGAAGCGACGAGGGTGAGGGTGAGCGGGTCGGCACGCTGCCCTCGCATGCTGCGGGGCGACCCGATCACCCTCACCCGGCGCTTCGCGCCCCCCCTCCCCCGCTAGGCGGGAGAGGGAATTCTTAACGTACACTCCCCATCGTGGCGGCCGTAGACGAAGAAATCCGCAAACGACGTTGCGTCCGGCTGCTCCGGATCGTAGGGATAACGGTTCGGCAGGTGCGCGAGAAGCCGCCACTCCGGCCGGCAATCGGCCACGTAATCGGTGAAACGGCGATGCCGCACGTGCGGCGACGACCAGTTGCAGTCCGTGTTGCTGGAATAGACCAGCACAAAGCGCTTCGCATGCGCGAACAGGGCGTGCATGTAGGATACGAACACCGCGTCCTCCACCAGGTGGAAGATCACGTCGATCGACAGCACGAGGTCCGCGCGAAGCGATGCGTCCAGCGCGGCGAACGGCAGGAAGCGGTGGTGCGGAAACCGCGTGACGCAGCATGCCAGCGCCGTGGTGGAAACATCGACGCCGACATATCCGGGCGCCTGCAACAGTTCCAGCAAACGGCCGTCGCCGCAGCCCAGGTCCAGCACATTGCCGATCGCGTTGGCCGCCACGAAACCGTTGATGACGCCGGCCTTGAAAGCCGCCAGACGGCCCTGCGAACCGGCACCCGAGTGGCCGCCGGCGCGATAGCGCCGCTCCCAATAATCGCCGGAGGAAAACGCATTCATCGGGTGCACCGGGCGCGCTTCATGACGCGCACCATGCGCGCCAGGCATGCCGCAACGCGCCGCCGAGGTTGCGGCCGAAGCGCGGCGCATCGCAGAGCGGGCTGGCTTTCACGCGTGGCCGCAGGCCGGCCCGCAATGCCGCCAGCGCCGCAACGTCCATGGCCTTCGCCACCGCCAGGTCAACGTAGTCGGATGCGTCGCGGGCCACCCAGTCGGACAGACCGACATTGCTCAAGTGGCTCATCGAATGCCGGGACGCGAAGATCTCGCCCGGCAGGGTCACGGTGGGCACACCCATCCACAGCGCCTCGCACGTCGTCAGGCCGCCCGAATAGGGAAACGGGTCGAGCACAATGTCGATCTGACCGTATTCCGCCATGAAGGCGCGATGCGGCGACGATCCGCGCAACTCGATCCGAGCCGTGTCGACAGCTTCGCCGGCGAACGCAGCGCGCACGCGATCGGCGGTCGGCCGGTCGTGGAACTGGTGGGTTTTCAGCACCAGCCGCGCGTCCGGCAGGCGACGCAGCACCGCCGCCCAGGTGGCGATGACACGCGGCGTGACCTTCGCGAGATTGTTGAAGCAGCCGAAGGTGATGTGGCGGTTCGCCAGCGCCGGCAATGGACCGACATCCGGCGCGTAGGTCGGCGGACTGTAGCAGACATAGCCGTCGGGCAGCCGCAGCAATTGCTCGGAGTACACATGCTCCAGCTCCGGTGGGGTCTCCCATCGGTCGGTGATGAACCAGTCGATCTCCGGCAGGCCGGTGCTGTGGTTCTGCATGCCGACCCACTTCACCTGCACCGGCGCGAGGCGATGCGCGCAGGCCGGCATGCGTGCGGCGTCGCCATAGCCGCCGAGATCGATCAGCACGTCGATGCCGAGATCGCGCGCGCGCGTCGCCAGGGCAACGTCGTCGAGCGCATCGATGTCGATCCAATCCCGCGCCGCCGCACGGAAACGCCGGGCGATCGGATCGGTGGGCGCGGCATTCTGCGCCAGGCAGACGACAGCGAACCGCGCCGGGTCGAGCGTCTCGATGCCGGCAACGGTCAGCCAGCCCACCGGGTGGGTCTTCAACGAGCCGGACAGCAGACCGACCGTCAACTTCCGCTCCGGATCGCGGTCGTTGGCGCAACTGCCCAACCGGGTGCGCGGCAGGCGCTCGGCGCACGCGCGCAGCGCGGTCAGCAGCGCGGCACCGGTAATGCCGTCGCGATACGGCAGGTTGTTGCACAGCGCGCGGCGCGGCAGGCTGGCATCCGGGTCCAGCTCTATCGCGCGGCGGGCGAAGCCGACCGCCGCCTCCTGAAGGCCAAGGCAGGCCGTTGCGTTGGAGAGGTTGGAAAGGACCAGCGGATCGTCGCCGTGCTGTTCGATCAAGCGCAGGAGCAACGTGCTCGCCTCGGCGTGACGCTGCATACGCATCAGCACGGTGGCGCGGTCGTTGTGCAAGCGTGCGTCGTCGGGATCCAGTTCGCTGGCGCGACGCAGCGCCGCTTCGGCCTCGCGCCGGCGATCGGATCGCGCCAGCACGGCGCCCAGCAGCTTGACGGGCAGCAGCGCATCGGGCGCCAGGGCGGCGGCGACTTCCAGGGCGTCGATCGCCTCGGGCCGCCGGCCAAGCCGTTCCAGCAACACGCCGCGCGCCAGCAACGGCACCGGGTTCAGCGGGTCCGCCTCGCTCGCCAGCGTCAGCCGGGCCAGTTCGGCCTCGGCTGTGCCGGCGACACGGGCCGCCTCGATACCGTGCAGGGCGTATTCCGCCACCGCCGGCTCCAGGCGCTGCGCCTCGATCAGGGCGGTATGCGCCAGCGCCGGCTCGGCGGTCAGCAGCAAGGCGAGACCCAGTGTCGCCCAGGCTTCGGCGCGGTCCGGCGCTATGCCCAGGCATCGCAACAGCAGGACGCGCGCTTCGGCGCCCTCGGCGCGGGCGATCAGCAGTCCCGCGAGGGCCACCAGTGCTTCTTCGCGCCGGGGATTGACCTCCAGGAGCCGACGATAGGCGGCTTCGGCGGCAGCCGGGTCGTTCGCCGCGCGATAGCTTTCCGCCAGCCGCAGCAGCGGCTCATCCCAGTTCGGCAGGACATGCGCCACCGTCTCCATCAGTCCGCGCGCGCGCGCCAGGTTGCCGAGGCGATCTTCGGCGATGGCGAGATTGAGCAAGGTCGGCGGCGAGGTGTCGCCGAGCGACACGGCGGTGCGCAAGGCAAAGCTCGCCGCCTCCGGCTGGTTCATGTCCAGCAGCGTCATGCCGCGCGCGGCGTGGCGAGCCGGGTCCGCGTCGTCGCCCGAAGCGGCGTCCAGCAGATTGAGCGCGCCCTCCGCATCGCCCGCGCGCAACCGCACGAGGGCTGCCTCAGCCGTCATGCCGCACCCGTTGCAGCACGATCAGCAGCCCGGCAACCGGAGCATTGGCTTCGCAGCGCAGCGTTTCGCGATCGAGCCGCAGCACCTGGAAGCCCGCCTGGGTCGCGATGTCACGGATGTAGGCAATACCGTGGGAGTAACGGCCCTGCCGCTGGAGCGCCCAATTGCCGTCGGTATCGCCGGGCACGACACCGTCGCGGTCGGGCAGCAGTTCCTCGGCGGAGCAGATCAGCCAGCCGCCCGGCGTCAGGCTCGCGTGGGCCGCGGCGAACACCGCTGCCAGGTCGCCGAAATAACAGAACACGTCGGCAGCCAGGATGAGGGGGTAACGGGCAACTTCTCCCGCTGGCGAGAGAGGTTCAGCTCCCAGCACGTCCATCACATCGGCTTCCTGCAGTTCCGCATACAGCCCCTTCGCCGCAGCTTGCGCCAGCATCCGGGGGGCGACGTCCACGCCGATCAGCGGCCCCACCGGGAGATCGGCAATCGCCAGAGCCACCAGGCCTGTGCCGCAACCAAGGTCGAGTACCGGTCCGACACGCTCGCCCGCGGCAATCAGCGGGTGCTGCCGCAGCACGGCGCGAAACAGGCCCGGCGCGCGGTAGCCGAGTGAAATCAGATGTGGCTCGAACCGCTCGGCGTAGCCGTCGAATACCGCACGCAGATATTCGAGCGGAGCGCGCGTCGCCCCGGGCATGACACCCGCCGCTGCGACGAGGTGACGCACATAGGGATCGTGCGGCCCGAGCTTCAGTGCTTCGGCATAGGCGTCTGTCGCTGCCGCATGTTGGCCGAGACTGGACAGCGCGTGACCCAGCAAGCCGAACGAACAGGCGTCGGCGATGCCGACGCGGCGGGTTTCCTCGGCCAGGCGGACGGCCTGACGGAAATCGCGACGGCGCACGCAAAGCAGAATGGCGGCATTGCGCGGATCGAGCCTACCGGGGGCGGCATCGACGCAGCGCAGCAGGGTGGCAAGGGCTGCGTCGGGGTCGCCGGCCGCCTCCTGCGCCGCGGCAAGTCCAGCAGCAAATCCCGGGTTTGCCGGCTCGGTGCCAGACGCTGCGGCGAGGCAGGCAACAGCATCCGCGGTGCGTCCGAGTTCCAACATCAGGACGCCGAGCAGGGCCTTGGCGGCTGAATCGCTACGGTCGAGCACGACGGCTTCGGCGGCATCGCGCGCCGCACCTTCGATGTCGCCGGTTTGGCGGCGCAGCTCGGCGCGGCTCTTGCGTAACCCGGGGTGCTCCGGTGCGACCGCGATGGCCTGGTCAAGCTCGAGCACCGCCTCGTCGGGCGTGTCTGCACGGAGCGCTAGCCGCGCGCCGACATCCGCCACGCCAATGGACCCGGGGGCCAGGCGTCGGGCCGCGGCAAGCAAGGGTCGTGCGGCGCCAATACGACCGGCGGCCACCAGTTGCGCGGCCCGATCGGTCAGTGCTTCAGCGTCGGCGGCAGCGTGCAATTTTTGCATGACGGGCCCCTCCTGGGCCTGGAGTCCGGCGTCGCACCGCGTGCCATCGCGCGACAATCGCCAGCGCTAAGGTTCTCGGTGCGGTGGTTCCCATGATGGCCGCCCGGGTGCCGCGGCTCAGAGGCTGCCGGACAGCCCGACAGCGAAGCTCTCGTTGATCTCGATGAGGAAGGCGAAATCGGGCGAGTCGCGGTCCATCTCGCGTTGCACGGTCAGGCCGACGGAAATGATCGCGGCGCGCAGCTCTGCCGGCAAGCCGTTGTCCGGGTCGCGCATCAGGTCGTGCACCGTCATCCAGAGGCGGCGGTTGTCCGCCAGGGCGCGGACGCGCTGCAGCGCGTTGCCGTTGCGTGCCGCCTTGAGCGCGCCGATGGCACGCCGGAACACGTCCGCTTCCTGCTCGCGCTGGCTGCGGTGCGTCGCCGCAGCCTCATAGGCCCGCACGGCCTGGTTCATCATCATCGACATGGCTCCAGTTGGGTCGAAGTGGGGTTTTGTGCGTCGGCCGCCTTTGCGCCGGGCGCCACGCGCCCCAGCACGGCGTCCTCGTGCCGAATGATACGTCGGATGAGCTTCAGGCCCTGGTAACAGTCGTCGGCCTCCGCCGCGGCCAGCGCATCGTCGAGAATCTCGCGTGCGAGCACCGAGGTTGTTGCGCCTTTGAACGCGGCAATGAGCTGCCGCGCCGTGGCAAGACCGCGCGGACGTTCATCGTCGTCGCCAATATAGGCGGATTGCAGGGCGAAGTAGATGCGCCGCGCCGGGCTGTCCGCCTGGTCCGGCGGCATGATCTGCTTACCGAACAGGAAACGTGCCTTGGCAGTCAGCTCGATCCGCGACTTGGTGCGGAAGCGGATCGGTGCTCCATTGACGATCATTACCTCGCCCTGGCGCAGCTCCAACACCAAATTCGACATGCGCCCCTTCCTGGTTCGCGATAGGAACATGACGCGCAGCCGCGCGTCGCCGCCCGGATATCGCCCGCGCGGTCAGCCAATGATGAAGCCGCAGCCAGCCCCGCGCGCCGCCGTCTCGACGACGGGCTTCGCGAGGGTCTCGTCCGGCTGGTGCGGGTTACGAAACGGGCGTGACGCCCGTCCCGTTCCGCGATTACTTGAACAGGCTCAGCAGCGTCTGCGGAGCCTGGTTGGCCAAGGTCAGCGCCTGGGTGCCGAGCTGTTGCTGGATCTGCAGCGACTGCAACAGGGCGGACTCCTTCGCCAGATCGGCATCGACCAGCGAGCCAAGACCCGTGTTCAGAGCATCGATCTTGTTGTTGTTGTAGCTGATCTGGTTGTTCACGTAGTTGACCGAGGAACCGACGCCGTTGAGTGCAGTGCCGACCGCGTTCTGCTGGTTGAGGAAGGTGCCGGTTGCGGTGATCAGCGCCGCGATCGTCGAGGCACCGTTCATCTGCGTGGTGGTGAAGGCGATCGAGCCGTACAGCTCGGAACCGCCGAAGGTGGCGATGCCGTAGGTTGCGGCGTTCTCATTACGCACCACCGCCACGGCGCCGAAGGTGCCGGCGCTGCCGGTGATATTGCCGATCAGCGTCTTGCCGTTGTAGTTGGCGTCCTCGATGAAGCTCTGCACGTTGCCCAGCAGCGAGGTGTACTGGTCCTCGTACTGCGTCCGCTCATTGCCTTGCACTGTGCTGTCGGACAACTTGATCAGCACGTCGCGCATGCTCATCATGGTATTCGAGATGTCGTTCAGGCCCGACTGGGTGGTCGAGAGCAGTCCCTGGACGCTGCCAAGCTGCTGGTTGGCGCTGGTCAACGCGCCGACGGTCGAACGGACCGACTGCGCCACCGCATAGGCCGCGCCGTCATCGGTGGCATCGGCCACACGATAGCCGGTGGAAACCTGCTTCTGCACGGAATTGAGCGCAGAATTGGTCTTGTCGAGCGACTCGAGCGCGATCATCGCGCCCGAGTTGGTGACAACGGAGTTGAGAGAGCCGGACATGGTATCTTGCCTTTGCCCACAGAGGTTACTGATAGCCCCGCCTTTTGCGGGCATGCCCCATCCTGGGGCGATCGGGTTAACAGCCGGTGAAGCCGCGCGCGGTTTGCATCAGCTCACCGGCAGAAATTTCACCAGCGACAGCCCGCTCATCGCGGCGATCACCTGGTAGGAGGCCTGAAGCTGGGTCTGCACCAGCGACAGGTTCGACATGGCTTGCGCCATGTCCACGTCCTGCACGTCGCCGACCTGGGTGGTGAGTGCGGTCGCGGTGTCGGACATCGTCGTCTGGCTGGTCGTGAGGTTGCTCTGTGTGTTCCCCAGCACACCAACGTCTTCCGCCATGGCGCTGATCGCGCCGGTCAGGCTGGCATTGGTGTCCTGCACCAGTGCCTGGAACCCGCTGTCGCTGACCTGGCCACTGCTCAGCGAGCCCATGGTCGCCAGCGCCCGCATCAGGTCGCGCATATAGGAACCAGTGGTCGAGGTGCCGGTGGACTGCACCGCCGAATTGGCGCTGGCCAGCAGCCCGACCGAGGCGGTCTGACCCTGCCCGATCTGGATCGTCGGGGCCTGTGCAACGCCGGCAGGCTGCGACAGATAGGCCGAGAAGGGCGAGAGGCCCGGCGCGTTGGAACCGGCGATCGCCAGCGTATTGGCGGCGGTCGCCGCGGCACCCTGGGTTCCGAGCAAGCCAACCTGGGCAGCGATCTGCGTATAGAAGCCGCTGCTTAATATAGAGTCAGGATCGGGCACCGGCGGATTTTCGCTGTCCTGGCCAGCGAATACGTATGTATTGCCATCCTGCGTATCGAGCAGATCGGCGACCTGCACCAGCGCCTGTTGCGCCGAGGCGGCGACGCTGTCCACTTCCGACGAGTCGGAGCCTTCCAGATTGTTGGTCTGCGCGAGGAAGTTGGACGCGATCTGCTGGATCTGCGTCATCGCCGTCTGCGTCACCTGCATGCCGCTGGCGGCCTGGTTGATGTTGTTCTGCCAGGTCTGCAATGCCGCGATCTGCGGTTGCAGGTTGAGCGAGACCGCGGCGCCGGGGCCGAGCCCGGCATAGGTGTTGGCCACTAGGCCGGTGCTGATCTGGGTGGTGAGCTGGTCGAGGTTCTGCTTCACCGTGGCGCTGTCGCTGATCAGGCTGGCCATCTGGCCGTAATCGGCGGGGCCGTAGGAGGCAATGCTCATGGCAATCCCTTCCTCTCCCGCTTTGCGGGAGAGGGTAGGGTGAAGGTGACGCGTGCGGCCCGCTGCACCCTCACCCTACCCTCTCCCACTGCGTGGGTGAGGATTTGTGGAACGCGCATCACTGCACCGCACCGATCAGTTGCGTCCACATTGACTGGACCGCGGCGATCACCTTGGCGTTCACGCCATAGTCGTTCTGTAACTGGATCATGAGCGACATCTCCGTATCCATGTCCACCCCGCTGCCCGTGGAGAGCGTGTTGTTCAGCGTGGTCTGCACCGCCTGTTCCGTGTTGAGCTGGCTCGTCGTATTGGCGCTGTCCTGCGCCTGCGCGGCGACCAGCGTCGAAGCCTCGTCGCCCAGGGTGGCGGGCGTGGCATAGGGAGCGTTGAGCGTGCCGGAAGCGCCGAGGCCGGCGGTGTTGGATGCCGGTTGCGGCACCCCGTCCTGCACGTCGGCGCCGAGCGTATAGGTCAGCACGTTGTCGATCAGCGTGCTGAAGCCGGCCGGTCCGCCCGGGGGATTGGGGGTGAAGGCGGCGGCGCCGGTCGGGCTGCCGGCAATCGTGTTGGTGCCGTCGCGCACCAGCGACGGATCGGCCTGCACCGCCGGGTTGACCTGGATCTCGGCGGCGAAGCCGACATAGCCGCTCTGCACCGGCACGCCGCCGCCGGCTGGCACCGCGCCCGTCGGATCGGAAAACAGCGTCAGCCCCTGCGCCGAGAAACGGCTGGCCAGGTTCTGCGAGAACTCGTCCAGCTCGGCCTGGTAGGTCGGCAGCGTTGTGTCGCGCAAGGCTATATTGGCGCCGAGCTGACCGCCGGTGAGCTGTCCGGTGACATCCACCCCGTCCATGGTGATCGCCGGAATGCCGCCGCCGGGATAGGTCGTGCCCGGCAGCACATTCGCACCGCTGGTGGACAGCGTAACGACCACGCCGTGGATCGGCAGCGACAGGCCTCCGGCGGTGGTGATCAACATGTCGCCGTTCGGCTGCACCATTGTATTGACGTCCACCAGTTGCCCCAGTTGCTGCACTGCCTGGTCGCGCTGGTTCTCCAGGTCGGCGGTGCTCTGGCCGCCGGATTGCAGTGTCACGATCTGGTCGCTCAACTGGCCGATCGTGCTCAGCGTCGCGTTGATCGTGCCGACCTCGCTGACGATGTTGTTCTCCGCCGTCTGGCGCTGCGTCGTGTAGGCGCTGGACAGTGAGTTGATCGTCTGCGCCAGCGTGCTCGCGCTGGACACCACCGCTTCCTGCTGCGTCTGGTTAGAGGGGTCGTTGAGCAGCGTGGAGAACTGGTCCTGCAGGTCGCCGAGTTGGCTGGCGATGTCGCCGCCCTGGCCGGGCGTGCCCTGCACCGCGTCGATCGCCTGCAACGCGGTCTGGGTCGTCTGCAACCCGGCGACGGTGCTGTTCTGCTGGAACGCCTGCGCTTGCAGCGCGGTGTCGATGTCGCGCGTCACCGGCCCGGTGACGACGCCCAGGCCGACGCCGTCCGCGGTCTCGCTCTGCTGCGTGCCTGTCTCGGAGACGTAGCCCGGCGTGTCGGCATTGGCGACGTTGTGCGACACCAGCGCCAACTGGCTGGTGACGTTGGCCAGACTGCTCGTGGCGATCGACAGGGCGGCGCTAAGGCTCATGGCGGGGTTCCGGCCACGCTGCCGCTCACTGCTTCATGTCAACCGTGGTTTGCAGCATCTGCTGCGCGGTGGTCACCATTTTGGCGTTCGCGCTGTAGGCCTGCTGGGCCACGATCAGATTGCTGAACTCGGTCGCGATATCGACGTTCGAGCTTTCCACCGAGCCGGTCACCAGATTGCCGGCGCCATTGGTGCTGGCCTGCTCGGCCAGCGGCGTGCCCGCATTGAGCGTCGCGGTGAAGGACTGCCCATCCTGACGCTGCAACGCATCGGGATTGTTGAAGGTGACCACCGGCACCTGCGCGATCGTCCGCGTCTGGCCGTTGTCGTAGTTGACCACGATGTCGCCGTTCGCCTGTGGTGTGACGCCGGCGAAGCTGCCCGGTGGCACGCCGTTCTGTGTCAGGCCCTCCAGGTCGTATTGTGTTCCGGCATATTGCGTCACGCCGTTGGTTGCGCCGTAGGTGCCGATGTTCAACAGGATCGTCTGCGGTCCGGAACCAAAATTGGTGGTGAAGCTCAGCGTGGCGGCGCTGCCGGCGGTGTAACCTGCGCTGGTGACGGTGCCGGTGGTGTTGGTGATTTGCCCGACCGTCCCCTCGGGCACCGGGTTGCCGCTGAGGGCGCCGAATTGCACCTCGGCGCTGCCGATTGCCGGGACGCCGGAAATGTCGTCCGGCGAATTGACCGACACCGTCCAGTCGTCGGAAGCGTTCTGCACCCAGTTAAGCGTAACAACGTGCTGCGTGCCCAGCGCGTCATAAACGTCGATGTCGGAAGAGATCGGCGAGGCGGCGGTGGCTGAGCCGGTGGCCGGCGTGGCCGGCAGGTTGGCTGACAGTTCCACTGTGCTGGTGGGAACCGGGTTGTACACCGTCTGCGTCACCTGGATCGGCGCCAGGGTGTTCTGGTTGACCACACCGGTGGAGGGATCGACCGTCCAACCGTTCAGGAATTCTCCGGCACTGTTGACCAGGTAGCCGGCGGCGTTGAGTTGGAAATCGCCGGCGCGCGTATAGAACTGCTGCGGATTGAACGTCGGGATGTTGTTGACCTGTCCGGTCTGCTGCGACACCGCAAAGAAACCCTGCCCAGCGATCGCGAGACCGAGCGGATTGTCGGTTTGCGTGATGGTGCCTTGTACGTTGTTGACGTAGTCAGGGCGCGCCACGACCGCGCCGGGGTCGTTGGTGGTCGCGTTGCTGGTGGTCAGGTAGTCGACGAAGTTGGTGTCCACCCGCTTGTAGCCGACGGTTTGGCTGTTAGCGACATTGTCGGCGATGTTGCCGAACGCGGAAGACTGCGCGGTCAGTCCGGAAATGGCGGTGTTCATCGCACCAAGCAAGGACATCGAAAGGCTCCTGCGTCGTCTGCGCTGCTGTCGTCTGCATTGTCGTCGCCGCTGGTGATCGCAGGAATCGTGCCAAGGGTTCGCGGACCTCGCCCTCTCCGTCATGACCGGGCTTGACCCGGCGATCTGACGCGGCACCGTGCCCCATAGATGGCCGGGGTTAGCCCGGCCATGACACGGAGGTTGCGATCCGCCGGCAACTGACTCGGTTTTTCCCGGACGGTCCCTTAATCTTGACGCGTATGGGGTCGAGCCCAGCCATGCCGGGTTCTGCCTGAATCGCCCGGCACCGAGCGCCGGGTGGGCAGGGCACGCCCGGCACTTTCTGCCGCAAGCAATGCCGATTCACCAACATGGCGGGCCGATTCGCTTGGCCCGGCATTTGCCTTTGCGATGGCAGGCGAACGCGGGAGTGCGCAATGCCGCAGGCGATTGCTATGCAGCTACCGGTGACCGCGGCCGCCACGCCGGCGGCAACCGTGGCGCTCGCAACCACCGGGAGCGTGGCCAGCAAGACACCGAGGTTTGCCGGTCTGTTGCTGCAACTCGGCCGCATGGCTTCGCCGTCCGCACCGTCTGCCGCCGAACCCGCGGTTGCCAACAAGAGCAACGCGCCGGTGGACGCCGGGCAACAATCCGCCCAGCCGGAGCCGCCGGCGACTCGTGTGGCCGATCAGGCGCCGCCGACGCCGGAACCGGATCTCCCCGCCATCCCGTCGCTCATGCCGACGCCCGCGCCGGCAACGGCACCGGGTCCATTCATTCTCCCCCGACCCACGGTGGCGGCCCACCCTCGTGCTTCCCAGGAACCCGCCGCCGCGGTGGGTTCGGCGGCCGGATCCGCCGTCGTCGCCAGCGTGGCGCCGACACCCACGCCGATTCCGGCAATGCCCCCACCCACGGGCGCGTCCGTGCCGCCACCGCCGCCGCAACCACCGGCCGATAGCCAGACCGAGGGGCCAAAACACGACAACACAAGACTCGGCGGCGTGGCGGTAAAGCCCGATCCGACGGCAGCCGCGCCGCCCCAGAACGAAGCCGCGTCCGATCGGTCGACCGCCACTGTCGCCCCCCCGACCACGGC
Source organism: Acetobacteraceae bacterium (assembly GCA_049522565.1). Lineage (GTDB taxonomy): Bacteria > Pseudomonadota > Alphaproteobacteria > Acetobacterales > Acetobacteraceae > JASHVB01. The sequence continues at coordinate 17,604 of JBEKNT010000106.1, forward strand.
CCTGAGCCCAGGACCGCCGTCCGCACCTGCCGCCGCGGTGACGACGCAGGCCAATGCCTCGCCGGTCCAGGCGGTTCTCGCACCCAACCAACAAGAGCAGAGTGCCGGCCCGGGACAGCTTCCCGATCGGGTGCC
>JBEKNT010000107.1:0-17687 GCA_049522565.1 Acetobacteraceae bacterium
CCCCCCACCCTCGTCGCTTCGCGCCTCGACCTCTCCCGCCGCAGACGGGAGAGGTTCTCCGGCTCCAATCACGGCAGATCCGCGTCGCCGCGGCCCAGCGCACGCTGCATCGACACCACATCCAGCCAGCGCCCGAACTTGATCCCCACCGCCCGCATCGTGCCGACCATGTGGAAGCCCAGGCTGGCATGCACCCCGATCGAGCCGACATTCTCCGAATCGCCGATCACCGCGACCATCTGCCGCGCGCCGCGCGCCGAGGCGTCCGCGATCAACTGCACCACCAGCGCCTTGCCGACGCCCTGGCCGCGCACGTCCTCGCGCACATAGACGCTGTCCTCGACGCAGTAGCGATACGCCGAGCGGTCGCGGAACTGCGTGTAATAGGCGAAGCCCAGCACCCCGGTCGCATCGGTCGCCACCAGCCAGGACCAGCCCTGCGACGTCACCTTGTCGAACCGTTCGGCGATTTCCTCGACCGACGGCGGCACCTCCTCAAATGTGCCGGTGCCGTGCAGCACGTGAAATGCGTAGATCGACTGGATCTCGGGGAGATCGGCGGGCGTGGCGGGGCGCACCTGCATCGCGGAGTTCCTTCTCGGTAGGCGGCGGGCGGGCACACTTTCTCCCCCTCCCTCAAGGGGAGAGGGAGGAACGTGCGACTCAGACCGGCAATCCCAGCACGGCGGCGGCGTCGCACGCCAGAGCCAGCAGGGCGCGATCGTGGCCCGGGCCGGCGACCAGCGACAGTCCGACCGGGGCGCCATGCACCCGGGCCGCCGGCAGCGTGATTTCCGGCAAGCCGCAGAATCCGGCAATCGCCGTCACCCCGACCGTCGCCTGCCGCACCCTGTCTTGCTCGTCACGGGTGGCGCGCAGCGATGGCGCGATGCAGGGGCTCGTGGGGTAAACCATCACCGCGCCGCCGGACAGCAACGGACGGATGCGCGCCTGCAGGACCCGGCGGAACGCGCGGCCAGGTGCGGCGATCGCCGGATCGGTCGCCTTCGCCGCGGCGAAGCGCTCGCCGATGCCGGGGCCGAAGCGGGGCCGCGTCGTTTCGACCCATCCGCCCAGCGTCGCCCAGGCCTCCTCCGCCTGCACCGTGCGGAAATGGTCGAAAAAGCTGTCGATCCCCTCCGGCGCGATACGCACCCCCACCGAGCGGCCACGGATTTGCTCGAGCTTCTCCAGTGCCGGGCGCAGCGCCTCTGCCACCTCCGGCTGGGCATTCACCCAGGCTTCCTCGGGGCGCAGCAGCGGGCCCTCGGCGCCGCGGCGCGGGCCAGCCAACAGCACCTCGCCAACCCCGGATAACAAGGCGGCAGAGCGGGCAAACCAACCGCAGGTATCGAAACTCGGCGCCAGCGCGCAGGCGCCGGCCAGGCTGATCGCTCCCTGCGTGGGACGGATGCCGAACAGGCCGCAATAGCTCGCCGGAATGCGCACCGAGCCGCCGGTATCCGAGCCCAGCGCGAAATCCACCAGCGACCCCGCCACGGCAGCGGCCGAGCCGCAACTCGATCCACCCGGGAAGCGGTCCGGCGCGGCGGGATTGGTCGGGGTCCCGTGCCAGACATTCTCCCCGGTCAGGCCATAGGCGAGTTCTTGGGTTTTCGTCTTGCCGGCCAGGTACGCGCCGGCCTGGAGCAACGCCAGCACCACAGGCGCCGTGGCGATAGCGGGGGTGTGGGTGCTGGCCCAATCCGGATTGCCGAACGTCGTCATCGCGCCGGCGAGGTCGAACAGATCCTTCACTGCGAAGCTGAGGCCGGACAGCCGCCCAGTGCCGAGCGGGGCGCGCTCGGCCCGCGGCCCGGGAACAAAGGCGCCTACAGTGTCCTCGATCGCTACCATGGATCTGCTCCTCGCATACCTGCCACCCGATTACGCCTATTGCCCACCAGACCAGATGCCCGCCGGCACAAGGTGGCGGAGCCCCGGCAGCGCTGCAAATCTCCGGGCGTCGCCGCAGCACGGGCCGGTTCGTCCGCGAAATCAAGGAATAAGTTGAAATCGCCTCATGCGGTGGGGCATACTCGCCCCGTGAACCAAGGACCACCAGAAGTTGTGGTCAAACCGTGCGGCGACCGGATCGTCTTGCCCGGACCGGCAGGACCGACTTTCCATTCGGCGCGACACGCGGGAAAAGCACGGATCGGGGCGCAATTTTGTTGCCGTTTGAAACGCCTCTGAGAGGGATTGCTCGTGGATATAAGTGACGGAACAACCGCCGGCCCGCCCGGGCAGGACCGCCAGTCGTCGCCCCCGGTTCCAGCCGAGGCAAGCGCCGGCGGCAGCGGTTCGGATGCCGGCGCCCCCGGCGCACTTGGCGGCCCGCGCGAGGGCCCCATGCATCCACGCTTGCTCGCCATGATCCTGGCCGGCCGCTACCACGGGGTTGAGCTGGATCCAGCCGAATATCGCATGTCGGTGGGTGAAACCGAGCCTTCGGCGGCTTCGCTATCCACCTGGGCGCAGAATACCGGCATGTGGTCCCGCGCGGTGCGATTGCGCTGGCGCCACCTGATGAACTTCAACAACACCGGCCCGGTGGTGTTGCTGTTCACCGACGGTACCGCCGGCCTGCTCACCGGCGTCAACCTCGAGCACAAGGTCGTCTTCCTCAAGGACCCGCGTGGTCCCGCCGCCGAGGCATCGGTCCCGGTAGACGAGATGCGGCTGACCGAGGTCTGGAGTGGCGAGGCCATCCTGCTGCGCGCCGAGCGCGGCCAGACCGAGGCCGATGCCCCGTTCTCCTTCCGCTGGCTGATCAACCTGGTCGGCAAGGAGCGGCGGTCGCTGCGTGACATCGGCATCGCCTCCTTCACTCTGAGCATGCTGACGATCTTCCCACCGTTCCTGGTCATGACGGTGGTGAACAAGGTGCTGACGCACCACAGCTATTCGACGCTGATCCTGCTCAGCACGATCCTGGGGATCGCCATCGCCTACGAGACCATCCTGGGATACGTGCGCCGGCTTATCATCCTGATCGTCGGCGTCCGCATCGACGCCAAGCTCAGCCTGCACGTGTTCAACCGCCTGGTCCGCCTGCCGCTGGACTATTTCGAGCGGCACCCGGCCGGCGAGACCATGTACAACATCACCCAGATCAACAAGGTGCGGGAGTTCATCACCGGCAAGCTGCTGAAGACCTTTCTCGACCTGATCACGCTATGTGTGCTGGTGCCGTTCCTGTTCTACCTGAATGCGACACTGGCCTGGATTGTTGTCGCCTGCGCCTGCATCATCGCGCTGATCATCGTGGCCTACCTGCGGCCGCTGCGCGTCGTGTTCAGGCGCGTGGTCGAGGCCGAGACGCAGAAGCATTCGGCGCTCGCCGAAACGATCTACGGCGTCAAGACGGTCAAGGCGCTGGCGCTCGAACCGCAACGCAAGGCGGTGTGGGACGAGCGTGTCGCCGACGCCGGCAAGTGGCGCATCGCCTTCGGCAGGCTCTCCAACTGGCCGCAGACCCTGGTGACACCGGTCGAACGGTTCATGTGGATGGGCGTCATCATGCTCGGCGCCTATCTCGCGATGGGAGACCAACAGGGCTACATGGTCGGCACCCTGTTCGCGTTCATGATGCTGTCTAACCGTGTCGGGCAGCCGCTGGTCGGGTTGGCCCGGCTGATCGAGGACTACGAGGAGATCGGCGCGGCGATCGGCCAGGCCGCTTCCGTGCTGAACCGCCCATTGGAGGTCGACGCTGCGTCCGGCGGCTTGCGCCCGAAATTCGCCGGCGCGATCAGCTTCGATGACGTCACCTTTACCTATGCCGGCACCAAGACGCCGGCATTGGATCGCGTCAGCTTCTCGGTTCCCGCAGGGACCATGCTTGGGCTGGTTGGCCGTTCGGGGTCCGGCAAGTCCACCATCACGCGGCTGCTACAGGGCATCAACCGCGACTACACCGGCTACGTGAAGATCGACAGCGCCGACCTGCGCGAGATCAACCTCCGTCACCTGCGGTCGAGCTTCGGCGTGGTATTGCAGGACAACTTCCTGTTTCGCGGCTCGATCCGCGACAATATCCTGGCCGGCCGGCCCGGACTCACGCTTGAGGACGCGGTGCGCGCGGCACGGCTCGCCGGCGCGGAGGAGTTCATCGAGCGGATGCCGAACGGCTACGAAACCTACATCGAGGAAGGCTCGCCCAACCTTTCGGGGGGCCAACGGCAGCGCCTGGCGATTGCGCGTGCGCTGATCACCGATCCCCGCATCCTCATCCTGGATGAAGCCACCAGCGCGCTGGATCCGGAGAGCGAGGCGCTGGTCAACGCCAACCTGCTGCGCATCGCGCGTGGCCGGACGATGGTGATCGTCTCCCACCGCCTTTCCTCGCTCACCGAATGCGACCAGATCATGGTGCTGGAGAAGGGCAAGGTGGAGGACGTCGCGCCGCACCAGACCCTGCTCGAGCGCTGCCTGGTGTATCGCCAGCTCTGGGCTCAGCAAACTCGTTTCATGGATAGCACAGGTCCCCGTCATGCAGCTATTGCCCCGACCCTCGTCCAAGGCGACTGACCGCGCCCTGGTCGTCACCGAGCGACACGACCCCACGCTGCCGGTGATCCTGGAGTTCCAGTCGCCGTCCACGGCGATCATTAACTATCCGGTGCCGCGCAAGGCCCAGCACACGGCATGGCTGGTCACCAGCATGTTTGTCGCCTGCATAACGGCGATGGCCTTGATCAAGGTTGACCAGGTGGTGACCGCGCAGGCCAAGGTCGTGTCGAAGAACCCGACCCTGGTGGTGCAGCCGCTGGACACGGCGATCGTCCGGTCGATCGATGTGCGAGAGGGCGAAGCGGTTCATGCCGGCCAGATCCTCGCGCGATTGGATCCGACCTTCGCCGCCGCCGATCTCGGTGCCAGCGCCGCGCAGGTGGCAAGTCTGCAAGCGCAGGTCGAGCGCATGCAGGCGGAGGTGAGCGATAAGCCGTTCAGCTATACCGGCCTGGATCCCAACCTCTCGTTGCAGGCAGCGATCTACGCCCAGCGTAAGGCCGAGTTCGACTACACGCTGGAGAACTACAGACAGAAGGCCGATAGCCTGATCCAGGCCATTGCGCGCGCCAACTCGGACGCAGCCGGCTACCGCGACCGTCTCGCGGTGGCGCAGAGCGTGGAGCAGATGCGGCGCGAATTGGAGAAACTGCAAGTCGGCAGCCGGCTGAACACGCTGGCGGCGATGGACAACCGGGCGGAGATGGCGCGCAACCTGGCGGGCGCGCAGGAGCAGGCCATGGGCGCGCAGCGCGACCTTGCCGCGTCGCTTGCCGAGCGCAACACCTATGTGCAGAACTGGCACGCCGAACTCGCCGACAAGCTGTCCGACGCGACCAGCAAGCTGTCCGACGCACGCGAGGCGCTGAACAAGGCGCAGTTGCATCGTCAACTCGTCGAATTGCGTGCCGATCGCGATGCGACGGTGCTGACGATCGCCAAGGTGTCGGTCGGTTCGGTGCTGCAAGTGGGCCAGCAGTTCATCACCTTGGTGCCGTCCGACGCGCCGCTGGAGGTGGAAGCCGACATCCTCGGCTCCGACGACGGTTACGTGCATGTCGGCGATCCGGTGGCCCTCAAGTTCGACACCTTCCCGTTCACCCAGTATGGCATGGCATACGGCACGGTCCGCGTCGTCAGCGCGGACAGCTTCACGGCACAGGACGATCAGCGCAATCCGACCGGCGCGGTGCCGCTGTCGACGATGGGCGGCGGCAGCACCCAGCCGTATTACCGGGCGCGCATTGCCATCGATCGGGTGGCGCTGCACGACGTGCCGTCCGGCTTCCGTCTGATGCCCGGCATGCCGGTAACCGCCGACGTGAAAGTCGGCAAGCGGACGGTGTTGCAATACCTGCTGGAACGCATCTTGCCGGTCACCGCGGAGGGCATGCGCGAACCATGACGCGATGCGGGGCCTGTCTGCCGGGCGGCGTCCGGGCCTGACACGATGACCATAGTCGATCACCTGGTCGGGATGGCCTCGCCGCGGAGCGCTCTGCGGCGAGGCGTGCGTCTAGCCGAAAAAGGTCAGATCAAGCGGGCGTTCCCGCTACTGGTGCGTGCGGCAACCGTTGGAATTGCTGAAGCCGAATTCCGCGTCGGCCGCTGCTATCTTGAAGGCGTTGGCGTGCCGGCCAGCCGTGCCCAGGGCGCCCGCTGGCTCCAGCGCGCCGGCAATCAGGGCTATGTCGAAGCCCAGGCGCTGCTGGCGACGCTGTACATTCATGGCATGGCGACGGATGCCGGTGGGCTGCCAAGCGGCGCGGCGGCCAATCTGTTCTCCGCCAATGCCGCCGTGCAGCCCGACTTCGCTGCCGCCGAGAAATGGGCGCGCCGCGCCGCGGACGGCGGTTCGGCCGACGGCCAGGCATTGCTCGGTTACATCCTCAGCTCGGGACCGGAGAGCCAGCGCAACCTTGAGGAAGCGCTGCGCTGGTATGAGAAGTCGGCGACCGCCGGTTGCCCACAGGGGCATCTCGGCTACGCGCTGTCGCTGGCGCGGGGAGGCACAACCCCGGAAACGCAGGCCCAAATCACCGAGCACCTGCGGCGTGCCGCCGAAGCCAGCCTGCCCACCGCGCTCTATTTGCTTGGGATGATCACCGAACGCGGGCTCGGGGTGCCCGCCGATCCGGCCGCGGCCGCCCAGTTCTATCGGCAGTCGGCGGAAAAGGGCCACCGCGAGGGCCAGGCGCGCTGGGGCGTGGCCTTGTTGGAGGGGCGCGGCGTTCCCAGCAATCCGACCGACGGCGAGTCCTGGCTGCGGCGCGCCGCGCTGGCGGGCGATCCGGAGGCCGCGGCCGTGATTGGCGACATTTACGCGAAGGGCGGCAAACTGCCGCCCAATTTCGCCGAAGCGGCAATCTGGTTCCGCCGCGCCGCCGAAGCCAATCACCGCGGCGCCGCCCGCGCCCTCGGCATGCTGCATCTCACCGGGGCCGGCGTCGGGCGCGACCAGGAAGAGGCGGCGAAGTGGTTCCGCGTCGCCGCGCTGGCCGGCGACAAGAATGCCCAGGTCGATTTCGCCAACCTGCTGCTGCGCGGCATGGGCGGCGAGGAAGATTCGCTGCGCACCCGCGAATGGTTCGAGCATGCGGCTGCCTCGGGCGACCTTGTCGCCGCATTCAATTTCGGGGTTTGCCTGGCCGAAGGCGTCGGTGTCGAGCGTGACGACCGCAAGGCGGCGGAATGGCTGCGCCGGGCCGCCGACGGCGTGGTGAATGCGCAGTATTGGTACGGCCGGATGCTGGTCGATGGCCGCGGCGTCGATGCCGATCCGGTGGCCGGCCGCGCCTGGATCCAACGCGCCGCCGATGTCGGCATGCCGGAAGCCGAGGTCATGCTGGCGGAAATGATGCTGAACGGCCGCGGCGGACCGAAGGACCATGTGGGGGCCCTCGCTTTCTTCGAGAAGGCGGCGGCGCGCGGTCATGTCGGAGCGATGTTCGCCGTGGGCGCGATGAAGGGCGGCGGACACGAGGTACCAATCGACCGCGTGGAGGCGCAGCGCTGCTTCCGCGCGGCAGCGGAGCGCGGTCACGCTTATGCCCAGATGATGTACGGCCGTTACCTCGCGCGCGGTCTGGCGGGAGAACGCAACCCCGAGCGTGCCCGGCACTGGCTCGAGCGTGCTGTCGCACAGGGTCTGCAAGAGGCGCGCGGCGATCTGGCCGGTCTGCCGGCGCCCACCACCACCGCGCCCGAACCGCAGGCCGTCGGCCGCTGATGGGGAGCAGGGTCGCTGGTGAGGAGCAGGGTTAGAGTCAGAGTTAGAATTAGATGCCTCCCCCTCCCCTTGTGGGAGGGGGAGGATTCTCCCCGTCTCCCTCTCCCCGTCCAAACCCGGCCGTGACAGTTTTGGGGCCTGTCGCCGACGACAGCGTCGTCCTGGCGCGTCAGGCGCAACAGCACGGCCAACAGGCACTCATGGCGGGCGACGGCGCGGCTGCGATGCGGTGGCTCGATCGTGCCCACCGGCTGGCGCCACATGACGGGACCCTCACGCTGACGCTCGCCACCGCTTGTCTGCACCGCGACAATTTGCGGGCCGAGGCGCTGTTCCGCACGGTTGCCGAGGCGGAGGATGTGCGGGCGGCTTGGCTCGGCCTGGCCGCGGCGCGATCGAACCTGGGCGACGCCGGGGGGGCAGCCAGCGCCCTGGCTGATGCTCTGGCGCGGCACGTGCCGGAGACTGCGCTGCTGACCACGCGCGACTCGCTGGCTGATGCGATCGCCCGTAACGCCGGCGCCGCCGGCTGGTGTGGCGTCACCTTTGACGGGACGCTTGTGGTGCGGCCGGCGACGCCAGGCACGGCCGAGATCCGGCTGGACGGCAGGCGCTGCGCCGGCCCTGCGCTGCCTCGGACCTGGACGCAGGCTGCGGAGGTCACGGTCAGCATCGGCGGGCGGCATATGCTGGGAAGTCCGATCCAGCTTGTCACGATCCGCCGCGTCGCCGGCTTTGTCGAGGCGCACGAAGGCGGCTTGCGCGGATGGGCCTGGCACCCCAGCGATCCTGACACGGATCCGGTGCTGCTGGTCCGTGGTGGTGACGGCCGGGGCACGCTACGGATCACCGCCACGGACCTGTCGGCGTCGGTGCAGCATGCGGTCCCGCTTGCGCGCCCGCGCGGCTTTTCGGTTCCGGCCGACGCCTTGGTTGCCATTCACCGGCCGTTGCAGGTGCTCGGATGCGACGGTGCCGATGTGCTCGGCAGCCCACTCGACCCGACAGCGGAGCAATCCGCCGCGGCTGCCGCGGCGGCTGCCTTGGCCCGCTACCTGTCGCACCAGCAGGCGCGCGTGCCGCCGTTCCCGCCGCCGGCGATACCGGCCGACATTGCGGCCCCCAGGCTGGCGCCGGGCGCGTCGCGCCGGCGCCGAGGCGTGGACGTGGTCATTCCGGTGTACGGCGAGGCCGCGACGGTGCTGTCCTGCCTCGACAGCGTGCTCGCCTCGGTGCGCGCCCCGCATGGCATCATCGTCATCGATGACGCCTCGCCCGAGCCGGCCCTGCGCCGCGCGCTCGACGCGCTTGCCGCCGACGGACGCGTCCGCCTGATCCGGCATACGCGCAACCGCGGGTTTCCCACCAGCGCCAATGACGGCATCGCTGCTGCCGCCGGTCGCGACGTGGTCCTGCTCAACAGCGATACGCTGGTGCCGCCCCGCTGGCTCGAACGGCTGCGCGACGCGGCCTACACGGCCGGCGAAATCGGCACGGCCACACCGCTGTCGAACGAGGCCACGATCCTGAGCTATCCGGGGCCGCCGGGCAGCAATCCGGTGCCGGATCGCGACGCGACAATCGGGCTCGACGCCATGGCCCGCCGCGCCAACCAGGGGAGGGTGGTCGATATCCCGGTCGGCGTCGGCTTCTGCCTGTATCTGCGGCGCGACTGTATCGACGCGGTCGGTCCATTCCGCGCCGAAATCTTCGCCCAGGGCTACGGCGAGGAGAATGACTTCTGCCTGCGCGCCCGGCACCTCGGCTGGCGGCATGTCGCGGTTGCGGGATTGTTCGTCGCGCATCTCGGCGGGGCGTCGTTCGGCCAGGCCGGCCGCCACCTTCAGATGCGCAACGAAAAACTGCTGAACCGGCTGCACCCCGGTTATGACCGGTTGATCGAGGCGTTCAGGCGCGCCGATCCGCTGGCCGAGGTACGGCGGCGATTCGACCTCGTGCGCTGGCGCGGCGGGGCCCGGAATAAGACGGGATCGGTGATTCTTGTCACGCATGATGACGGCGGCGGCGTCGAACGGCAGGTCGGGGTCGCCGCAGCGTCGCACCGTGCCGCCGGCCTGCGGCCCGTGCTGCTGCGGCCAGTGCAGGCGCCTGACGGTCCGGCGATGGTGGTGATTGACGGCGCCGCAGCCGGGTTTCCCAACCTGCGCTATGCGCTGCCGCGGGAAATGGCGACGCTGCTACGGTTCCTGCGCACCACCGATCCCCGACTGGTGGAGGTTCACCACACGCTGCATCACCCGCCGGCGATTTTCGACCTCATCACCCGGCTCGGCGCGCCCTACGACGTTCACGTCCACGACTATCCCTGGTTTTGTCCGCAAGTTTCCCTGGTCGGCGTGGACCGCCGTTATTGCGGCGAACCGGCCGTGGCGCGCTGCGAGTCGTGTGTCGCCGACGCCGGCCGGGTGATCGACGAACCGATCGGCGTGCAAGCCCTGCGCGATCGCTCCGCTGCTTTCCTCGCCGCGGCGCGGCGGGTCGTCGTGCCATCCGGTGACGCCGAGATGCGTATGCGCCGGCACTTCCCCGCGCTGCATCCCGAGATCGTCCCCCTGGAGGACGATGCCGCGGTCGCCGATCCGCCGCGTCCGCAGGCCCGTTCCGGGCTTTGCCGCGTCTGCACGCTCGGCGCTATCAGCGTCCACAAGGGCTACGACGTGCTTCTGGCCTGCGCGCGGGATGCCGCCGAACGGAGCCTGCCGATCGAATTCGTCGTGGTCGGCCACACCATCGACGACGCCCGCTTGCTGGCCACCGGTCGCGTGTTCGTGACCGGCCGGTTCGCGACAGGGGAGGCGGTGGCACTGATCCGTGCCCAGGATGCCAGCCTGGCGTTGCTGCCTTCGGTCTGGCCGGAGACGTGGAATTTCGGCCTGACCGAGCTTTGGCGCGCCGGCCTGTCCGTGGCGGCGTTCGATTTTGGCGCACCAGCGGAGCGAATCCGCCGCACCGGGCGGGGCTTCCTGCTGCCGCTGGGGTTGCCGCCGCGCGGAATAAACAACGCACTGGTTGCAGCCGTGGGCCTGACAGGTCATGAAGGCCCCCGAACTGTGGACGAAGCCCTTCGCCACCCATCCATCCCAGCAACGAGCAATCATCCATGGCAAGAACGTCGAGACAGCAGGCGGAACGTGCGCCTGAACCAGCCGCTGCGGTCATGACCCGACCGGCCCCCCAACCCGCCGCGCCTCCCGACGATAGTCAGGGCAGGGTTTCCGAATTGCGTGTTTCGGGACACCTGATGACCTTGGACAGCGGGCTGTTTTGCGTGTTCCAGGCACCTGGCAGTCCGTCCCCCGATGGGATGACCGGCCTGCCGGGCGTGCGCATCACCTTGCCTCCGGGCGCCTCCGGGCGCCCCGAAGCCATCAGCATCAGCACGTTCCGGCAGGATGGTTGGCTGGACGGTACCGCGGCGCTGGTCCGGGTCGCTGACGGACCGGCCCAGGTGCTGGTGACCATCTACCAGTCGCCGCGCCAGGGCCCCGAAACCGCACCCCGCTTACAGGTGTTGCGGTTGAGCGGCCGGGCAGCCGCGCCCGCGGCCGAGCAACCGGTTGCCCCCGCGGTTGCAACGCAAGCTGAACCGGAAATCGTCGCGCATGTCCAGCGTACCGGCGATGTCGGGGGGCCGATCGGAGACTGGATCGGCGTGCGTGGCAGCGGCTCTTGGATCGAGGGCTTCGCGCTCAAACCACGCGAAGGGGTGGCCGCGGAAGACATCGAGTATCAGGGAGTGCTCGGCCGCGGCTGGCTATCCCCCTGGGTCGAGGGTGGCAAATTCTGCGGCAGCCGCGGCATGGCGCTGCCCCTGCTCGGGATCAAGCTGCGGCTGAAGGGCGCTGCGGCCCGCCAATGGGAATGCAGCTACGAGGCGACGTTTACCGACGGCAGCAAGGTTGGTCCGGTGAGTGCCGACGAGACGTGCGAGGCCGAGAGCCTCGCCTCGCTGGAAGCCTTCCGCATCGAGCTGCGCCGGCGCCAGAGCCCCGCCGCGCCCGAGCGGGAACCAGCCGCCGGCGCCAAACCGGCGCGGCCGGCACGATCGGCGGCTCGAGGGGCTCGACCAGGCGGCAACCGCTAGCGCTACCACCGCACCAGCCCGCGACCAGACGCAGCTTCCCGCAAGGATCGCCGACGCGTGAAATATCTGTTTGTGCATCAGAATTTTCCGGGGCAGTTCCTGCACATCGTGCGCCACCTGGCGAAGACGAAGCAGCACGAAGTGGTGTTCATCAGCGAGCCGAATGCCAACGCCATCCCGGGCGTCCGCGTCGTGCCCTACCGCAAGCCACCTGCCGCGGCCCCCGAGGCGCACATCGCCGCGCGTGAGCTGGATGGCGGCGTGCGGCGCGCCGAGGCGGTGGCGCGCACGGCGGCCAGCCTGAAACAGCTCGGCTTCCAGCCGGACATCATTATCGGCCATCACGGTTGGGGCGAATTGCTGAATTTGCAGGACGTCTGGCCTGGCGTGCCGCTGCTTGGCTATTTCGAATTCTACTACCATCACGACGGGATCGATGTCGGCTTCGACCCGGAGTTTCCTCCCGATCCGCAGGATTTCCCCCGCATTCGCGCGAAGAACGCCATCAATCACATCGCGCTCAACCTGGGTGGCCACGGCCAGACGCCAACCGAGTGGCAGTTCTCCACCTATCCTGCCTGGGCGCAGGAGCAGATCACGCTGCTGCGCGAAGGGGTGCATCTGGATGTTTGCAAGCCGAACCCGCAGGTGCGTCGCAGCCCGCTGAAAATCGGCGACATGACGATCCGTCCGGCCGACAAGCTGGTGACCTACGTATCGCGCGACCTGGAGCCGTATCGCGGCTTCCATCTGATGATGCGGGCCATGCCGCATTTGCTGCGTGCTCGCAAGGACGTGCGTGTGGTGATGGTCGGCGGCGACGGCGTCAGCTACGGCAGCCCGCCGAGGCAAGGCACCTGGCGACAGGCGATGATGAAGGAGGTCGGCGATGGCATTGACCCCGATCGTGTGGTGTTTCCCGGGCGACTCGACTACCACACCTATCTCCGCTTGCTGCAACGCTCGGACGCGCACGTCTATTTGACCTATCCGTTCGTCGCCTCATGGTCGTTGCGCGAGTCGCTGGCGATCGGCTGCGCCGTGATCGGCAGCGACACACAGCCGGTGCGTGAGTTCGTCACCCACGGCGAAAACGGGCTGCTGGTGCCGTTCTTCGATCCGCCGGGTTTGGCGCGGGCGATCCAACGTATGCTGGAGGATACCCGCCTCGCGCGATCGCTGCGGGACAAGGCACGGCAGTACGCCGAGCGGCACCTGGCGATGGACGACTACCTTGCGGCTTATGAAGCGCTGATCAGCCGGCTGATCGGCGGCGCAACCCTCACCCGCACGGCGGCCGCCGCGATCGAGGCGCTGTCGCGTCCGGCGCGGCGCGTACCCAGGTGAATCCCCCTCCCGCTTGCGGGAGGGGTCAGGGGAGGGTGACGCGAACCGCACGCAGCCTCCTCCCGCAGCCCCCTCCCGCAAGCGCGAGGGGAATGCGGGATTGCCCGCCAGGGAGAAGTTGCCAGGGACAAGTTTGACAACACGCCCCTGGCCTCGCATCCTTCGCGATTACCGAGGGGAGCCCCGCCCGAAGGGGGCTGAGAGACCGACAGTGTCGCACGTGCGACGGCGCGGTGACCCTGGAACCTGAACCGGGTCATGCCGGCGGAGGGACGGGGATTCTGCCTGAGAGTCATTCCCCGGACCGATCGCGGCGCCCAAGGAGCCGAGGAGGAGACGTCCATGACCATCCAATCGAAAACCGCCGCGAGGCCCAGCAGCGTTACCACGGGGCCGATCGCCGGTTCTCGGAAGATCCACGTCTCCCCTGAAGGCCGGCCGGATATCCTGGTGCCATTCCGCGAGATAGCCCTGGATCCGACAGCGCGTGAGGCGCCGTACCACGCCTATGACACCTCTGGCCCCTACACCGATCCCAGCGTAACGATCGACCTGGCCGCAGGACTGCCGCCGGTGCGCCGCGAGTGGATCGCGCGCCGCGGCTTCGAGCGGATTGCCCCCCGCGCGGTGAAGCCCGAGGACAACGGCGGCGCGAGCGGCGACAAGCTGGTGCCCGAATGCCCCGCCGATCACCCGGTGTACGGCGGCAAGCCCGGCCTGCCCGTGACGCAATTCGAATTCGCCCGCGCCGGGATCATCACCGAGGAGATGATCTATGTGGCGCATCGCGAGAACCTCGGGCGGCACAAGATGCTGGAAGGGGCAGAGGAACGGCTGGCCGACGGCGAAAGTTTCGGCGCGGACCTGCCGGCGTTCGTGACGCCGGAGTTCGTCCGCCAGGAGATCGCCCGCGGCCGCGCCATCATCCCCGCCAACATCAACCACCCGGAGCTCGAGCCGGTCATCATCGGCCGCAACTTCCTGGTGAAGATCAACGCCAATATCGGCAACTCCGCGGTGACCTCCGGTGCCGCGGACGAAGTCGAGAAGCTGGTCTGGGCGATCCGCTGGGGTTCCGACACCGTGATGGATCTGTCCACCGGCCGGAACATTCACAACATCCGAAGCTGGATCCTGCGCAATTCTCCGGTGCCGATCGGCACGGTGCCGATCTACCAGGCGCTGGAGAAGGTGGACGGCGATCCGGCAAAACTCGATTGGGAAGTGTTCAAGGACACGCTGATCGAACAAGCGGAACAGGGCGTCGATTACTTCACCATCCATGCCGGTGTGCGGCTGGCCTATGTGCCGCTGACGGCGAAGCGCGTCACCGGCATCGTGTCGCGCGGCGGCTCCATCATGGCGCGCTGGTGCCTGTCGCATCACAAAGAGAGCTTCCTCTACACGCATTTCGACGAGATCTGCGACATCATGCAGAAGTACGACGTGTCGTTCTCGTTGGGCGACGGGCTGCGCCCCGGCGCGAATGCCGACGCCAACGATGCGGCGCAGTTCGCCGAACTGGAGACGCTGGGCGAGTTGACCAAGATCGCCTGGGACAAGGGCTGCCAGGTGATGATCGAGGGCCCCGGCCACGTGCCGATGCACAAGATCAAGGTCAACATGGAGAAGCAGTTGCGCGAGTGCGGCGAGGCGCCGTTCTACACGCTCGGCCCGCTGACGACGGATATCGCACCCGGCTACGACCACATCACCTCGGCGATCGGCGCGGCGATGATCGGCTGGTTCGGCACGGCGATGCTTTGCTACGTCACGCCGAAGGAGCATCTTGGCCTGCCCAACCGTGACGACGTGAAGGTGGGGGTGATCACCTATCGCATCGCGGCGCACGCGGCGGACCTGGCGAAGGGCCATCCCGCAGCCAAATTGCGCGACGACGCGGTGAGTCGCGCGCGCTTCGATTTCCGCTGGCAGGATCAGTTCAATCTCTCGCTCGATCCCGATACGGCGCGCAACTTCCACGACGAGACGCTGCCCAAGGAGGCCCACAAGGTCGCCCACTTCTGCTCCATGTGCGGCCCGAAATTCTGCTCCATGCGGATCACGCAGGACCTGCGCGAGGAGGCCCTGCGGATGACCGGCATGCAGGAGAAGAGCCGCGAATTCGTCGAGAAGGGTGCGGAGATCTACGTGCCCGAAGCAGCGGCGGAGTAACCGCTCCGGCGCTACGCGCGTGTAACCTCTCCCGCTCCCGCGGGAGAGGTTTTCCTCTCGTGTCAGCTCATCCCGCCCCTTGCCGCGACGGGCCACAGGCACTCGACCCGCCCGCCCCGCACCCCGACATACCAATCGTAGCGATCGACCGTCGGATCGCAGTGTCCGGGCACCAGCCGCAGCTTCTCCCCCAGCTTCGGCATCGTCGTTTCGCTCCCGACGTCCAGCTTGCCATGCTCATCCGATGCGCTGACGTAGCGAATATCCGGCCGCTGCCACACCAGCGGCAACCCGGAATCCACCGCCACCGCCTTGTGCCCCGCGTCGAGCACCGCCAGCCCCGGCTTCGGCGCGCTCATCACCGTCGCCAGCACGAACAGCGCATGCCGGAACGTCCCGATCGGCGCGCCGTCCGCGTCCAGATTGCGCGCGTAGTCGGCATCCATGAACACGTAGCTGCCGGCTTGCATTTCCGTATAGACGCCGGAATGCGCCTCGATCTCGAACGTCCCGGTCCCGGCGCCGCCGACGATCGGGCACGCCAGCCCCTGCTGGCGCAATTGCTCCACCGTGCGGCGCGACGCATCCACCGCGCCCTGGATCAGCGTGCGCCGCTCCGTCACCGTGCGTTTGTGCTGCGCGCTGCCTTGATAGGCCTGCAAACCGCCGAACATCAGGTGCTTCGACGCAGCGATGCGCTGCGCCAGCGCCACCGCGTCCGGCCCGGGCGCGACGCCGCACCGTGCGGCACCGACGTCGATCTCCACCAACAGCGGCAGGCGAATGCCGGCGTCCGCCGCCGCCGCTTCCAGCATTGCCACCTGCGCCGCGTCATCCACGCACACCGCCACCGTGGCGATGCGCGCCAGGGCACATAGCCGCGCCAGCTTCGCGCCGCCCACCACCTCGTTGCTCACCAGGATGTCGGGAATGCCGCCCCAGGCGAGCACCTCGGCCTCCGCCACCTTCTGCACGCATTGCCCGACCGCGCCGCGCGCCATCTGCAATTTCGCGATCACCGGCGACTTGTGAGTCTTCGCGTGGGCACGCAGCTTCACGCCGGTGGGCGCCAGCAATGCGGCCATGCGGTCGAGATTGGCTTCGAACGCATCGAGGTCGATCAGCAACGCCGGCGTGTCGATCTCGTCTTCCCGCATGCCGGGTTGCGCAGGTGGTGCTTGCAGCATGGCTTATCCTTTCCAGGGGCGGCGTGTGCCGCCCGGCTTGATAAAGGTGCGGGCGGCAGTCTTGCCGTTGGCGGTGGCCACGACAACCGGCACCAGGCGATAGGTGTCGCCTTCGTAAGCGGCCAGCCGGGTCGCTGCCGCGGCGGACACATCCACCACCATGCCAGCGACGACGCTACGAGGATCGCGCCGCAAGGTCGGCCACGGAACCGCCGGCAGCGCAACGCGCCGCCAGCCATGCAGCGTGGCGGGGACATAGCGCCGGGGCAGCGTCGGATCGCCGCTGCGTGCCGCCAGGGTCGCCGGTTGCAGCAGGGTGCCGTAGAGGAATAGCCGCATCTCGTCACTATAGCGGGAACCGCAATCATCGGTAAGTTGCACAAGTTCCGTAGTCGTGGCGGCGCCGTCCATATTCCGGTCTCGCGTAACTTCTTTGCAGCACATTCGGAATAACATGCGTTGAGCGTTGACTTGAGATAACTGGCTAGAGCGGCCGACTACGTTGATGATAGGGAGTTTCTGAATGGCTACCCGGAACCAAAAAGTGCATGGGATAATTCATACTGCTTCCGCGGCCTGCGCAGCTATCGGCGGAGGTTTAGCACAGGTGCCAGGCTCCGACTCGGTCGCAATCGTACCAATTCAAACTACTATGCTTACTGCCATCGCCCTGGAATACGGCATCCCTCTGACAAAACAGATGGCAGCGGATCTGCTCCTTACCTTCGCAGCGACAACGGGTGGGCGGTTCCTAAGTCAAGTGCTCGTGGGCTGGATCCCGGGATTTGGCAATGCAATCAACGCTTCTACAGCTGCCGCGCTGACTGAAGCGATTGGCTGGGCAGCCGACGCTTACTTTGATGATTCGGAACAAAAGACAGCGGCACCTGCTTCGCAAATGGCATAGCTGTTCCCGATACTGGCGGCCTCTCGCGGCACTCGATGACGGCACGCAACTTGAGGCGCTCTCCGTGTATGTCGAATAACAGAATGAGTATCGTCGGCGGCTAGGCCCTGTGGACAAACCTCGCCCAGATGCGGATGCATCCGAGCAAGACGAATCCGATGAAGCTGGTGGCAAGCTTGTCATATCGGGTGGAGATGCGCCGCTGCTCCTTGAGATGCCCAA
>JBEKNT010000108.1:0-17686 GCA_049522565.1 Acetobacteraceae bacterium
AGGCCGGACACCGCCGACCGCGTGGCGCGGGGCGCATGAGCCCTGCATTGGAAAGAAACAGACCCCCCCGCCCCTTGTGGTAGGGGTTGGGGGGGTGGGGTTCGCGCCGCGTGAACCCCTCCCCCCAACCCCCTCCCTCAAGGGGAGGGGGAGACTGTTTCTTGCGAGGAGCGGAGCGACGCAGCAATCTCCTGCCTGGGGAGCCACCGCTCCTCGGGCCGGGGATTGCCGCGTCGCTCCGCCCCGCGCGATGACAGGGCCGGCACACAGCAACCGAGCTGACCACCGATCACTGGCCACTGAAAACTGACCGTTGAACCATGACACTTGCCGCGCTGTTGCGTCACCTGACCTTTGCGGCCGGACTGGCACTGCTGTCCGCTGCGACGGTGCGGCTGATGATTGCCGTACGCCTGATGGACCGCCCCGACGGCCGCAAGGCGCATGACCGACCGACCCCGAAGGGCGGCGGCATTGGCATCGTCGTGGCCTTCCTGGTCGGCATCGGCGTGCTGTACCAGTTTGCGGAATTCGCCCGGTTGGCGGATCCGTATTTCCTCGGGGTGATCGAGGCTTCGGTGGCGATCGCCGTCGTGGCCTTCCTCGACGATGTGTACGACTGGAATTTCAGCATCAAACTCGGCGCGCAGTTGCTCGCGGCGCTGGTCGCGGTGGGCAGCGGGCTGTACTTGCACGACTATCGCGTGCCCTATGTGGGGCCGCTGCCGGTGGGCTGGCTGGGTCCTCCGGTGACTCTGGTCTGGCTGCTGTTCGCCACCAATGCGATGAATTTTATCGACGGGCTGAACGGGCTGGCCGGCGGTGTGGCGTTGATCGCCGCCGGTTTCCTGGCGGGCATCGCCGCGACGCATGACGGTTGGTTCGCCTACGCCGCATCATTGCTGCTGGCGGCTGGCATCGCCGGGTTCCTGCCGTTCAACTTTCCACGCGCCCGCATTTTCATGGGCGATGTCGGCAGCCAGTTCTGCGGCTTCATGCTGGCGGTGCTGGCGGTCGTCGCCAGCCGCTTCCAGGGCCTGCAGATGTCGTTCCTGCTGGTGCCGATGCTGCTGTCCGGGGTGCTGTTCGATGTCGGCTTCACGCTGCTGCGCCGGGCCGTGGCGGGCGAACGGCTGACCGCGCCGCATCGCGGCCATCTGTATCAGATCGCGCAGCGCGCCGGTGTGCCGGCACCGGCGGTGGCGCTGGTACACTGGGGGTTCGCGCTGTACGGCGGACTGTGCTGCCTGGTGTTCATTGCCGCCTCGCCAGCCTGGAAGCCGCTGGTGCCGGCGTTGACGCTGGTGCCGCAACTGGCGTGGCTGGGCTTCGTGGTGTCATGCGCCCGGCGCGCCGGGATCCAGCGATGGGGATGACGGCAGGTCCCACCGTCCGCGAACGAAGGACGCGCACCCCGCACGCCTGGTGCAAAGGTGCGCGCCCAAGCTGGTCAGTGCTTCGGTTGCCCGGCATCTGCGGGCTTGCTCCCGGCCACCGGCTTCAGGTCCAGTACCGCGACGCCGTCCGGCGGAATGATGACCGATGGCAGGACCTTGTTCAGAATATCGAGCACCTGGGCCGTGATGTCGACATCACCCGTGCTCAACACGACCTGCTCTCGCCGAACGATGAAGTTCATATTGCGCTCGGCGGCCACCAGTTGCACCACTGCCGTCATCTCGCGCTGGATCTGCACCAGGCAGAACTGCCCCGCGTCCTGGATGATCCGGTCACGTGTCGCGAAACGACGGCGTGAGTCATTGAGCCGATCCTGCAGCTCGCGTTCGCGGACGCGCACTTGCTCAGCGCTCAGCTTCGGCCGGTCGTTGGCCAGTTGCTGATCGAGATCGTGCAGCGACTGCTGCTCTTTTTGCTCGTCGTCGGTCAGCTTCTGCCGGCGGGCACCCAGCACCTTGTCCACCTCCTGCGCGGCAACGGCGATTCGCATCACGTCGGGGATCGACAGGACACCGGTCACGATGGCCGGCGGCGCCGCGCCGGACACCATCGGCGGCAACGGCGGAGGCGGAGGCAGTCGGGCCAGGATCTGCTCCAGCGTGAGCGGGGGCGGCTCGGTTCCGGCCTGGCCGGCCGCGGGCGGCGGGGTCGGCGATGCAACCGGCTGGGCCAGAGCACACAGCGGCAGGGACAACAGGGCGGTGACCATAGCGACCACCGCCGAACGACGAAAAGGAGTCACGCGAACCTCGCCACAATACGGTTTTCAGGCGTTCGTCTGAGCCGCCAGGCGCCGGCAACGGCGCATGGCGTCAGAGTCGGGGCCTTGTAGACCGGCTCGCGAGCGCGTGACAGCCGGAGCCGCCGCGCGGCGTGACCGCAGCTTGCGTCGCGCCCGCGAGGCGGCGCTGCCAGCGACGGCCGCGCTGGAAGGCGTCGCGGCGGCAGCGCGCTGGACGGCGGCGGCGCTGCGCGCGCAAGCTGTGCGGGGAAAACAATACCGGGGAAGCGCAGGCATGACCGGCACGTGGATCGACATCGGCGACGGCTTCCGCGGCTACCTCGCCGTGCCGCAATGCGGCTCCGGACCGGGGTTGCTGCTGTTGCAGGAGATCTTCGGCGTCAATCCGCATATGCGCGACGTCGCCGACGACTACGCCGAGGAAGGCTACGTCGTGTTGGCCCCCGACCTGTTCTGGCGGCTGGAGCCTGGCGTCGAACTGGGCCACAGCGACGCCGACATGGCGCACGCCTTCGCGCTGTATGGGCGCTTCGATACCACTCTGGCGACGCAGGACATCAGCACCGCGCTCGCCCGCCTGCGCGCGCGGCCGGAATGCACCGGCAAGGTGGGCGCGCTGGGCTTCTGCCTTGGCGGTCTGCTGGCGTATCTCGCCGCGGCGCGATGCGGTGTCGATTGCGCGGTTGGCTATTATGGCGTCGGCATCGAGAACCATCTGGACGAAGCGGCATCGATCGCCGGTCCGCTGGTGCTGCATTTCGGCGAGCGTGACGCCCTGGTGCCCGCCGCAGCGCGTGGCGCGATCGCGGCGGCGCTCGCCGATCGCGCCGACGCGCAGATCTTCGTCTATCCGGGGTGCGACCACGCGTTCAACAACCCCGGGCGCCCGAGCTTCGACAAGGCGGCGGCGTTGATGGCACATTCGCGCTCGATTGCCGCGTTGCGCCAGGCGATGGGGCCACATTTCGATCTGTCAGCGTTATGGGAGCAGCATACGGGGTATGAATTCGGCGAGCGGGATGCCGAGGCGACGATGCGCACGATGGTGGCGCAGCCTTACGTCAACCATATCCCGGTGATGACCGGTGGCGTCGGCTATGCCGATCTGCTGCGCTTCTACCAGCATCATTTCATTCCGAAGACCCCGGCGGACACGCGGTTGGTGCCGATCAGCCGCACCATCGGTGCCGATCGCGTCGTCGATGAGATGCTGTTCTGCTTCACCCACGACATCGAGATCGATTGGATGCTGCCCGGCGTGGCGCCGACCGGGCGCTATGTGGAAATTCCGTTGGTTGCGATCGTGCGGTTCCGCGGCGACAAGCTTTATAACGAGCACATCTACTGGGACCAGGCGTCGGTGCTGGCGCAGATCGGCCTGCTTGACCCTGCCACCCTGCCCGTCGCCGGCGTGGAGACCGCCCGCAAACTGCTCGACGAGTCGCTGCCGTCGAATACCAAGATGCGGCGCTGGTCGGAAAGTGCCGGGCGATGACGGTTACGTATTTTGCCACCTTCCGCCACGACGGCGTGGTTGGCGCGGAGGATTTGCAGTGGCTGGAAAGACTGCTGGCAGCTACGCCGGGCCTGGCGCGGGGGCTGATCTACACGCCGGCGCAGACGCACGATCCGTATCTCGATGACGGCCGCCCGCCGGCGCTGGCCGTGCAGCTCTATTTCCCCGACATCGCCGCGCTGGAGGCGGCGTTGGCGCATGGCGGGCATCTCCAGGCGCTCGCCGCACCGGACGCGCTGCCCTCGTTGCGCGGCGCGGCGGTGACGCAGCAGGCGATGCTGGCGCGGGCGTTCGCGGTGCCGGATGCGCGCAGCGGCACCGCGTCGGGCGAGCCGGGCTGCACCTACCTGGTGACCTATGAAGGCGCCGCCGCGGACCAGAATGCCTGGGTCGCGCACTACATCGAGCACCACACGGCGATCATGGCGCGGTTCCCCGGTATTCGCGAGGTCGAGGTCGCCACCCGCATCGATTGGTGCGGCTTCCTGCCGTGGCCGCGCGTCGATGCCATGCTGCGCAACAAGGTGGTGTTCGATGATGCGGCGGCGCTGACGGCGGCGCTGAATTCGCCGGTGCGGCACGACATGCGCGCGGACTTCCAGCGCTTCCCGGCGTTCACCGGAACGGTGACGCATTTCCCGATGGCCACCGAAAACCTCGCCCACGGCGTGGGCTTGAGCCGCGCATCGGATCGACGCGAGACGCGTGAGGGGCGAGGGTGATCGTGACCGGGTCGGCTCGCAGCATACCGACGCCGCGTGCCGACCCGGTCACGCTCATCGTTCATGCGTCTCGGCCTCTCCCGCGCGTCGCGCGGGGGAGGTAAAGTCACGCCATGTCCAATCCTCGCACCCACCATCCGCTCTTCGGTCCGAACCGCTTCAAGCTCGGCATCTTCAGCGCCAACTGCGACGGCGGCCTGACGATGAGCCTGGCGCCGGAGCGCTGGCGCGCCAATTGGGACGACATCGTCGCGATGACGCGCATCGCCGACGAGGCCGGGATCGAATTCATCCTGCCGGTGGCGAAATGGCGTGGCTACCAGGGCAAGGCGAACATCTACGGCCGCTCCTTCGAGACTCTGACGCACGGCGCGGCGCTGAGTGCGCTGACCCGGCGCATCGCCATCTTCTCCACCGTGCACGTGCCGTTGGTCACGCCGGCCTTCGCCGCCAAGGCGATCGCCACGATCGACCACATCTCGCATGGCCGCGCCGGGCTGAACATCGTGTGCGGCTGGAACCAGGCCGAGTTCGACCTGCACGGGGTCAGCATCGATCCGGACACGCGTTACGAGCACGGGCTGGAATGGTTCGAGGTCTGGTCGCGGCTGTTGCAAGGCGGCCCGGAATTCGACTGGGATGGCCGGTTCTTCAAATTGAAGAACCTGCAAACCGATCCGGTGTCGTTGCAGCGCCCCTGGCCGGTGGTGATGTCGGCCGGTTTTTCCCCGCGCGGTCGCGACTTCGCCGCGCGCGCCGCCGACGCGCTGTTCCTGAACGTGACGGAACTCGACCAGGTGCCGCTGTTGCTCGCCAACGTGGCGGAACACGCGGGGCGGCACGGCCGCCGCATCGGCGTGTTCACCATGGGCCATGTCGTGTGCCGCCCGACGCGGCGCGAAGCGGAGGACTACTTCGAGTATTTCGCAGAGCAGATGGCGGATACCGACGGCCAGCAATACTACCGCAATGCGCGGGGGACGACCGTGGGGGACGGCAGCGCCCGGATCGCCCGGCCGTTGGAGAACCGCTTCACCCGCAGCGGCGGGAAGCGTTACGACGGCGCCTATCCGGGCAGCTACCCGTTCGTCGGCTCGCCCGACGACGTCGCGACGGAGATGGCGGCGATGAGCGCGACCGGACTGGCCGGCTGCACGGTGGCGTTCGTCGATTACCTGAAGGAGATTCCGTACTTTGTGCAGGAGGTGTTGCCGCGGCTGGAGCGGTTGGGGGTGCGGGAGGCGGCGCGATGATGCGACTGCGCTACGCAGCCGGGACAATGACATTGACCCCAAATTCGCGCGCAGCAGTCGCGAGTCGGCGATCCGACGTCACCAGTGTCAGGTCCAACCGCCGGCAGACCGCCGCGTGCAGCGCGTCCGGCGCCCGCAGCATCAGGTCAAACCGCCGCACGTAGGTATTCGCCAGCCGTATGTCGGAGGCACGAATGTCCGCCGGCTCGCTTCCCGTTCTTCGCCAGGCGTCGAAAGCGATTAGCCGCGCCTTTGCTTCGTCCGCCGTCATCGTACCAGTCCGGACGAGTCGAGACAGAGCCGAGGAGACCTCGGCAGCGGCGAACTCGCTTACCACAAGCGTCACGCTGTATTGTTCTATAAACGCAACCATGATCGCGCTGGCCGGCTCGTCCACGAGCGTGGGAACCAGCGCGCTGGCGTCGAGGTAGGCGCTCACTCGTCCTCGTAGATTTGGCGCAGCAACTCGACGGACGTTGTGGGTATTGCCGGCCCTGCATCGCGAAGCGCTCGCAGCCGCTCCCATGCGGCCTTCGCCGCCGGCGAATCATGGTTGCGGGTCGGGCGAAGCTCCGCCACCGGCTTGCCGTCGCGGGTGATCACCACCGCCTTACCCTCGATCGCCTCGTCGATCAGGCTGGGCAGGCGCTCCTTCGCTTCGGCGATGCTGTACGTGCTCATGGCGGTCCACCGAGATCCTGACGGAACGCTATAGCCGCTTTTCCACATGCATTCCACGCGCCTGCCCTGAACCGCCTGCCATCCGAGCCCAACCCGGCGTAGAACAGCCCCCGAATCGACACCCCTAACCCGAGTCGCAACACACATGGTCCGGCTGCTGGGCATCGACCCCGGCCTGCGCTTCACCGGCTGGGGCCTCATCGAGGCGGACGGCAACCGCCTGCGCCACCGCGCCGACGGCGTCATCGCCACCGACGCCGCGACCTCGGTGCCCGACCGGCTGCGCGTGCTGCACGACGCGCTGGCAGCGCTGTTGGCGGAGTGGCAGCCGGACGAGGCCGCCGTCGAGGAAACCTACGTCAACCGCAACGGCAGCGCGACGCTGAAGCTCGGTTATGCCCGCGGGGTGGCGCTGCTGGCGCCGGCGCTGGCTGGCATTCCGATCACCGAATACGCCGCCAAGTCGGTGAAGCTGGCGGTGGTCGGCACCGGCGGGGCGGACAAGACGCAGGTGCAGATGATGGTGCGCCGCCTGCTGCCGGGAGCGGCGATCAAGCGGGCGGACGCGGCCGACGCGCTGGCGGTGGCGATCTGCCACGCGCATCACCGCGCCAGCCGCCGCGCCTGGGCCATCGTCGCGGCCGCCTCCGCATGATCGCCCTGCGCGCCGGCCGCGCGGAGCGATACGTGCGCTGGATCGGGGCCCATCTGATCCTGCCCGATGGTCGCGCGTTGCTTGCCGTTTTGCCGCGGCGCTACCATGTCGTTGACCTGGAAGGAGAATGGTTTGCCTGGTGAGACTGCCGCGCTGGCTCTCAACCCTCGGGTTGCCCGGCGGCCGATCACGGTCGCGGAGTTCCTGCGCATGGGCGAGGTCGGCATCCTGGGTCCGCGTGATCGCGTCGAGCTGATCGAGGGGGAGCTGATCGCCATGGCGCCGATCGGGGCCAACCACGCCGGGACGGTGGTTGCGCTGTGCGACTGCCTGGCCGCCACGATGCAAGGGCGCGCGCTGGTCTCGCCGCAGAATCCTGTGCAACTGAACGATCGTTCCCTGCCGCAGCCCAATTACGCGGTGCTGGTGCCGCGGCCGGACCGTTGCCGGACCGCCCATCCCCGTCCGCATGAGGTGCTGCTGCTGATCGAAGTGTCCGACAGCAGCCTGGAATACGACCGGGACGTGAAGCGCATGCTGTATGCCCGGAATGGCATCCGCGAGTTGTGGATCGTCAACCTGGTCGATGGCGATGTCGAGGTCTGCCGGTCCCCTGGGCCGGACGGCTACGCCTCGGTCACAACGGTTGGACGCAGCGGAGTGTTGGAGCCCGAGCTGCTTCCGGGCGCCCGGATCAAGATCGCCGACATTCTTGGATAGGCTTCAGACGGCAGTGCTGTTGCCGCCGGCGCGCTGAGCATGTCCACCCGGTCAGGCGCGTCTGCGCACTATCGGCCATCCGCCCCCCACGCAGCGCGCGGTCGTGGGCAAGGCCGGGTATCTCGACAAAGCCTCGCCCGCGCAACTTGCCAAGAGGGGCGTCTCATAGAGCGGGTACATTCTCACGCATGGCAAAGGACGTTATCATGCGTGAGATTGGGGGCAGGACATTGGGCACTGGTAGCACTTGACGTTGTCATGGTGGGTCGATGCCCTTGTGAGCTGAGATCCGAGCATCCAGAATATCGGTGTCACTGGTGAGGCGTTGCGATGGTCGCGTTCGCTTTT
Source organism: Acetobacteraceae bacterium (assembly GCA_049522565.1). Classification (GTDB taxonomy): domain Bacteria; phylum Pseudomonadota; class Alphaproteobacteria; order Acetobacterales; family Acetobacteraceae; genus JASHVB01. The sequence goes on from JBEKNT010000108.1 coordinate 8,096, forward strand.
CCCGAAACCGATGAGGCGACCAACGAGATCACCCGGCTACTTGATTTCGTTTGGCCGACCGCTGCCGCCCTGTGGAACCTCCGATGCCAAGTAAACGGCTTTCTGAGCGTCGTCCCCAACGCATCATCTCAGGATGTAGTCGGGCGATTCGTAGCCGGCAGCGGAATAGTCGGCGCCGACGTGAAAGGGATGGTTACAAGACTTACCTGGGACGAACAGAAGGAGAGGTTTGCGGAGTTCATTCTTACAAACGTCTTTGCGGTTTATGAAAGCTGGTCGCGCCAGATCCTTTCATCATGCGGGGTCCACGGTATGTCCGACCGAGACCTCTATAGAATCGGTAATGGCACTACATCTGGGCTTGCCGCTTTTATAGCTCGAGTTATGGCGACACCATCTTCTGCTATGCAGGCGGCGTTCCAACCGGCCTTCTTGAGACATAAGAAGGTTCACGTTGCTGAACTAGAGAAGATGCTCAGATGCTACACTTACTTCAAGGAAATTCGGAATTGCCAAATCCACAATGGCCGGAGCGCCGACCAAAAGTCTGTCGATGCATTTAACTCCTTCTCGCCAGTTTCATCGGCTATCGCCCTTAAGACAAAAGAGGCGATCGAGCATTTTCCCGTTACACTTGGAAGTCGTACAATGCTTAGCCTGAGAGGCGTAGTAGGATTTTACGACATCGTCCTGAGGCTGATGATTACGGTTGATGCTCAGTTGTCTGGATCTCAGGCCGCTGAAGCTGCAGCTTTGGCACGAATACGAGCGACGACCGACCTCATTCCAACGCTCAGCCCGGTCGACAAACGGATGCGCAAGACCATCCGCGGGGTCTGCCGGAGGGCGGGCCTTCCCTCTCCCCATGACATACTCACTCTGAGGGGCCTCTTACTCCAGCAGCGATTGGTGAGTCGCTGATGGCCTCGTTCCCTGCCGACAAGATGCCGTATAAGGTCCAACAAGTCAGCGCGAGAAGGCGCTCCGGTACCCGCGCCGCTGCGGGCGGATCGGCTTCCCGTCGGCATTCTCGGACAAATCTGTTGTCTAGAATAAACGCGGGGGGCGGAAGCCCGACAGCCAAGCGACGAGGCGAAACCACTCTGCGGCCCTGGAGGCGGGGTCGCCCACGCTTTATGTAATGTCGCCTCACCACAAAACGGGGAGCAGGAATGGCGGTCAAAAATCGGATCGAGCGACATTGCGGTGCCAAGGATCGTTGTCGCCTTCCGCCGCCATACCTTGCTGCCGCTCGACGCCCGAGATATTCATACAACCCAGGAACATCCACATGCTAGACATACTCGACTACTCGGAAGGGATACATGAAGGCTACAAGAATGACGGGCGTGCCAATGGTAGCTTCTACCCTCAAGGCAATGTTTGTCGATTTTGTGAACGGAAGCTGATCACCGTATTCTCAAAAGGTATCACAGAGTACGACCCGGAAAACAAAGATAGTAGGCAGGATATCCACCATTATGTGACAGCCCAATCCTGCAATTGCGGCTGGTGGACCGTTAAGGACATACAGACGCCCGATGCTCACAACTCGTATGCACCGGCTGAATGGGTTTTCTCCTATCGCGGTGCTCTCAGAACATTCTCACCTGCGGACGTGACTGTTCCTATGGATTCCCTCCGTCGCGCGATTGCCACACATCCAGACGTAATTAACTCCATAGATCCGTACAAGATGGAGGACCTTGTAGGCGCAGTCATGACCGATTTCTGGCCTGGCGCCAAGTGTAAACACTGTGGGAGATCTAATGATGGAGGGATAGATTTAATATTAGTCAATGGCGACAAGCCTTTCGCCATCCAGGTAAAGCGCCGGAGCCGCAGCAACAAAGGGGAGTCAGTCCACCATGTAACGCATTTCATCGGGGCGCTTATGCTAGCTGGCATTCCAGATGGTATATTTGTAACTACAGCAGATCATTTCACCGGCGCCGCCGAGAAAGCGGCAGCAAGTGTTTTGGAGAATGGACTCGTTGACACTTTTCAACTGACAGACCGCAAACCTTTTCTTGAGATGCTCGAAGCGACAACTAAAAATCTGTCGAATCCGTGGCTAAGCTGCATTCCTAAAGTACTTCGACTAGACGAGAGTGATAGCGGGCTGACACCATATTCCGTGTGCCTCAGGCCACCGAGCGCAGATAGTACCTCCTAACCATCGCCGCAGTGACGCACCGATGTGCCGCATAAGGCCCAATATGACAACAGGACGCGGCGTCGCTCGTTCGACCTCATTCGCCGCGAGCGATCCGGAAGCGCGCATCCCCGAATGACCCCGACCTACGCTTCAACGGCACCAGCCCGCGGCAGCCGCCGCATCCGCGTCACAAACTCCACCGTGCTCAAACTGCCGTCCCAGTAGCCGACCAGCGCCGCCGTGTTACCCGCAACCCACCGGGCCACCAGCGCGAAATCGCGCGCCGGCAAGGCGCCGCGCATCAGCCGCGGCTGCGGCCGGATCGCCACCACCGCCGTGTTGCCGGCGTCCATGCGATCGCCCGGGCTCAGACACACATTGATCCGCGCGTCGTGCCGCGCGTTTCCGCGCGGGCTGACCCAGATCGTCATCGGCAGGCCGGTATCCCTTGGATATAGATTTGCCATCTCGAACGTATCGTTCGACCCGGTAGCGCGCCGAGTCTTAACGATCCGTTGCGATCCGCCGTCATGCTTCAAGGCGAGCCGGGGTGCGGACATGCAGGATTCCCTCCTGTGCGCAGGTTACCACGACGGCTCGGGGCAAGCCATCGCCGCCGTTGCCAACGCCACCGCCCCCCATCTGAGCCAATCGCCATTTCCCAACACCCCCCAATCGACCGTATCCTCCCCCAAACCAGCGATCGGAATCCGAGTCGGCCCATGGCGCGCCACCCCAGAGCCACCCAAGCATGATCGCCCTGCTCACCGGCCGCGTCGACCAACTGACCGAAGGCTCCTGCGTGCTCGACGTGAACGGCGTTGGCTACCTGGTGCAGGCCTCCACCCGCACCCTGGCCGCCCTGCCGCAGCCGCCGGCGACCGCGCGCCTGCTGATCGAGACGCATGTGCGCGAGGACGCCATCCAGCTCTACGGCTTCGCCGACCCGGCCGAGCGCGACTGGTTCCGCTTGCTCACCACGGTGCAGGGGGTGGGGGCGAAGGTCGCGCTGTCGGTGCTGTCGGCGCTGTCGCCGCGCGACCTGGTGGGTGCCATCGCCGCCGGGGACCGCGCCAGCCTGACCCGGGCGCCCGGGGTCGGCCCCCGGCTGGCGGTGCGGCTGCTGACCGAGTTGCGCGAAAAAGTCGGCGCCATGCCGACATCCGCGCCCGGGCTGGCTGTGCCGGCCGGCCGCACCGGCGGCGTCGCGGAGGATGCGGTCTCCGCGCTGACCAATCTCGGCTACCGGCGGCCGGAGGCGCAGCCGGCGGTAGCCCGCGTCATCGAGCGCCTCGGCGCCGCCGCCCCCCTGGATGCCGTGATCCGCGAGGCGCTGAAGGAGCTGGCGCAGAGGGTGGGGGGATGACCGCGCCGGCACCGGTGGGCGTAAAGGACGCCATGCAACCAGCGGGTGGCGCGCCAGGCCGTGCCCCAACTGGCCGGGACAGTACGGCTGGCAATGAAGCAAGAAAAATTAACCACAGATGCACACTGATACACACGGATGGGCCTGAGTCAGGCGGGTTCGTTCACAGCGGACCTCGCACGACCGAACCCGGCAGGCCGCGCCGATACAGCCGCCCCAGTCCCATCCGTGTGCATCTGTGTGCATCTGTGGTTGAATTTTCCTGCTTTGCCACGGGCCGCACCCAGCCTCGGGGCCGCACGCCCCGCCCCGCCACTCGCCCTGATCCGGTCTTCGCCCCATGAGCGACGACCGCACCGTCTCGCCCGCCCGCCGTTCGGAAGACGCGGCGGAAGCCAGCCTCCGCCCGCAGACGCTGGCGGAGTTCGTCGGTCAGCGCGCCTCCCGCGAAAACCTCGGCATCTTCATCCAGGCCGCCCGCGCCCGCGGCGAGGCGCTGGACCACGTGCTGCTGCACGGGCCGCCCGGCCTCGGCAAGACCACGCTGGCGCAAATCGTCGCGCGCGAGCTGGGGGTCGGCTTCCGCGCTACCTCGGGTCCGGTGATCCAGCGCGCCGGCGACCTGGCCGCCATCCTGACCAACCTGCAACCTCGCGACGTGCTGTTCATCGACGAGATCCACCGCCTCCAGCCGGCCATCGAGGAAGTGCTCTACCCGGCGATGGAAGACTTCCAGCTCGACCTGATCATCGGCGAGGGGCCCTCGGCGCGCAGCGTCCGCATCGACCTGCCGGCCTTCACCCTGGTCGGCGCCACCACCCGCGCCGGATTGCTCGCCACCCCGCTGCGCGACCGCTTCGGCATCCCGCTGCGCCTGGTCTTTTACACCCCCGAGGAGCTGGAACTGATCGTCAACCGCGGCGCCCAAAAACTCGGCGTCAACCTGACTGGCGAGGGTGCCGCCGAGATCGCCCGCCGCTCCCGCGGCACCCCGCGCATCGCCGGCCGGCTGCTGCGCCGGGTACGCGACTTCGCCGCGGTGGACGGCACCAGCCCGATCGATCGGGCGGCAGCCGACGCGGCGCTGACCCGGCTGGAGGTGGACCGGCTCGGCCTGGACGCGATGGACCGCCGCTACCTGCGCCGTATCGCGGAACACCACGCCGGCGGCCCGGTCGGCGTCGAGACCCTGGCCGCTGCTCTGGCCGAGGCACGCGACACGCTGGAGGACGTGGTCGAGCCGTTCCTGATCCAGGAGGGCCTGGTGCTGCGCACCAGCCGCGGCCGCATGCTGGGCGAGCCGGGTTGGCGCCATCTCGGCCTGACGCCGCCGCCGCAAGGCATCGCGGCCCAGCTCGATCTGTTGCGGGACGATGGATGAACCAACATCCTGCCTCCATCCCGCCGGAGGGCCGCCACTGTTATGCCGTCCGGGTCTACTACGAGGATACCGATGCCGGCGGCATCGTCTATCACGCCACTTACCTGCGCTATGCCGAACGAGCCCGGACCGAGGCCCTGCGCGACCTGGCCATTCCACATGCCGAGCTCGTGCAGCGGTGCAACCTGATGTTCGTGGTGCGGCGCATCGAAGTGGACTATCTGCGTGCTGCCCGACTCGACGATTCGCTGGTCGTGGAGACCGAGGTCCTCGTGGCGGGCGCCGCGTCGGCAACATTGCGCCAGACGGTGCGGGGCGCGACTGGCGCCTGCGCCGTGCTGACGGTCAAACTTGCGTGTGTCAGGCTCCAGATGGGGTCAGCGGACGTGGGGCCGGGGGGAAACAAGCCGGGACGGTTGCCGCCACGCTGGCGGACAGTGTTGCAGGCCATGCGCGACGCACGGCCTGTGGAAACGGCTACGGGTGCCGTCGGGTACGGCGCCGGGATAGGGGGTTCTGGTGGATCCATCGCGAGTAGTTGATGCGGCGACTCTGGGGACGGCCGGGGGAGATCTGTCGCTGTGGGGCCTGTTCCTCCAGGCCGACATCGTCGTGAAGCTGGTCATGCTCGGCCTGTTGGGGGCCAGCATCTGGGTCTGGGCCGTGGTGTTCGAGAAATGGTCCAGCCTGCGCAAGGTGAACCGCGCGGCGGACGGGTTCGAGGACCGGTTCTGGTCCGGCGGCAGCCTGGATGAGCTGTTCGACCAGGAGGGCACCAATCCGAGCCACCCGATGGCCGGGGTGTTTGCCGCGGCCATGGGCGAGTGGCGGCGGACCGTTCGCGTCGCCGGCGCCGATGTCAGCCATACCTCCGTGCGAGAGCGCATCGACCGCGCCATCCAGGTAACAGTGCAGCGGGAGATGGACCGGCTGGAACGGTGGATGGTGTTCCTCGCCTCGGTCGGCGCGACCGCGCCGTTCATCGGGCTGTTCGGCACGGTGTGGGGCATCATGCACTCGTTCTCGGCGATCGCCGCCATGCACAACACCAACCTCGCGGTGGTCGCGCCGGGGATCGCCGAAGCGCTGTTCGCCACGGCGATCGGGCTGGTCGCCGCGATTCCGGCAGTGCTGGCGTATAACAAGATCAGCACCGACCTCTCGCGCTTCGCGGGCAGGCTGGAGGGTTTCGGCGCCGAATTCAGCGCCATCCTGTCGCGCCAGACGGAGGAGCGGGCGTGATGGGGCAGGGTGCGTTGAGGAAGGGCAGGACAATGCTCCTCCCCCTCCCCTTGTGGGCTTGGGCCGCGAAGCGGACCAAGGGTGGGGCGAGGGGTCTGGGGCGCACGAGCCCCTCCCCCCAACCTTGGTCCGCTTCGCGGCCCAAGCCCACAAGGGGAGGGGGAGTCTCCTAATCGCCATGGCATTCTCCCTCAACACGCGCACCGGGCGCGGCCGTTACCGGCCCTTGGCCGAAATCAACGTCACGCCCCTCGTCGACGTGATGCTGGTGCTGCTGATCATCTTCATGGTGACGGCGCCGCTGATGACCTCCGGCGTCTCGGTTGACCTGCCGAAGACCAACGCGCAGCAGATCAACAGCGACAGCGAGCCGTTGACCGTGTCGATCAACGCCGGGGGCGACATCTTCCTGCAAGATCAGGCGGTGGACCTGCCCGACCTGGTCGCCAAGCTCCAGGCGATCGCCCAGAACAACCCGGAGCGCCGCATCTTCGTGCGCGGCGACAAGGACCTGGCCTATGGCCGCATCATGCAGGTGATGGGCACGATCAACCAGGGCGGCTTCACCAAGGTCGCGCTGCTGGCGGAGCAGACGGCCGGCATGGCGCCGTCCAGGGCAGCGCGGCCTGGCGCAACACCCCCCGGAGCGACCCCGGCCGCACCTGGCGCGACGCCCACCGCCCCATCCGGCGCCGCCGCGCCGAAACCCGGCTGAGGGCTGCCGCACCGTGCTGCAACGGGTCATGCACGGGGAGGATCGGCTCGGCCGCGGCCGCGCCGGCATGCCACCGGAACTGCGCCGCGGCGCCATCGTTTCCGCTGTCCTGCACCTGATTGTCCTGGCTGCGCTGCTGATCGGCATCCCGTTCGTCCGGCCGCCCGAGCCGCCGCAGGACGAGACGGTGGCGATGGTGTTCATGGGTGTCGCGCCATCCTCCATGCAGGCGCCGACGCCCGCCGCGGTGCCGGCGCCCGCCAATGCGCCGCCGGCGCCGCCGGCCCCGCCGGTGACGCAACCGCCGAAGCCGCAGCCGGTCGAGGCGCCACCGCCTCCACCGCCGCCGCCACCGGCGCCACCGCCGCCGCCGCAAGCAGCGCCGGCCCCGCCGACGCCGACGCCGCCGACTCCGCCGCCACCGCCCACGCCGGCACTGGCGCCACCGACGCCGCCACCTCCGCCGGCGCCGCCCTCACCGCCACAGCCGACGCCGCCCCAGCCGGCGAAGCCGCTCCCCCTGCCACCCCCGCCGGCACCGACGCCGCCCGCGCCGGAGAGCGCCACCTCGCAGCCCAACGCGACGAAGAACCCGGCACCGAACAGCCACGCGCTGGAAAATACGCTGGAGAAGCTGCGCCAGCTCGCGGAACAGAAGCAGCCACCGAAGGCACGGTACAACCCGCAGGCCGGCGGCGCCGTGAATGGCGGCGGCAATCCGAACGGCAATGACACCGCCGCGCTGAGCGCGGACCAGCGCGGCGCGATCGGCGATCACGTGCGCGCGTGCTGGAGCACCGATCCCGGCATGCTCGACCTGGACAAGATGCAGGTGCTGCTGACCGTCACCACCGATGCCGCCGGGGTGGCGCGGCAGGCGGTGGTGGCTTCCGAGGATCAGGGCCGCGTCGCCGGCGACATGCGGCTGCGGGTATTTGCCGAACGGGCGGTGCGGGCGGTGCTGGACCCGCACTGCGCCAACCTGCCGTTGCCCCGCGACATGCTCGGTAAAACAAACGTGCTGACATTTCGCTTCAGCCCGTGACCCGACGCGGTTGCCATCCCGACCGTCAATGCTGGAAGACAGAGCCATGATCCATATCCCTCGCCCCGTCATTGGTCGCCGTCCACTGCTTCTCGGCGCGGCCGGCAGCGCCCTGGCCCTGGCCGCGCGCGTGCCGGTGCACGCCCAACCGGCCGCTCCACCCCCGGCCGGTCCCGCCGGCGGGCAGCCGAGCGCGGTGATCGATGTCAACCACGCGCGCAGCGCCCCGATTCCCATCGCCATCCCCGACCTGGTCGGCGCCGACGGCAACTCCGCCCAGCTTGGCCGCGACATCGCCCAGGTCATCACCAACGACCTGGGCAATTGCGGGCTGTTCCGCCCGCTGCCGCCGGCCTCGTTCATCCAGGCGGCACCGGCCCAGGGCGAAATGCCGAACTTCCAGAACTGGTCCACGATCGGCGCGCAGGCGCTGGTCACCGGGCGGACCGAGGTGCAGGGCGGCGGCAACATCCGCGTCGAGTTCCGCCTGTGGGACGTGCTGCCGCAGGCGCAGATCCAGGGCACCGCCTACACCACGTCGCAAAGCAACTGGCGCCGCATCGCCCACATCATGGCCGACGTGATCTATGAGCGCTTGCTCGGCGAGAAGGGCTATTTCGATACCCGCGTCTGCTACATCGCCGCCACCGGGCCGCGCGACCGCCGCACCAAGCGGCTGGCGATCATGGACCAGGACAGCGAGAACAACCGCTTCCTGACCGACGGCACCTGGCTGGTGCTGACCCCGCGCTTCCATCCGACGCGCGACGAGATCGCCTTCATGAGCTACGCCAACAACCGGCCCCGGGTGTACCTGTTCGACCTGCAAACCGGCCGGCAGAGCGTGCTGGGCGATTTCGCCGGCATGACCCTGGCGCCGCGTTTCTCGCCCGACGGGTCCAGCGTGGTCATGGCAGTCACCCGCGGCGGCGGCTCGGACATCGTCGTGGTGGACCTGGCGAGCAGGGCAGCGCGGCGACTGACGGATTCGGGGGCGATCGATGTCAGCCCGTGCTACAGCCCGGACGGGTCGCAGATCGTGTTCAACTCCGACCGGGACGGCGACCAGCAGCTTTACGTGATGGGGGCCGGCGGCGGCGGTGCGAAACGCATCAGCTTCGGCCAGGGCAAATACGCCACGCCGGTGTGGTCGCCGCGTGGTGACCTGATCGCCTACACCCGGTTTGGCGGCGACGAGGCCAACTTCTCGATCGGCGTGATGCACCCGGACGGCAGTGGCGAGCGCCTTCTGGCGGAGGGTTGGGACGTCGAAGGCCCGAGTTTCGCACCCAACGGCCGGGTGATGATGTTCGAGAGCCAGGCGCGGGCGCGGGATGCGCGCGGCGCAGGGTATTCTTCGCATCTGGCATCGGTGGACATCACCGGCTTCAACGAGCGCGTGGCGCCGACGCCGACCGACGCGTCGGACCCGGCATGGTCGCCGCTGGCCGCGTAACGAGGGTACGGGGCGCGGCCGACGCAGACGGCGGAGGCCGCGCACCAGACAGTGGTTTGCCGTCTGCGCCGGGAACAAGCCAGGGAAGCGCCGTTAGCGTGACACGTAACAACGTGTTGTTAATTTAATTCGCTCTTGTCGCGAAAGCTGTCGATGCGACTGCCTTGGGTTGGCAGCACCTCGCCACGGCCGGTGCGAATCGCGGCCAAGGTTTTTTCAGCACGGAGG
>JBEKNT010000109.1:0-17656 GCA_049522565.1 Acetobacteraceae bacterium
GGAGTCCTTCCCCCCGGCTTGGCGCGCGCAGCCGATCGACCGGCGCGTCCTCCAGCGCCTCGTCGGCCCCCCACTCGATTTGCAGCCGCAGCAATGCGAGAGCATCCATAGGCGACTCCTGCATGGCGGGCGCGTTTTGCGCAACGGCCATACTCTGCCTAGGCTACGCGCAACGATCGGAGGAATGACGACATGGCGGACGAACTGCCCCCGCGCGAGGCAATGGAGTTCGACGTGGTGATCGTCGGCGGCGGGCCGTCCGGCCTCGCCGCCGCGATTCGGCTGAAGCAGGTCGCGCCGGACGCTTCTGTCTGCCTGGTGGAAAAGGGCAGCGAAATCGGCGCGCATATCCTCTCGGGTGCGGTGATCGAGACGCGCTCGCTAGACGAACTGCTGCCGGACTGGCGCGACAGGGGAGCGCCGCTGGACACGCCGGCGGGCAACGACCGGTTCCTGTTTCTGACCGCCACGCGCGCCTTCCGCCTGCCGACCCCGCCGCAGATGAACAACCACGGCAACTACATCGTCTCGCTCGGCAATGTCTGCCGCTGGCTGGGTCAGCAGGCCGAGGCGCTGGGGGTGGAACTGTACCCGGGCTTCGCGGCGGCCGACTACCTGGAGGAGGACGGCCGCATCGTCGGCGTCGCCACCGGCGACATGGGCATCGGCAAGGATGGCAAGCCGGGGGAGAACTTCCAGCGCGGCATGGAATTGCGCGCCCGCTACACGCTGTTCGCGGAAGGCTGCCGCGGCTCGCTGTCCAAGCGGCTGACCCAGCGGTTCGGACTGCGCGAGGGCCACGATCCGCAGACCTATGCGATCGGCATCAAGGAGCTGTGGGAGGTCCCGCAGGAAAACCACCAGGCCGGCCTGATCGAGCACACCATCGGCTGGCCGCTGGACGCCCACACCTATGGCGGCTCGTTCGTCTATCATTTCGGCAGCAATCTGGTGGCGTATGGCTTCGTCATCGGGCTGGACTATCGCAATCCGTTTCTGTCGCCGTTCGAGGAGATGCAGCGGTTCAAGACGCATCCCGCGATACGCCGGCATTTCGCCGGCGGCCGGCGCATCAGCTACGGCGCGCGGGCGCTCAACGAGGGCGGGCTGCAATCGATCCCCGGCCTGGTGTTCCCCGGCGGTGCGCTGATCGGCGACGCCGCGGGCTTCGTCAATGTCCCGAAGGTCAAGGGCACCCACACCGCGATGAAGACCGGCATGCTGGCGGCGGACGTGGTGGCCGAGGCGCTGGCGGGCGGCCAACCGGCGGAGCTCACCGCCTATCCCGAGAAGCTGCGCGCGAGCTGGGTCTGGGAGGAACTGTCCGGCGTGCGCAACATCCGCCCGGCGTTTTCCAAGTTCGGCATGTGGGGCGGGCTGGCGTATTCGGCGGTCGATACATACGTGCTGCGCGGCAAGGCGCCGTGGACGATGCACCACGCGCATCGCGACAACGAGACTCTGATGGATGCAGCGTCGGCGCCGCGCATCGCGTATCCGAAGCCGGATGGGGTGCTGACGTTCGACCGGTTGTCGTCGGTGTTCCTCAGCAACACGAACCATGAGGAGAACCAGCCGGCGCATCTGCACCTGCGCGATCCGGCGGTGGCGGTTGCAGTGAACTGGGAACGCTTCCGCAGTCCGGAGACACGCTATTGTCCCGCCGGGGTGTACGAGATCATCGGCGAGGAAACCGGCGATCCGCGGTTGCAGATCAACGCGCAGAACTGCGTGCACTGCAAGACCTGCGACATCAAGGACCCAACGCAGAACATCGACTGGGTGACGCCGGAGGGCGGCGGCGGGCCGAACTATCCGGGCGGGATGTAGGGGGTGTCGCCGCGTGGATGGCAAGCACGATGACTCGCTGAAGCGTTCAGTGAGACAAGATTTTACTCAGCGGTCGGCAAGTAGGGCGACACTGCCTGCGATGTCATGACCGGGCTTGGCCCCGTCACCCACGTCTTTCCTTCGTGCCACACAGCAAAGTCGTGGGTGGCCGGCCGGAGCCTGTCCTCGGGCGGGCCTTTGGCCCGACCCGTGGGCCGGCCATGACACACTACTAATTGTCGCCCTACTTGCCGACTGCTGAGTAAGCCTGACGGCCGGCTATGCGCGTTGCCGAGGCGCGCCTGATACCAGCCCTTCTGCCGCACCTATTGGCCGTGTTCGACCCAACACGGTCGCTACAGGCTGCGCATCGCATCGCCTAGCGACAGTCCGACGACAACCTCACGCGCGAGCGTGGCCCTGTCCTGGTTCCGCAGCCCAACCAGGCGCCAGACACACGCCCGCACGAAGCGATCGCGGCTGCCTCGTCACGCAGCGCGAACGAGGCTGAGCACGGCACCCTTGCCGCGCACTTCCGCCTCCTCGAAGTCGGCGGCGGCAATCGCCCGGTCGAGAGCGGCGCGCAGCTCCTTGGCCGATTCCAGCGTCAGTTCGATCCCCGCCCGGGCACCGGGGTCGAGGTCCGTGTTGATGAAGTCGAGGGTGATGACGTCGCCCAGAGGCGCATGGCGCGCGTGGTCATAGGCAACCACCGTCCGCGATAGCGGGAACCATTGGTCCCCGCGCTTCGCCATGCCCTCCGCGCGTGCGATCTCGATGATGGAGGTGCACATGTCCGAACCTCCTACTTCGCCAGATACTTGCCGAAGAAGGCCCAGATCTTGTTCCAGCCATCCATCGCCTGCTCTGGCCGATACAGCGGCCGGTGCCAATAGAAGAAGCCATGGCCGGCGCCGTCGTAGCGGTGGAACTCGTACGTCTTGCCGTACCTCTTGAGTTCGGCCTCGTGCTGGTTCACTTGCTCCGGGCTTGGTGCGCGATCGTCGTTGCCGAACAGGCCGAGCAGTGGGCAGCTCAGGTCCTTCGTCATGTCGATCGGCGCGACGGGCTTCTTCGCGTTGAGCTCCTCCTTGCTCATCACCACGCCGCCACCCCATTGTTCAACGACGGCATCGACGTCCTTCTTCTGGCAGGCATAGATGAAGGCGTGCCGGCCCCCGGAGCAGGAACCGATAAGGCCGACCTTGCCGTTGTTGTCGGGCTGCGCGCGCATCCACTTCACGGCGGCTTCGGTATCGCCGACCATCTGGGAGTCGGCGATGCCGCCCTCGGCGCGCACCTTGGCAGCGACGTCGTCAGGATTGCCGTCGCTGCCGCCACCCTCGCGCTCGTAGAGGTTGGCGCAGATCGCGAGATAGCCGTGATGCGCGAACCGACGCGTCGTCTCGATGTAGAGCTCGCTCCAGCCCGGCAGGTGGTGGATCAGCACGACGCCGGGAAACGGGCCGGGACCGGATGGCCTGGCCACGTAGGCCGTTATCGGCGTCCCTTTGTCGCCATTGATGGTCACGTTCTCGCAAGTCATGCCTCGGTAGAATGACATCGATGTTCCTCCATGGTCCTGGGTCTTGGGCCTTCATCGGGCCATCGGAGCGCGGCGCGGTCACCGCCAGGCGGGTGACCGCGCGTTGCTGCCCGAGGGCGTCGCACCGCCAGTATTCGACGATCACATACCGGGCGCAACAAGAGCCGGGTGTCGGACGCGATCCGCGGCCCACCAGGCGGTAGGCACCAAGAGACGCGGTTGAGACGCCAGCCGCCGGCCACCGCGCCGCCGCCGGACCATGGCGATTCCGGTCGGGGTGACAGCGCTTCAGAGGAACCGGCTGGCGCAGCAACCCGGCGCGCCTCGCGCGTCAACGGCGCGCCAATGTGGTTCCGACGCCGCTTGCGCCGCGGATTGACCTTCGCCCAATGACCATCGCGGCCTTGGCGGAACCCACCCACGCACCACGAGACACCGGCCGCACGCCGGGCTCCAATACGTTACAGGAACAGTTGTGCCCGGATGCAAAGCTGCTGCCTGCTCACTTTTTCCCGCGGCAATCAAATCTGCATGACAGATCGCGGATGTGTGATCTACACTGCGCAGATGCAGCATCTTCGCTCCCTCGGGCTCAGCTCGCTTCTCGCGCTCTCGCTTCTGTCCGCCTGTGCCGCGGCCGACCCGTTGGCCAGCGGTTCCGGCGCCGCCCAGCCGGGGCGCTATGTGCCGTCGGGGGTGTTTGGCGACTTCCTCGCCGGCCGCTTCGCGTCATCGCAGTCGGACCCGAATACCGCCACCGACGCCTTCCTGAAGGCGCTTGCCGCCAATCCGAGCGACCCCGACCTGTTGCAGCAGGCGTTCCTCGCCTCGGTGATGAGCGGCCGGTCGGAGGCGGTGCAGCTTGCCCAGCAACTGCCGGACAACCCGGTGGCGCAGCTATTGCTTGCGGACCAGGACGCGCGGTCCGGCAACTGGGCGGCCGCCGAGCAACGCTTCCAGGCGCTGCCGCAACAGGGGCTGACGCAACTCCTCCGGCCGTTGCTGGTGGCATGGGCGCAAGCCGGTGCTGGCCGGACCGATGACGGGCTGGCGACCTTGCGCCCGTTCGTCGCGGGCCAGCGCTTCCGCGGGATCTTCGCGCTGCATGCCGGGATGATCGCCGACCTCGGCGGCAACCAGGCGGAGGCGACGCGGTTCTACGGCATCGCCCAGGCCGAAATGCCGCAGATGAACCTGCGGCTGGCCCAGATCCTCGCGAGCTGGGAGGCCCGCTCCGGCCACCCGGCGGCGGCGCAGCGGACCCTCGCCGCCCTGGCCGAAGGCTCGCCCGACATGACGATCGCCGCGCCGGCGCTGGAAGCCACCGGCGCCAGCCGTCCGGTGGCCCGGGCGACGGACGGGATGGCCGAGGCTTACCTGGCGCTCGGCGGCGCGCTGCGGGCCCAGGACTCGCACGAGTACGCCATGCTGATGCTGCGGCTGGCGCTCGACCTGCGGCCCGGCCTGACGGCAGCCCGGCTGCTGGCCGCCGACCTGCTGAGCACCGACCAGCACCCGGACGCGGCATTGCAGATGCTGGCGTCGGTGCCGAACGACGACGCGCTCAGCGCGGTGATCCGCATGCGCCGTATCGGCATCATGGTGCAGACGAGCCGCACCGACGATGCGATGCGGGAGCTGGATCGCGTCGCCGCCGACTATCCGGACAGCCCGCTGCCATCGATCCAGCGCGGCGACATCCTGCGGTCGAAGGAGCGCTACAACGAGGCGATCACCGCCTATACCAGCGGCATCGCGAAGATCGGCCAGCCCGGGGGCGAGGACTGGCCGGTGTTCTACGATCGCGGCATCGCCTATGAGCAAGCGCATCAGTGGCACAAAGCGGAGGCCGATTTCCGCCACGCGCTGCAACTCGCGCCGGATCAGCCCTATGTGCTGAACTACCTGGGCTACTCCTGGGCGGACAAGGGCGAGCACCTCACCGAGGCGCAGCAGATGATCCAGAAGGCGGCCGAGCGCCGCCCGAACGACGGTGCGATCACCGACAGCCTGGGCTGGGTCATGCTGCGCCAGGGCAATATCGGGGACGCGGTGCAACTGCTGGAACGCGCGGTCGAACTGGAGCCCGAGGATCCGACGATCAACGGCCATCTCGGCGACGCCTATTCGGCGGCCGGGCGCATGCTGGAGGCGCAGTATCAGTGGCGGCGTGCGCTGACCCTGAACCCCGGTCCGGAGGACACGGCGAAGCTGGAGGCCAAGCTACAGACGCCGGCGGCGGCGTCCGTCGCCAGCGGTCGCCAATAGCAGCGGCCGAGGAAGGTTCCTGAGCAATCGGACGGTGCGCGCTTTCGCCCCGGCGAAGCTCAACCTTTTCCTGCATGTCACCGGCCGGCGTCCGGACGGTTACCACGTGCTGGATAGCCTCGTGGCCTTCGCCGATTGCGGCGACGAATTGCGCGCCAGCGCTGCGGCGGACCTGTCGCTGACCATCGGCGGCCCGTTTGCCGCTGGATTGGCCGGGGAAGCCGACAACCTCGTGCTGCGCGCCGCGCGCGCGCTGGCCGCGGAAGCCGGCGTGCCGGCGCATGCCAGGCTGGTGCTGGAGAAGCATCTTCCAGTGGCCTCCGGGATCGGCGGCGGTTCGGCCGATGCGGCGGCGGCGCTGCGGTTGCTGTGCCGGCTGTGGGGCATCACGCCCGATCCCGCGGCACTGGACCTGCTCGCGCTGCGGTTGGGCGCCGACGTGCCGGTTTGCCTGCGCAGTCAGCCGGCCCGCATGGGCGGGGTCGGAGAGGCGCTGGAACCCGCCCCGGCGCTGCCGGCGTGCTGCGTGCTGCTGGTCAATCCCGGGGTCGCGGTGGCGACCGCATCGGTGTTTCGCGCCCGGTCCGGCGCGTTCTCACCGCCGGCCCGCCTGCCGGACGGCTGGGGCGATGCGGCAACCATGGCGGCCGACCTCGCGTTGCTGGCCAACGACCTGGAAGCACCGGCGCGCGGCCTGTGTCCGGCGATCGGCGACGTGTTGACGGCGATCGCGGCGCAGCCCGGCTGCCTGCTGGCGCGGATGAGCGGTTCGGGCGCCACCTGCTTCGGCCTGTTCGCCGATCCGGCGGCGGCCGGGCGTGCCGCCGGCGCGACGGCGCGGGCCGGCTGGTGGGTGTGGGCCGGCGCGCTGCGGCGAAATTGAACGCGTCCGCACCGCGGCGCTTTACGCGTCAGGGCGGCCGGGCCTATGCAGCGCTGCGTGCCGGATTGGGGCGTCGCCAAGTGGTAAGGCAGCGGATTTTGATTCCGCCATCCGGAGGTTCGAATCCTCCCGCCCCAGCCACGCAGCTCTTGCGGGCGTGGCCGGCCAGCCAGGCTCGCGTCCCGGCACGGCCGCCCCGGACCTCCGCCACCAGGCGCCCTACGATCGCAGGTCGGCGTGGCTCTCGCCGTAGTTCTCCTGGCGCGCGGCCCGCCGCATCTCGCAGACGGCCGCATGAATCTGCTGCCAATGCTCCAGACCGGCGGTGTCGCCCTGCTGACGCATCTCCGCCGCGCGCTCCTGGGCGATCGCCTGTGCCCGCAGCCCATGCAGGCGGATCATCATCTGGGCCGTTTCCTTTGCGTTCTGGTGGCGCATGACTGTTCCCTTTCACAGCAAAACGCATCTGTGGAACGGGATATGCGCAGTTGCCCGTGACGCCGCCAATCGCACCCGCGTGACCCGGATGAATTCCGGGTCACGACAGCTTTCCCGCGCAGTGGCAGAATCCCGCGACGCGGCAGAGGCCGGTGTGAAGCGCCGGGTGAGGGCGCCGCGAGGCGAGCCGACCGCAATCGGGTGCCGGTCGCATCGACCATGCGGATGACGCGGTCCGTGGTGTGGATGTCTCGGCCGCTCCGCCCGAGGCCCACGACGGTCAGGATGGTGCCTGTGCCCGCCAGGCTGCGGCCGAACTCTCCCGGCCGCGCATGGCCGCGGAAAGACCAAATCCGCGGCGCGTCGCGGCGACCTGCTACGAAAACTCCCCGCCAACGCCACCCCGTCATGCCGACCGCCGGGTCAAATGCCCGGTGGCCGGCATAACGGGTTGGCACGGCAGTCGCGACGTCTCCGCCGTTTTCATCTTCGGTGGCGCATCGAGCCGGCCAGTTGGGCCGCAACGCGGACCAACCGGCGTTTCTCCCGCGCGGCGCGAGAGGTTTACTACCGCGGACATTACCCCCACACTGCGCTATAATTGCGGCGCCACATCGAAGCTCCGGCGCCCTGCCAGGGGGACGATGGGATGTCGGGGGCAAGCGACCCGTTGCGGCTGGCAGAACTGGTCTGCGCACGCATGAGCCACGATCTCGGCGGCGCGATCGGCACGCTGGCCGGAGCGCTGGAGCTGGCCGAGGACCCGGCCGTCGCCGCCGAAGCCCTGGCGCTCGCCAATCAGGCCGCCACCGAACTCCGCCAACGCCTGGAGCTGCAACGCGCAACCTGGGGACCGACGCAGGGACCCCTTGACCTCGCCGCATTGCGCCGCCTCGCCGAGGGCTTGCCGCACGGCAGACGCTGCACCATCGATTTCTCCGGCTTGCCGGACGACACCGCGTTCTCCCCGCCGTTCGCCCGGGTGGTGCTCAATCTGCTGCTGCTGGCGGGCGACGCGCTGAACGGCGGCGGCGCGGTGACGCTCGCCGGCAGCGGCACCGACCTGATCATCGCCATTGCCGGCCCGCGGGCAGCGTGGCCGACCGGCCTGGCGGGCTGCCTTGCCGGCGAGGCGGGGGCCTGGGCCGCCTTGCGCGACGCCCGTTCGTTGCAAATGCCGCTCACCGCCTTGCTCGCCCGCTCTCTGGGCCTGCGGCTGACCCTGTTGATGCCGGGCGGTCCCGGCGGCCCCGCGCCGCCGCTGCGGCTCTGCGAAGTCTGACCGGGATTTACCTTTTGTTGGTTACCCTGGGTCCAGGATGCCCTCCGACACGCCCCGCTCGGGCGGCAAAGAGGGCACCATGGACGATCTGCTCGCCGACTTCCTGACCGAAACCAATGAGAATCTGGCAGAACTCGACCTCGCTTTGGTGACCCTGGAGCGCACGCCGGACGACGCGGCAACCTTGGCGCTGATCTTCCGCATGGTGCACACGATCAAGGGCACCTGCGGCTTTCTTGGCCTGCCGCGTCTGGAGCGTGTGGCGCACGCCGGGGAAAGCGTGCTCGGCAAGGTGCGCGACGGCGCCCTGGCCGTCACACCGGACATGATCAGCCTGGTGCTGACGGCGTTGGACCGGATCAAGGCGATCCTCGCCGGCCTGGCCGGCACCGGCGCCGAACCGGAGGGTGATGACGCCCCGCTGATCGCAGCCCTGGAGGCGACCGCCGCCGGAAAACCGGTGCCCGCCGCAGCCGCGCCGGTCGCCCCCGCCGCGCCCGAACCGGCGCCCGAGCCGGTGGCGGCCGCAGCGGAACTGCCGGAAGCCGCCGCTGAGGTGCCGGCCGTGGAGGAAACCGCCGCGGTACCCGGTGCCGCCTCGTTCCCCGCCGCGCCACAAGGCCGGTCGCCGCCGGACGCGGCAGCCGCGACCAATGCGCCGGCGGCGACCCAGACCATCCGCGTGGCTGTCGAGGTGCTCGAGGACCTGATGACCCTGGTCAGCGAGCTGGTGCTCACCCGCAACCAGCTTCTCCAGCTTGCCCGCAGCGAGGAGGACAGCGGTTTCACCGCGCCGCTGCAACGGCTGTCGCACATCACCTCCGACTTGCAGGAGGGCGTGATGAAGACGCGCATGCAGCCGATCGGCAACGCCTGGAACAACCTGCCGCGGCTGGTGCGCGACCTGGCGCTGGAAATGGACAAGAAGATCGAGCTGGTGATGCTCGGTGCCGATACCGAGCTGGATCGGCAGGTGCTGGAGCTGATCAAGGATCCGCTCACCCATATGGTGCGCAACTCGGGCGACCACGGCCTGGAGAAGCCGGCCGAGCGCCGCGCCATGGGCAAGCCGGAAACCGGGCGCATCACGCTGAACGCGTTCCACGAGGGCGGCCACATCATCATCGAGGTTGCCGATGACGGGCGCGGCCTGCCGGTGGACCGGATCCGCGCCAAGGTGCTGTCCCAGGGGCTGGCAACCGAGGCCGAACTCGCCGGCATGACCGACGGACAGTTGCAGCGCTTCATCTTCCGCGCCGGCTTTTCCACCGCCGCGGTGGTGACGGCGGTGTCCGGCCGCGGCGTCGGCATGGACGTGGTGAAGACCAACATCGAGAAGATCGGCGGCACCATCGACCTGAAGAGCGTGCCGGGTCAGGGCACCACCTTCATCATCAAGATTCCGCTGACGCTCGCCATCGTCTCGGCGCTGATCGTGCAGGCGGTCGGCGAGCGGTTCGCCATCCCGCAAATCAGCGTGGTCGAACTGGTGCGCGCGCAACGCGCCGGCAGCAACACGGCGGCCAGCGGCTCCAACAGCGTGATCGAGCGGATCAACGACACGCCGGTCCTGCGGCTGCGCGACCGGCTGCTGCCGCTGGTCAGCCTGGCCGAACTGCTGGCGCTCGATGCCGAGGGCGACCAGGCCGGCGACGCCACCATCGTGGTGGTGCAGGTCGGCTCGACCATGCTGGGCATCATCGTCGATCGCGTGTTCGACACCGAGGAAATCGTCGTCAAGCCGGTGGCGCCGATCCTGCGCCATGTCACCATGTTCAGCGGCAATACCATCCTGGGCGACGGGTCGGTGATCATGATCCTGGATCCGAACGGCATCGCCCGGGCGACCGGGATCAGCGCGGCCGGCGAAATCCGCACTGCCACCGCGAGTGCGGTGGAAACCTCGCATTCCGGCGAGCGCACCGCGATGCTGCTGTTCCGTGCCGGATCGGAGCAGAAGATGGCGGTGCCGCTGGGGCTGGTGGCGCGGCTGGAGGACATCCCGCGCGACAAGATCGAACTCTCCGCCGGTGCGCCGGTCACCCAGTATCGCGGCAGGCTGATGCCGCTGATCGCCCTGTCCGGCGAGATCGACTCGGGTAAGCCGCATCAGGCGGTGCTGGTGTTCACCGACCGCGACCGCAGCATGGGCTTGATGGTGGACGAGATCATCGACGTGGTGGAGGACCGGCTGGACATCCAACTGTCCGGCGCGCGGCCCGGTTTGCTGGGCACCGCGGTCATCGCCGGCGTCGCCACCGACGTGATCGACACCGGGTATTGGCTGACGCTGGCCTGGAAGGACTGGTTCCACGACGTGCCGCGTGCCAGCGACGCGCTTGGACCGCGTCGCGTGCTGGTGGTCGAGGACAGCGCCTTCTTCCGCCAATTGCTGGTGCCGTCGTTGAGTGCCGCCGGCTACCGCGTCAGCGCTGTCGCAAGTGCGGCCGAGGCATTGAAGTTGCGCGAGGCCGGCGTGATGTTCGATGCGGTCCTGTCCGACATCGAGATGCCCGACATGAACGGACTCGAATTCGCTCGCGCGGTGCGGGCAGCCGGTGCGTGGGCCAGCCTGCCGATGATCGCACTGACCGGACATGTGGAACCGCGCGACGTGGAAGCGGGGCGCGATGCCGGGTTCACCGACTACGTCGCGAAATTCGAACGCGAGGCACTGCTGGCCAGTCTGCAACAATGCCTGAGTGAGCAGGTCGCGGCGACGTAGGTGGGCGGCATCCCCATGCTGGCTCGAAATTCGGAGAAATGTCCTCCCCCTCCCCTTGAGGGCTTGGGCCGCGAAGCGGACCAAGGTTGGGGGAAGGGTGCGTTCAGCCGCGGTCCGGGGATGGACGCACCCCTCCCCCCAACCCCCTTCCACACGGGGAGGGGGAGACGTCTGCATCGTCCACCGCGGCTGATCGCGAATCAGGAGACAACGCATGACAACCGATGTGCTGGAGCGCCCCGACAATGCCGTCGCGACCGATGAGGAGCGCGTCTTCGTCACCCTGACCGTCGCCGACCAGCTCTGTGGGATACCGGTGCTGGGCGTGCGCGACATCCTGGGCGAACAGGTGATCACCCGCATCCCGCTGGCGCCGCCGGAAATCGCCGGCAGCCTGAACCTGCGCGGGCGTATCGTCACCGCGATCGATTTGCGGCGCCGCCTGAAACTGCCGCCGCCGCCCGCCGGCGCGCGGCGCATGTCGGTGGTGGCGGAGCAAGGCGGCGAGCTGTACGCGCTGCTGGTCGACCAGGTGTCCGAGGTGATGAGCCTCAAGCCAGGCGCGTTCGAACGCAATCCGCCGACGCTGCCACCGACCTGGGCCATGTTCAGCGCCGGCGTCTATCGGCTGGAGGACCGGCTGCTGGTGGTGCTGGATGTCGGGCGGCTGCTGGCGCTGTCGGAAACCGGCTGAAGCGCCCGCCATGGCCCGCACCTGCCTCGTCGTCGACGACAGCCGCGTCGTGCGCAAGGTCGCGCGGCGCATCCTGGAGGCGCATGGCTTCATCGTCTCCGAGGCCTGCGACGGCAAGGAGGCGCTGGATGCCTGCCGTGCCAGCCTGCCCGATTGCGTGTTGCTCGACTGGAACATGCCGATCATGGACGGGATGGCCTTCCTGAAGGCGGTCCGCTCCGAGTTCGGCCCCGGCAATCCGCCGGTCGTGTTCTGCACCACCGAAAACGACATGTCGCGCATTGTCGAAGCCATCGAGAACGGCGCGCAGGAATACATCATGAAGCCGTTCGACGAGGACATATTGCTGGGCAAGTTCGCGCAGGTCGGATTGCTGTGATCCAACCGGTCCGCGCCGTCGTGCCACCGGCGGAGCAATCCGCCGCCCGCGTCATCGTATGCGACGATTCGCTGACGATCCGTGGGGCGATCGCGCGCATGCTGGAGGCGGATCCCGGGATCCACGTTGTCGCTCGCGTGGCGAATGGCCAGGCGGCACTCGACGAACTGCAACGCACACCGGCCGACGTGCTGGTGCTCGACATCGAAATGCCGGTGATGGACGGCATGACGGCGCTGCCGCTGTTGCTGCGTGCCGATCCCGGGCTGCGCATCATCATGGCCTCCACGCTGACCACGCGTGGCGCCGACATTGCCTTGCGCGCGCTGCGCCTGGGTGCCGCGGACTATCTGCCGAAACCGTCCTCGATCGGCGCGGTGGGCGACGATTCGTTTCGCCGCGACCTGGTGGAGAAGGTGAAGGGCCTGGCGCGGCTGCGTCGCCGTGCGGCCCAGCCGGCGCGCGCGTTGGCCGCGACCGTGGCGCTGAAATTGCGGCCGGCCGCGGCGATGGCGCCGAAACTGCTGGCGATCGGCAGTTCGACCGGCGGCCCGCAGGCGTTGTTCACGCTGGTGCAGGGGCTGGGGCGGACAATCAAGGTGCCGGCGGTGCTGACGCAGCATATGCCGGCGACATTCACGCCGATCCTGGCGCAGCACATCACCAAGCTGGGCGGCCTGCCCTGCGCCGAAGCCACGGATGGGGAGCCGCTGGTTGCCGGCCGGCTGTACCTGGCTCCCGGGGACCGCCATCTGCTGGTCGAGGCGGCGCGCGGCGTCCTGCGCGCGCGGCTGTCATCCGAGCCGGCGGAGAATTTCTGCCGCCCCTCGGTGGACCCGATGTTGCGCAGCGCCGCCGCCGCGTGCGAGGGGCGCGTCCTGGTCGCCATGCTGACCGGCATGGGCCAGGACGGCCTGGCCGGCACCAGGCGGGTCATCGACGCCGGCGGCACCGCGGTGGCGCAGGACGAGGCGACCAGCGTGGTCTGGGGCATGCCCGGCGCCGTGGCGCAGGCCGGGCTGTGCCATGCGGTGCTGCCGCTGCCGCGCATCGCCGCGAAGCTGCTGGAACTGCTGCGCATGGCGCACGCATGAACACCGCGCTCGCCGCTGCGGCGTTCAGCTTCCTGGCCGACTTGCTCCGGAGCCGCTCCGGCCTGGTGATCGGGCAGGACAAGATCTACCTGCTGGAGACGCGGCTCGCGCCCATCCTCAAGCGCGAGAAGCTGCGCGACCTCAACGACCTGGTCGACCGGCTGCGCGGACGCGGCGCCGAGGCGGTGGCACGCGATGTGGTCGAGGCGATGACCACCAACGAGAGCTTCTTCTTTCGCGACGACAAGCCGTTCCAGCATTTCCGCTCGCAGGCACTGGCCCGCGTGGTTGCGGCGCGTCCGGCCGGCACGCCGTTGCGCATCTGGTCGGCCGCCGCGTCGTCCGGGCAGGAAGCGTATTCGCTGGCGATGATCCTGTCGGAGAGCCGCGCCGTACTCGGCGACCGGCGGGTGGAAATTCTCGGCACCGATCTGGCACGCGACCAATTGGCTCGCGCGCGGGAGGGGCTCTACACCCAGTTCGAGGTGCAACGCGGCCTGCCGGTGCAGATGCTGATGCGCTACTTTCGTCGCGAGGACCCCGGCTGGCGGATCAGCGACAGCCTGCGCGCGATGGTGCAGTGGAAGGAGTGGAACCTGTTGGGCGATCTGCGCCCGCTGGGCCGGTTCGATATCGTATTTTGCCGCAACGTGCTGATCTATTTCGATCAGCCGACGAAGACGCGGGCGCTGGAGGCGATCGCGGGACAGATGTCCGCCGACGGCATGCTGTATCTGGGCGGCGCGGAGACGGTGCTGGGCCTGACCACGCGCTTTGCGCCGTTGCCGGCGGAGCGCGGGGTCTACGGGCTGGTGGCCGCCCCGGCCCAGGTATCGGTCCTGGCGCGCGCCTGAGAACCTCGCCCTCGCGGCGGGACAGGTCGAGACGTTCCGGCGTCGAGGATGCGGGTGAGCGGGTCGGCCCGGCTTTATCCTGCCGGCCGCGCCAATCACCCTGGCTTCGCCCGGCGCGTCGATCCGCGTCGCGGCGCAACCCGGGGCAAAGCGCGCGCGCAGGGTACGGAGCGCTCGCTTGTCGTCGCCTTGCGCTCGGTGTTGAGTGATCGCTGAACCTGCCGGGGAGCAACGCGCCATGAAGATCACGCGCATCGACGCATGCCAGATCCGCTGGGCGCCGCAGGAAACACCGCCGCAGCACAGCGCCTTCGTGCGGGTGCACACCGACGATGGCCTGGTCGGACTCGGCGAGGCATCGCCGATGCAGGGCGGCCTCGCGTCGCTGGTGATCGTCAGGCATCATCTCGCACCCGCACTGGTCGGCCAGGACCCGCTGGACCATGCCGTCTTGCTCGATCGCGCGATGCACACGCTGGTGAAGCTCGGGCCGGAGGGCGCGCTGACCGGCGCGCTCGCCGCGCTGGACATCGCGCTGTGGGATTTGAAGGGCAAGGCGACCGGGCTGCCGATCACCAAGCTGATCGGCGGCGCGTGGCGCACCGCGCTACCGTTCTATGCCTCGATCGGCGGCAACGGCGACCGCAGTCCGGACGAGGTATTGCGCGTGGTCGAAGCGCGGCTGAAGCACCGGCCGGCGGCGATAAAAATCCGCTTCGACAACGACCGCACACGGCTCGACGCCGACATTCCCGGCGACATCGCCAAGGCGCGCGCGGTGCGCAAGCTGGTCGGCGACGCGCTGCCTTTGGCGTTCGATGCCAACAACGGCTACACCAGCGGCGGTGCCATTCGCGTCGGTCGCGCGCTGGAGGAACTCGGCTTTTGGTGGTTCGAGGAGCCGGTGCAGCACTACCACGTCAAGGCGATGGGCGAGGTGGCGCGCGCGCTGGACATTACCGTGTCGGCGGGCGAGCAAACCTACACGCTGCCGGCGCTGGCGGATTTGATCGAGGCGGGCGTGCGCATGGTGCAGCCGGACATTGTGAAAATGGGCGGCATCACCGGGCTGCTGCGTTGCGCTGCGCTGGCGCACGCCCATGGTGTGGAGCTGGTGCCGCACCAGACTCAGCCGACGATCGGCCACACGGCGAACCTGCACGTTCTGGCCGCGCAACTGCACGCGACGAAGCCGGCGGAGTGGAACGATCCTTCGACCCGCACGCATGCGGTGTTCGAAAATCCGCCGCATCCGGTGGACGGGCTGTTCCATTTGCCCGACGGACCGGGGCTGGGGCTGGTGGTGAACGAGGCGGAGTTGGCGAAGCGGCGGGTGGAGGTGTGAGACCCCACCCCCTTCGCCAGGACGATGGAGGGGTCACCACACGATCTGCTCAAAATCGGACGCCAAGCGGTGGAGGGGGATGGCTTCGCGCGGCCATGCGGTAGAGGCTGGGTCGTTCGTCACAATTCGAACCTATGGGCGGTATCACCGTCGATTGATTGGAGCATTTTCGCTGCATTCGACCGGCGGCAGCCAGATTCTCGCGAATCAGTCCTGTTTACATGAGAGTGGCGATACAATCTCCCTGACCATGCTTTCAACAAAACGGGATGAGGATTCCCGAATTGTCCCCCAGATAGGCAAGTCGAGCATGTCAAATGTAAGCGTTACGTCAATCCATCGATAGTTGGGTATGGAAAAACGCGCCCAACAGCCAGGGACCGGAACGTGGGGATTGCATCTCAGGGCATAGGTGACCTTATCGGCGTCGTCTGCGTCGCTAAAATACTCCGTGTCTGCATGGGGGTTCCTCTTGACGTATATGCCTTTTTCGTAACCGAGCTTTGGATCGAACTGCTCTTCCGTAGAAAATCGATCGTCTTGCTTGAGTCGGTCGTAGTCGGCGATCGCAGCACGAAACGCCCGTTGCGCGAGATTCCACTTTTCGCCCAGGCCATTCCCGATCGACAGCGTCATACGGCCATTGCAATGTCCCACGCAACCGAAGAGTTCGGGCGTGCCTGCCTCGATCGCATTATCCTCATGCCTGAAGCGGACCAGCAGCAGCACTTGCCATGCTTTCGTCGGACCCGCCGGCGATCGCGGTGCAAACGCCTTTGGGACATCCAGAACCACAACCGGCGTGCACGGCTTGTCCTTGGCGAGATAGTCGTATTGCAGGAAAGTGGAATTGCCCGATCTTGCCGAGACAGGCGGTAAGTCCAGTGTGTTCTGCGGAGAGACTCTTTCTGGTTCCAATGCGGCAATTTGGAAGGGTTCAGCCGAGACGATCCGCCATTGATCGCTACTGACATATGGGATCGGATGGGAGAGCGCACCCAAGCTGAACACCGCACCTTCCAACAACCGTGACAAAGCGCAAAAGAAGCCTTCGAGGATCATTGCTGCGTATTAGCTATCGAATGTGGCGACGTGGTGCGCCACAATTCGTGATACCATTGGCTGACTGATATTGTACCCATGGAGCCGGGGTCTTCGTTCACCATCACGCGGGGAAGTCACTCCACCCGGATCACCACCTTGCCGACATGCGCCTGGCTTTGCAGATGCCGGTACGCGTCCTTCGCCTGTTCGAAGCCAAACACGCGGTCGATCGCCGGGCTGATCTTGTGCAATGCGATCGCGCGGTTCATCGCCTCGAACATCTGCCGCGAGCCGACATAGATGCCGCGCAGGATCAGGCCCTTGCGCATCGCCACGGATGGATCGATTTCTCCCCCGGCACCAGCCCGCACGCCGATCTGGTGCACCTGGCCGCCGAGCCGCGCCGACTCGATGGAGCATGACAACGTGCTCGCGCCGCCGATCTCCACCACGTGATCCACCCCGCGCCCGCCGGTCAGTTGCAGAACTTGCTCGTGCCACTGGGGATGCTCGCGATAGTTCACGCCGTCGGAGGCACCCAGCGTCTTGGCCTGCGCCAGCTTGCCGTCGCTCGACGAGGTGGCGATCACCCGCGCCCCCGCCGCATGCGCCAACTGCAACGCGAAGATCGAGACGCCACCGGTGCCCAGCACCAGCACCGTCTCGCCGACGCGCAACGACCGGCCGCCATACAACGCATTCCACGCGGTGACCGCGGCGCAGGGCAGCGTGGCGCCTTCCTCGAACGACAAGTGCTCCGGCAAGCGCACCAGCCCGTCCTGGCCGAACACCACGTATTCCGCCAGCACGCCGTGGATCGCGCCGCCGAGCGAACTCGCCGCATGTTCCGGCTCGATGTCGCCGCCGAGCCAGGTCTGCATGAAAATGCCGGCGACGCGATCGCCCGGCTTCACCCGGGTTACGCCCGGGCCGGTCTCCACCACCTCACCGGCGCCGTCCGATAGCGGCACCAGATCGGGCAGCGGCGCGCCGCGCGCATAGCGTCCGGTGACCACCATCAGGTCGCGGTAATTCAACGACGCGGCGCGCATGCGCACCAGCACCTGTCCGGGTCCCGGCTGCGGCGTCGGCGGTTCCTTCAGCACCAGGCTGTCGATGCCTGCAGCTTTCGGCAGTGTCCAAACGCGCATGGCGAGGTCTCCTCAGTAGCCGCGCACCGTGTCGAACCGGTTCGGCAGGGGCGTGTTGTCGCGCCAGGCGCGCAGATTGTCGAGGAAGAGGTCCAGGCTGCACGGATTGTACGTCGCGGGGTC
>JBEKNT010000110.1:0-17622 GCA_049522565.1 Acetobacteraceae bacterium
CCGCCAGCACGAACTCCTCCGTCCCCGACAGGCGCACCACGCCCAACTGCGGGTGCAACGTGGTGAACGGGTAGTCGGCGATCTTCGGCCGTGCCGCCGACGCCGCCGCCAGCAGCGTGGACTTGCCCGCGTTCGGCAGCCCCACCAGCCCGGCATCGGCGATCAGCTTCATGCGCAGCCAGACCCAGCGCTCCTCGCCCGGCCAGCCCTTGGTCGCCTTGCGCGGCGCCCGGTTGGTGGAGGTCTTGAAGTGCGCGTTGCCGAACCCGCCGTCGCCGCCGCGCAGCAGCACCACCCGCCGCCCGGGCGTGCTCATGTCGGCCAGCAAGGTTTCGCGGTCCTCGGCGAGGATTTCGGTGCCGATGGGGACCTTGATCACCACGTCCGGGGCGCCGGCGCCGGTGCGGTCGCTGCCGGCGCCGTTGCCGCCCTTGCGGGCGCGGAAATGCTGAGTGTAGCGGAAGTCGATCAGGGTGTTCAGGGCGTCCGCCGCCTCCAGCACGATGTCGCCGCCCTTGCCGCCGTCGCCGCCGTCCGGGCCGCCGAACTCCATGAATTTCTCGCGGCGGAACGCGACGACGCCGTCGCCGCCGTCACCCGATCGCAGATAGATCTTCGCCTGGTCGAGAAACTTCATGATGGGCCATCGGAAAAAGGGGCCGGCTACGAGGAGGCAGCGACAACGGAAGCCAAGGGGACCAACGACAACGGGGGCCGGCTGCCGCCGACCCCCGTTGCATAGCGTTCGCGAAGGTCCGGCGCGCTACTCGGCGGCGGCCGGCAACGGTCGGACCGAGATATGCACGCGGTCCTGCGCCTTGCGCTTGAATTCCACGCGGCCATCGACCAGCGCGAAGATCGTGTGGTCGCGGCCCAGGCCGACATTCTCGCCCGGGTGCCACTTGGTGCCGCGCTGGCGGACCAGGATATTGCCGGCGATCACTGCCTCGCCGCCGAACTTCTTGATGCCGAGCCGGCGGCCTTCGGTGTCGCGCCCGTTGCGCGAGGAGCCGCCTGCCTTCTTGTGTGCCATGACCCGTTACTCCTGCTTGTGGGTGTCCGGGTCGGAGCCCGGGACATGCGCCGGCGTTTCGGCAGGAGCAATACCTGGCGCGTCGGCGGGGTGGATGGTCTCGGGGGTGTCGCCGTTGACGATCGCCAGCGATTCGGCGGCGTCGGCGCCGGCCGGACCGGGCTCTACCTCGGCCGGCAGTGCCGGCGCGGCCTCGAAGTGGGTCGGGTGGTCGGCGTGCGCCACGTCGGTGGCGTCCACAGGCTCGGCCGGCGTCGTTTCGGCGGCTGCCACCTCGGCGGGCGGCGCTTCGGCAGTGTCCGTCGCGAGCGTCTCGACGGGTTCCGGCTCTGAGAGCGCCTCGCCATCCTTGGCGAAGCCGGCGACGCGCAGCACGGTGACGTGCTGGCGGTGGCCGTTCTTGCGGCGGCTGTTCTGCCGGCGGCGCTTCTTGAAGATGATGACCTTGTCCAGCCGGTCCTGGGCGATCACGGTCGCGGTGACCTCGGCGCCCGCCACCACCGGCGAGCCAAGCGTCAGGCCGGACCCGGTGCCCAGCGCGAGGACATCCGTGAAGGTCACCGTGCTGCCCGGCTCGGCCTCCAGCTTCTCGATCTTGAGCACCGCGTTCGGCGTCACGCGGTACTGCTTTCCGCCGGTGCGGATCACGGCAAACATGGCAGTCGGTCCTCTTGGTCAACACGCCGGGGGCGGTCGGGAGGGCCCGCCGCCGGGGAAGCGCGGCTTATAGCGGCGGCGACACCGAAGTCAATGCGGTGGCCGGGGCCGAGGGTAGGGCGCCGGTTTCCACCCCTACACCGACAGCCGCTGCGCGTGATGCGCCGTCCGTGCCCCGTGCCGCATCTGGCGCGGCGACCCGAACTGCGAGACAGTCGCGCCATGCAGCACCACCCGTTCGGTCCGCTCCCGCCCGTCTCCGTCCTGACCCTCGGCGGCGGTGGCCTGGGCATGTTGTGGGGCGCCACCACCGTCGACGAATGCGTCGCCACCGTGCACGCCGCGGTCGATGCCGGCATCACCTTGCTCGACCTCGCGCCGCGCTACGGCGACGGCAAGGCAGAGCAGGTCGTCGGCGCCGCCTTCAACGGCCACCTGCCGGCTTCTGTCCGCGTCACCAGCAAGTGCAACCTCGGCAATCCGCCGCCCAACCAGGTGGACGGCATCCTCCGCCGCTCGATCGAGCAAAGCCTGCAACGACTGCGGCTGGCGCGGCTCGATCTGTTCTTCCTGCACTGCAACGTCGCGCCCGACGACCACCCCATGTGGCGCAACCCCGAGGCGGTGCCGCGCCTGACCTCCTACACCCTGTTCGTCGATCACGTGCGGCCGGCGTTCGAACGCCTGCGCGCCGAGGGGCTGATCGGCGCCTGGGGCCTGACCGGCATCGGCCACCCCGACACCATCATCAAGCTGCTTGCCGAGCACCCCGCGCCCGCCGCCGTGCAATGCATCGCCAACCTGCTCGACTCCCCCGGTGGGCTGCAATTCTTCGATGGATCCGCGCGGCCGCGCGACGTGATGGCCGCCGCGCGCGCCAACGGCGTCGGCGTGATGGGCATCCGCGCGGTGCAGGCCGGCGCGCTGACCGCGGCGATCGATCGCGCACTGCCGCCCGATCATCCGGAGCTGCGGGACTACGCCCGTGCCGCAGGGTTTCGCGCGCTGTGCGCCGAACTTGGCGAAGACCCGGCGGTCGTGGCGCATCGTTACGCACTGTCACTGCCGATCGATACGCTGGTGCTGGGGGTGAAGAACCGGCAGGAGCTGATGCAATGCATCGTTGCGGCGGAAGCGGGGCCGTTGTCGGCGGAGCTGGTTGCGCGGATCGATTCGGGGACGGTATGACAGACGTCACCCATGGCAATCGCACATGACTGGGTGCGCGGTCTTGACTGCTGCGGCCTGGGCCGTGGAGGGCAGAAGGGAAAGCAAGCAGGCAAGCAAGCGTTTAACACAGATTTTCACAGATTAAGTCACAGATTAGGATTCATCGCCGCATACGTACCAATAATCCCAGAATGACGGCCGAAATATTTTTAATATTCCTGATCTGTGACTTAATCTGTGACTTAATCTGTGAAAATCTGTGTTAAAAGCTTGCTTGCTTTCTTCGTGGGCCTATCCCCAGCACCGGACGCTGGGTACCCGTCAGGCCACGCGGTGGCCCAAATGCGATCGATCTGGGGCGTCACCGGCTTGCCTTTCAGCCGCCTTTTGTAAGCCTCATGGTGCCTTAGCCTGCCCTGACGATGGGGACGTTCCTCTCATCGCGCCACCGGCTCATACCCGTCCGTCAACGTCTGCAGGAACGCAATAAGATCTTCCTCGTCCTCGGACGTCATCGCCGGCGCGTCACCGGGTTTGCGGTCGAAGGGCGGGTCGCTGACATCCAGATTGGCGCGGTACTGCGGCGGCAGATCGTTCAGTTTCGCCACCGCGCCATCCGCGGCGCGTGGATAGACCCGCCCGGGATCGACATCGCGGAAATTATAGAAGTCCAGCACCTGCCGCAGCGAGCGAAACGCCCCATTGTGAAAGAACACGCGGCGCGTGGCGACATTCCGCAGCGTGGGCGTCAGGAACATCCCGCAATACTGCATCTGTTCTTGCATATCCGTGCGGTACGGCCCGCAAATGCCGAGGTCGAAATACCCGGCATCGGCATTCACCGAAAGCGCGGTGTTGCGCGGCGCACCCAACGCCTCGAACTGCTGGTCGGTGAACAGCGGCGGCAGTCCGTCCCGCGTCGGCTGGTCGAGATGGCAGCCGCCGCAATTCGCCTTGTGCGGATCGTTGAACAGCCGGAAGCCGCGCATCTCCGCCTCGCTGAGCCGCGCCTTGCCCTCCAGCCAGTCGTCGAACTTGCTGGTATAGGGGTGAAAGCTCGGATCCTCGATCTGGTAGCGCGCCACGGCGAACAGCGCCTCCGCCACCGCGAGGCGCGGCGTAGCGAAGACCGGCGCGCCGAACAGTTGCACGAAGCCCGGCGCATAGGGCGCGTGTCGCAGCTTTGCTGACACCGCCGCAACGCTGCCGCCGTCGATTTCAAGCGGGTTCAGCAGCGGCCCCAGCGCCTGGTCTTGCAGCGTGTCGGCGCGGCCGTCCCAGAACAGCCCGCCCTGCGGCACCAGATTGGCCGCGGTCTGCGCCGTGTCCTGCGCCGTCTTGTCCGCACGCGGCGCCTGCGGGCCAATCGCCGCGCGTTGCGTCAGGGAGACGGACTCGTCCTCGGCGTTGTCGGGTCCGATGCTGAAACCGGACTGGCGCTCCAGATACATCAGCGACGGCACCGCGCGCACGCCCTGGCGCGACAGTCGCGGCCCGCCCTGCATCACCGGCGCGTCGTTCGGTGGGCCGTAGGCATGCTCTGGGCTGTGGCAGGACGCGCAGGAAAGCTGACCCGACGACGACAGGTTGGGATCGAAGAAGATCAGCCGGCCCAATTGCGCCATCGCCGATAGCGGCGCGGCGGGCGGGCGCAGCAACCGCACCGGATGCGGATTCTCTCCATTCGTAACGATCGTGCTGGCGACAGGATCCGTCGGTGCTGCGGCACTGACGGCGCCGGCCATGGCAATGGCCAGGCCGGCGCCAACCATGTGCCGCGCGCCGCGACGCACGCCGGTCAGTGCGCCGCGGGCGGCGTGTTCACTGGCACGCCCGTGGCCGGATCGAGGTACAGCGCGGCGTAGCTGGCCCCCGACGAGAAGGCGAACATATCCATGATCGACCCGGCCGTGGCGTCGAACGAGCCGCCGCCGAGCCGGCTGCCGTGCAGCCAGTTGTCCTCGATGAAGCGCACCACGGATGCCAAAGATACGCGGGTGTGGCTGACGTAATTGGATTTGGCCCAGGGTGAGACGACCAGCAGGGGCTGGCGCGTGCCGGGGTCGCAACGGCCGTTCACCGGCTTGCCGAGCACGCCGGCCAACGGCGTGCCGCTGCCGCATTTGCCGGGTCCGTCGAGCTGATCCGCTTCGGCATCGAACGACGCGCTGGTCGTCTTGGCGAACGCGTGGTCGTACCAGCCGTCCGAGTCGTCCCACGCGATGATCACCGCGGTGTTCTTCCAGTCAGGCTGCTGTTGCACGAAGTTCAACAGTTCGACCATGCCGGCTTGCTCGTCCAGCGGATCGGAATAGCCGGCGTGGCCATCCCGGTAGCCGGGCAGCTTGATGAAGGAGACGGCGGGAAAATTGCCGGCCTTCACCGCGGCGTAGAAATCCCGCAATCCGTATTCGTGGTTGGCCGGTTCGGGCGTCCGGCCGTCATGTTCATAGCTGTAGCCGATCGCCGCCATCGAGCCGGGGCGCGCATGTGTCGGGTTCGCGGTGGATGCGTAATACTGCAACCAGTTGTGGTGTGGGATGTAGTCCACGATATCCTTGCCCACCACGGTCGAATGCGTGCTGCGCTTGCATCCGGTGGTGCCGTTCGCATTCGTAATGTCCAGGTTGAAGCCGCCCATGAAGCCCCCCCACGTGACGCGGCCGGCATTGAGCAGATCGCCGATGTTTTTTCCGGTCATCATCGCCTGGTCCTTGGGGACAGAGCACACATCGTAGCCCGGATCGACATCGTTGATCATGGTGAAGCCGCCCTGGCCGTCCTTGATGTAATAGGAGACAGCGGCGAGCGTGGACGGCTGCTTGCTGGTGGCGACGATCCGCATGCCGTTGGTCTGGCCCGAAACGACTTCCAGCGCGCCCGGCGTCGATGGTCCATAGGCGCCGTTATAGGCGTTGTCGCTCATTGCGAAATGCTGGGCGTACTGCCACAGCGCCGTAACGGTGTTGCCATCGTAATAGCCCATCACCTGGCCCTTGGTGCCGAACGCCCCGACGCCGCCGGGCGTGCCCTTGCCGGTGTATTTCGGAAACAGGTCCGCCTTGCCGCCGTCATACGCTTGTTGCTCCGCCGTATAGCTATGGTCCTGCGAGGCGGTGGCGGCTTGCGTGCGATCGAGCCGGAACGGCTCCGCGGCGTCGCTGCCATTGGCGGCGTTGGTGGCGTTCGGATTGTTGGTCAGCAGATGGGCACTGGCAAGATTGTTGACGGATGGCGTGTGGGGCGCGGCGGTGAAAGCCGGTTCGCCCGGAGGATTGGCGGCCTTGGGATAGGTGGCGAAATAATGATCGAACGACACGTTTTCATCGAACAGCACCACCACGTGCTTGATGGGCGTCGCGGTCGGCGCGGCATCCTGTGGCGACGGGCCCGCGAGGCTGGCGGGGGCGACGGCGCCGGCGGCAGGCGGCGCGGCGACGAGCGGGCCGGGCTGACTGGCGGCGGCGATCGCCACAGCAGCGACTGTGGCGGATAGCAGGAACTTGCGCTGAATCATGGTTTCCCCAGGACTGGTTATGCGGCGATCCCACCTATGGCAAGGCCGCGGGCTTGCGTGTGATTGCTCAGTGACATCGGCGGTTTCCGCTTGACTCGCATCCGCGGGGCCGATGTGCAAGCGCGCCCGACGGCCGCCCCGGGTGTCGCCATCGCGTCAATCAGCGAGCCACAGCATGCGACACGCGCCTTGCCCAATGGCGGCGGTCGTGCTTGAACTCCATGGTATCGCTATCGGAGGAAGCATGCAGATCGCGCGCGTCGAGACATTCCAGGCCGATGCCGGCTGGCGCATGTTCTCCTTCCTCAAGGTCACCACCGACGACGGCATCATCGGCTGGTCGGAGTTCAACGAGAGCTTCGGCTCGGTCGGCTTGTCCGATGTGATCCGCGGCCTGTCGCCGGTGCTGATCGGCCGCGATCCGCGCATGTATGAGCAAGTGACGCAGCATCTGCATGTGCTGACGCGGCAGTCGCGCGGCGGGCTGAACCAGCAGGCGATTGCCGCGATCGAAAACGCTTTGCTCGATGTCACCGGCAAGGCCTATGGCGTGCCGGTCTATGCGCTGTTCGGCGGTCCCATCCGTGAGCGCATCCCGGTGTATTGGTCGCATTTCGGCACCTACCGCGCACGCAGCGCGGCGCTGATCGGCGTGCCGGTGCTGCACAGTTATGACGATCTCGCGCGTCATGCCGTCGAGGTGAAGGAACGTGGCTTCCGCGCGCTGAAGACCAACATCATGCCGATCGTGGACGGCAAGCTTGCCTCCTACGTGCCGGGCTTCGGCCGTACCGTCGGCTGGCCCGAGTTGAACTGGGACAACCGGCTGACCCGCGGCGTGCAGGAACAGTTGCTGGCAATCCGCGCGGCGGTCGGGCCCGACATGGGCATCCATCTCGATATCAACTTCAACTTCAAGACCGAGGGATTCAAGCGCATCGCCGACGTGGTGGCACCGGCCAATCTCACCTGGCTGGAGATCGACACGCACGACGCGCCGGCACTGGCGGAGATCAAGCGCGGCGCGCACTGCCCGATCGCGTCATGCGAGACGCTGCACGGCCGGCGCGAGTTCAAGCCGTTCTTCGACCACTATGCCACCGACGTGGCGATCGTTGACGTGATCTGGAACGGACTGAACGAGTCGCTGAAGATCGCCTCGATGGCGGATGTTTACGAGATCAACGTCGCGCCGCATAACTTCTACGGCCATCTGTGCAGCGCGATCAGTGCCACGTTCAGCGCGCTGGTGCCGAATTTCCGCGTCATGGAGATCGACATCGACTCGGCGCCGTGGCGCGACGAGTTCTACATGACCGTGCCGACCATCGATAACGGCGACTTCGTGCTGCCGCGCGGCCCCGGTTGGGGCATCGACGTGAACGAAAAAGCGGTACGCGCGCGACCGCCGAAGGGCTGAACGAGGATGGATGACTCCCCCGACCTTGGGCCGCTGCGCGGCCCAGGCCCACAAGGGACGGGGGAGCATAACTGCAAGGAGACCGACATTGGCCAAGTTCAAGATCGCAACGCCCGCCGGGGCAAGCTTCACCGTCGCGGGCGGTGGCTATGACCTCGAGATGGAGCCGCTGGAGGGCATCGACGCCGAGATCGTCGAAGGCCCGACCGACGAGGACGGCTTCATCAAGTTCGCCCAGGATGCAGACGCCATCTATGGCAAGGGCATCCGCTTCACCAAGAAGATCGTAGACGGGCTGCCGGAGAAATGCCGCGCCATCGTGCTGGGCAGCGTCGGCGTGGACAGCGTCGATGTGAAGGCGTGCACCGAGCGGGGCCTTCCGGTGACCAACTGCCCCGACACGTTCATCGAGGAAGTCGCCGACCACGCGATGATGCTGCTGCTGTCAACGTTCCGCCGCACCATCGAGCAAGACAAAATGGTGCGCGAAGGGAAGTGGCGCGAAGGGCGGCCGGCGCTGTTGCAGATTCCGCGGTTGATGGGGCAGACGCTCGGGCTGATCTCGTTCGGCCACGTCGCGCGCGCGGTGGCGAAGCGGGCCAGGCCGTTCGGTCTGCGTATCATGGCCTATGACCCGTTCATCGAGGAACTGGTCATGACCGAGCATGGTGTGATTCCGTCCACGCTTGAAGAGGTGCTGTCGCAGTCCGACTTCGTCTCCATGCATGCGCCGGCGCGGCCGGAAGTGGAAGGCATGCTGGGCGAGAAGCATTTCCGGCTGATGAAGAAGACGGCGATCTTCATCAACACCGGCCGCGGCCCAACGGTGCAGGAAGCCGCACTGATCAAGGCGCTGGAGGAGAAGTGGATCGCCTATGCCGGCCTCGACGTGCTGGAGACCGAGCCGCCTGGCAACAACAATCCGCTGCTTGGCATGACCAACGTCATCCTGAGCGCGCACACGGCATCGGCATCCGCGCGGTTCGATCCGGCACGGAAACGCCATGTCGGGCGCGAGCTGGCGCTGGTGCTGGAAGGGCGTTGGCCGATGAGCTGCGTCAATCCGGCCGTGCTGATGAACTCCAAGCTGCGCCGCTGGCAGCCGGTTTCGATGGAGCGTGGCCCGAATAGCTGACTGTCGAAACCTCTCCCGCGTCACGCGGGAGAGGTTTCCTGCTGACCCGCCCACACCGAAACGTACTCGGCTGACGCCGGACGCGGCGACTGAATGCCGCCGCCCACCTGCTTCCCCAGGTAGATGAACCCGACAATGTCGTCGTCCGGCGCCAATCCCAGCGCCTGTTTCACCGTCGCATCGTAGGCCGGCGCGCCGGTCTTCCACATCGCGCCATAACCCTGCGCGTTGGCCGCCAGCATGATGTTCTGTGCCGCTGCCACCGCCGCCGCCAATTGCTCCACTTCCGGAATCTTGTGCCCCTTCTGCACATGCGCCGCTGCCACCACGATGATCGGGGCGCGCAATGCCTTGTCGCGCTCTCGCTGCAACATTTCGGCCGACGCATTCGGCTCGCGCCGCTGCATGCTGTCCGCCATCAGGTTGCCGAAAGCGGCGCGCTTTTCTTCCTGGATCACCACGAAGCGCCAGGGGCGCAGGCGACCGTGATCCGGCGCGCGCACCGCACTTTGAAAGATCGCATCCAGTGCCGCTTGATCCGGACCCGGCGGCTCCAGCTTCAGTGCCGATTCGCGCGACAGCAGAAGTTCCATTGCATCCATCGTCGCTTCTCCTCCCACCAGCGGATCGCCGCCTCGGGCGGCGGCAGGCCATGATCCGCCGAAGCGCCGCCGCACGCAATCCGCGGCCGGTGTGTTTGCTGCATCGGGGATTCGGTACCATGCTGGGCGGCAGACGACGAACGGGGGGGGGAGCGCTCAGCATGGGCATGACCATGACGGAAAAGATCCTGGCGCGCGCGAGCGGCGGCGGCACGGTGAAGCCCGGCGACGTCGCGGTGGTCGATGTCGAAACCGCCGTCCTGATGGACATGAGCTTCCTGCCGGCGGGCTGGCGCGACATCCTGAAGGTGCACGCCCCGAACAAGGTCGTCATCGTCTTCGATCATCTGGTACCGGCGCCGACGGTGCAGGCGGCGCAGGCGCATCGCACCGGCCGCGCGTTCGCCGAGCGCTTCGGCATCGAGCGGCTGCACGATGTCGGGCCGGACCAGGGCATCGCGCATGCCGTGGTGGCCGATCGCGCCTATGCCGTGCCGGGTACCGTGCTGGTGAATGGCGATTCCCACACCTGTGCGGCGGGCGCGTTCAATTGCGCCGCGCGCGGCGTCGGCGGGCCGGATATGCTGTGGGCCGTCACCACCGGCAAGGCGTGGTTCCGCGTCGGCGAAACCGTGCGTTACGACTTCACCGGCCGGCTGCCGGCCGGTGTGTCGGCGAAGGACATCTTCCTGAGCATCGCCGGCACCTATGGCGCGCATGTCAACCAGAACGTCGAATACGGCGGTCCGGGCATGTCCACGCTGAGCATCAACGGCCGGCGCACGCTGGCGACGATGGGCGCCGAACTGTCCGCCGAATTCGTCATCTTCGAACCGGACGATGCGCTCCTGCAATACGTCCGGGAACGCAATCAGCAACCGTTCGAGCCGGCCGCGCCCGACCCGGATGCGGTATATCACGAACGCCGCAGTATCGACCTGGGCAGCCTGGAGCCGCTGGTGGCGCTGCCCGACGCCGTGGTGAACAACTCCGTCAGGATCAGCCAGGTTGCCGGGCAGCGGATCGACCAGGCGTTCATCGGGTCCTGCGCCAACGGCACGCTGGACGATCTGGCGGTGGCGGCGCAGGTGGTCGCCGGCCGCAAGGTGGCGCGCGGCACGCGGTTCATCGTGACGCCGGGTACGCAGGCGATCTACCGCGCCGCGCTGAAGGCCGGCTATATCGAGACGCTGCTGGAAGCCGGCGCAGTCGTTACGCCGGCAACCTGCGGTGCCTGCTCCGGCGGGCATATGGCCGTGCTGGGACCGGACGAGGTGTGCATCACCGCCAGCACGCGCAACTTCAAGGGGCGCATGGGCGATCCGTCGGCGCGCATCTTCATGGGCTCACCGGCGACGGTGGCGGCGTCGGCGCTGGCCGGCGCGATCGCCCATCCGGGCGAA
The DNA here is from genome assembly GCA_049522565.1 of Acetobacteraceae bacterium. GTDB lineage: Bacteria > Pseudomonadota > Alphaproteobacteria > Acetobacterales > Acetobacteraceae > JASHVB01. The sequence goes on from JBEKNT010000110.1 coordinate 10,938, forward strand.
TTCTTCCGGGGAGACGCGGCATGAGCGGCGACAATATGCTGGCCGGGCGCGTGTGGAAGTTCGGCGACAACATCAACACCGACCTGATGCTTCCGGGGCCGTATCTGTATCAAAGCGCGGCCGCCCAGGCGAAGGCGGTATTCATCAACAACCGCCCGGGCTGGCTGGAGGAGATGCGCCAGGGCGACGTGATCATCGGCGGCTTCAACTACGGCATGGGCTCGTCGCGCCCGGCCGCGCGCTCGTTGCGCAACTGCGGCGTCGGCTTCCTGCTGGCCGAGACGATCAACGGGCTGTTCTTTCGCAACAGTGTCAATCACGGTTTCCGCGCGTTCGAATGTCCCGGCGTCACCCGGGCGTTCGAGGAAGGCGACACGGCGGAACTGTCGATCGAGGACTGGACCGCGACCAATCGCCGCACCGGCCAGACGCTGGCGGTGACGCCGGTGCCGAAGATGTTGCTCGACATGATGCTGGGCGGCGGCATTCTGCCGCTGCTGGAAGCGCAGGGTTTGATCGCGCCCAAACCTCTCCCGTGAAACGGGAGAGGTCGAGGCGCGAAGCGACGAGGGTGAGGGTGCAGCGGGGCGCACGTATCACCCTCACCTAACCTCTCCCGCGAAGCGGGAGAGGGACTCTTATTCTGTTACTCCGCCGCGACCTTCAGCGCGTCCGGATGGATCGCCTGGTGCAGCCGCTCGGCGTACGCCGTCTGCCAATCCGCCGCGGCCAGCACGCACTCGCCGCTACGCACCTGCTGGAACAGTTCCGGCGCATCGACGCAAGGCGGCACCACCGCCTTGTCGCGTAACGCCCGCGCCGCAATCAGCAGACGGCGGCGCGTGCGGGTGATCATCTGGTCGCTCGGCGCGAGATGTTCCCAGGTGTGGTCAACGATCTCGCCCATGCTCTCGGTGATCGCCTGGTCCTGCATGGCGATATGCGTGATGCCGGTGTAGATCACGTCGTTGCGCTGCGCGTCGCGATCGATCAGATAGTCGTTCGCCGCGTTCTGCACCGGCCGCCAGCGGCCGAACCAGTCCGTAGTGTTCGGCTGGTAGTCCGGCGCCGGCGTCGAGCCCGGAATTTGCTCGCCCCCCTTCAGCACCGCGGTGCGCGACGCCTGTTTCCAGGTGAACCCGACGAACATCACATGCGTGTCGTCCATCGGCACCCAGGCGCGCGCGATTACCCGATCCGCGAAGGCACCCTGCGGAATGAACGTCCAGAACGGAAAGCCGAAATGCGCGAAGCGCCAATACGTCTGGCCATTCTCCGCCGGGCGGAACGCGCAATACATCGTGCCCCAGTCGGTATCCCCCACCTGATACTCGGGCGCCCGGTTGACCACCTGGTATTGCAGCCAGTTGTCCGCATCCACTTGCTCCGGCCGCACCGACCCGACATGCAGCCAACTGAAATGCGAGGTGTCGATGTCGCCTTCCAGCGCCTGCAACCAATTGCATTCGCGCTGGGTAAAGTTCAACGTGAGTTCGCTGTCCGGCAGCAGTGTCGCCTCGATCTCCGGCAGCGGCGGCGCAACGTCGCGGGCGCCCATATAGACCCAGATCACGCCGGCCCGCTCAGTCGCGCGATACGCCTTGGCGCGCACCTTGGCACTGAAATCCTGGTCCGGCGGCAGGTTCGGCATCTCCAGGCACTGCCCGTCCGCCGCGAATTTCCAACCGTGATAGACGCAGCGCATGCCGCCCTCTTCGTTGCGGCCATAGAACAGCGACGCGCAGCGATGCGGACAGCGGTGGTCCATCACACCGACCCGCCCGGTGGTGTCGCGGAAGGCGATCAGCTTCTCGCCCAGCAGCATCAGGCGCAACGGATCGCCGCCGGCCACCAGCTCCGATGATTTCACCGCGGGCAGCCAATACTGCCGCATCAGCTCGCCCATCGGCGTGCCGGGGCCAACCCGAGTCAGTTCCTGGCCTTCACTGGCTGTGGTCACGCATTCCTCCCGCCGGCTATGACTTTATGCGCCGACGGTATTTGCCTTTTGCCAGTGCGGTCAATCGGCGCCGCGGGCAGGTGCCTATGCCAGCGGTCCGTCCGCCTGCTTCCACGCGGCGATGCCGCCGTGGATGTGGCAGGCCGTCGCCAGTCCCACATCCTGCGCGGCCTGCACCGCCATCGCCGAGCGCTCACCGAACGCGCAATAGAACACCAGCCGTTTGCCGGTCGCCGCGGCCAACTCGTGCAGCATGCCACCCGCCTGGATGTTCTCCTGCAAGGCCGGGTAGGGCGCGTGCAACGCGCCGGGAATCGCACCGTGCCTTTCGCGCTCGCTGCGTTCGCGCAGATCGATCAGCACCACGTCGCGGCTGCCCAGCAGCGACTGCGCTTCCTGTGCCGTCACCGCCCAGCCGCGGCGGGCGATTTCGGCCTGCGCCAGCCCCTGCCGCACATTGGCCGGCACCGCCACGTCCATCATCTTCGGGTTGGACAGGTTCAACCCGTTCATCAGCGCGACATAGTCGTCGACCGACTTCACCTGGAGTCGCGGATTGTACGCCTTTTCCTCGCCGATCGTGCTGACCGTGTCGCCCTTGTAGTCGTGTGCCGGAAACACCAGCGTTTCGTCGGGCAGTTTCAACAGACGGCCGAAAATCGAAGCGTATTGCGCGCGTGGGTCGCCGTTCTGAAAGTCGGTGCGCCCGGTGCCGCGGATCAGCAGCGTGTCGCCAGTGAAGACGCGGTCCGCCATGGCGAAACTGTAGGAATCGTCGGTGTGGCCGGGCGTGTAGATCACGTCCAGCGCCAGCCCTTCGATGCCCAGCTTGTCGCCGTCGGCCAGCCGCATCGACACCACATCCACGCTGGATTGCTCGCCCATCGCGGTGATGCAGCGCGTGCGGTCGCGCAGCGCACCCAGGCCGGTGATGTGGTCGGCGTGCAGATGCGTATCCACCGCCTTGACCAGTTTCAGGTCCAGCTCGCGGATCAATTGCAGGTAGCGATCGACCTTCTCCAGCACCGGGTCGATGATCAACGCCTCGCCGCCACGGCGGCTGGCCAGCAGATAGGTATAGGTGCCCGACGTCGCGTCGAACAATTGCCGGAAGATCATCGGTGCCTCCCCTGTCCTGCAACGAGCGTAATGCTTCTGCATCACGCCGCGGCAGGAGATTAACCTGCTCCGGCGGAGGGAGTCCCAAGAAAATTATCGGAATTGGCCGGCGGGGCAGCGGCGCGGTGGCCACTCCGAACCCCTCCCCCTGGACCTTGGTCCGCCGCGCGGCCCAGGCCCATAAGGGGAGGGGGGAATAACCTGCTTTATTCCGGGCCTACTTCGTCTGGGCGTCGGTGTAGGGGTAGATCACGTCGCCGGTCTTCAACGCCGTCGGCCACAGGATCACCTCGGTGGTCGGCTCCTTGAACTGGTCCACGTCGTTGCTCTTGATGCCGCGGAACTGCACCTCCATCACCCGCGCATCGCTCCACTCGCCGTCCGCGCCGAACTTGACGTCACCGACGACCGTCTTGAACGTGTGCGAGCGCAGGTAGTCGGCCATCTTGTCCTGATCCAGGCTTTTGACGCCCTCGACGGTCTGTTGCAGCACCTGCATGTAGCCATAGGCGAAGGGCGGCAGATAATAACCGAGCGTATCCACCCCGGCGGACGCCGCCTTCGCCTGGTATTGCTTGAGGAAGTCCAGCGCCTCCGGGTTGGCTAGCTTCGACCAGGGCAGCCAGAAATCGTAGTCCACGATGCCGTTCAGCAGCGGGCCGAGCTGGGTCTTGATCGCCGTGCTCTGCAATCCGACCATGCCGCCGCCGAACAGCTTGGCCTTCAGCCCGACCTCATGCGCGGCGCGGATCATGCCGACCGTGTCCGGCGGATAGGAGCACACCAGCACCAGGTCCGGATTGGTTGCCTGGATGGCGCGGACGATCGGCGTGTAGTCGGCGGTGCTGGGCGGATAGGTCTGGTCATAGACCACCTTCAGACCGTCGTTCTTGGCCAGCACCCGCGCGCCGTCCATCGCGTTGTGCGGGAACTCCGCGTCGGCGCCGACAATTGCGATCGTCTTGGGCTTGGGGTTCTGCGCCATTGCGGTGGCGAAGAATCCGGCGGCGAAGCTTTGCTTCGGCTCCGGGCCGCCGGTCGGCGTAAAGGAGAAGTACTTCGGATAGTGGAACTCGGTGTTCGCCGCCAGGGCGAGCAATGAGATGAAGGTGCGATTGTGCTGCATGATCACCGGCATCGCCGGGGCGACCATGTTCGTCGCATAGCCGCTGACGACGAGGTCCACGTGATCGACGTCCAGCAGCTTGGTGTACAGGCCGGGGACGGTCGCCGGGTTGGACTGGTCATCGTAGTAGACCAGCTTCACCGGGCGGCCGAGCAAGCCGCCATGGGCGTTGATGTTCTCCTCCCAGATCTGCATCGCCAGCAGGGCCGCCTTGCCGTTGGGCGCCAGCCCGCCGGTCAGTGCCATGCCGAAGCCGATGGTGATCGGCTTGTCGTCGGCCTGCGCCGGCGTTGCGAACGCCAGCGTGATTGCCGCGGCAGCCGACAGCAGCGCCCCGGTGAGACGTTTCCCCAGCATCGATGATCCTCCCTTTCGTCTGGTTGCCGGACTGTAGCCCGGTCTTGTGCTTCGCGGGAGAGGGGTTCTGGCGTATGCTGCGGCAGAAACCATTGCCGGAGGAGCACCCGATGCAGGACCTCGACGAGTTTACCGCGACCGACGCCGCGCTCGAACAGATGGCGGCGACGCCGAACGCGCGGCTGAAGGAGATCGGCGACGCCGCGGTGCGCCACATGCACGCTTTCGCGCGCGAGGTGAACCTGACGCCGGAGGAGTGGCTGTTCGGCATCCAGTTCCTCACCGATGTCGGCAAGGCCTGCACGCCGGTGCGGCAGGAGTTCATTCTGCTGTCCGACGTGCTGGGGCTCAGTGCGGTGGTGAATGCGCTGCACGACAAGAAGGCGCGCGAACTCGGGTCGCAGAGCAGTCTGCTGGGACCGTTCTATCGCGAGGGTGCGCCGGAATTGCCGCTGGGGGCGTGCATCGCGGCGCATCCGTCGGTGGAGGAGATCGTCATCTACGGCCGCGTCACCAGCAATGACGGCAAGCCGATCGCCGGCGCGCTGATCCAGGTCTGGCAGACCAGCGAGCATGGCCTGTACGATTTGCAGACGCACGGGCTGGAGGGCACCGACCTGCGCGCGAATTTCCGCACGGATGCGCAGGGGCGTTATCATTTCCGCACGGTGCGGCCGTTGGGGTATTCGATCCCGATGGATGGCCCGGTCGGCGAGATGGTGAAGGCGCAGAAGCGGCACGGCTTCCGGCCGTCGCATATCCATTTCCTGATCGGCGGCGAGGGGTTCCGCGAACTGGTCACCGCGCTGTACTTCGGCGACGACGAGCACATCGATTCCGACACGGTGTTCGGGGTGTCCGGTTCGCTGGTGGTGAACGCGGCGGAAGATCCGAACTCGCCGGTCCCGGGGCTGCGGGCGGTGCATTACGATTTCCGCCTGGCCGCGGCGGCGCCGGGCGAAAGCGGTCGCGTCGGTGCCGATCCGACCAAGATGATGCAGGCCGCGGAGTGACGTAAAAACCTCTCCCGCGCTTTGCGCGGGAGAGGTCGAGGCGCGTCTGCGCCGAGGGTGAGGGTGATCGGGTCGGCACGCTCGTGCTTCGTGCCGGCAGCAAAGCATGGCATGGGGCGCCGCGGCTGCCTCACCCTCGCCGCTTGCGTGTCTTGACCTCTCCCGCGAAGCGGGAGAGGTTTTTTTCTTCGCAAGGGAGACGCAGATGCCGCGCCGGCTGATCGATATTTCGTCGCCGCTGATGGCGGGGATCAAGAGCGATCCTCCGCACATGCTGCCGCAGATCGAATACCTCGACCATCACGCCACCGCGCCGGCGATGGCGGAGTATATGGGCGTGCGCGTCGATCAGTTGCCGGATGGCGAATACGCCGCGGTGGAGCGCGTCGCGATCAGCACGCATAACGGCACGCATCTCGATGCGCCGTATCATTTCTTCTCGACGATGAACCACGCGCTGAAGCCGGGCGGCGAGCCGTCCTGGCGGATCGACGAGGTGCCGCTGGAGTGGTGCTTCCAGCCGGGCGTGAAGCTGGACTTCCGCCATCTGCCGGACGGCTATGTCGCGACGCCGGGCGATGTGGAAGCCGAACTGAAGCGCATCGGGCACACGCTGCGGCCGCTGGAGATCGTCGTGGTGAACACCGCGGCGGGGGCGAAATACGGCCAGGACGACTACGTCGATTCCGGCTGCGGCATGAGCAAGGCGGCGACGCTGTGGCTGCTGGAACGTGGCGTGCGGCTGACCGGAACCGATGCGTGGAGCTGGGACGCGCCGTTCTCGATCACCCGCAGGCGCGTGGCGGAAACCGGCGATGCGGGGCTGATCTGGGAAGGCCATCGGGCCGGCCGCGAGATCGGCTATTCGCACCTGGAGAAGCTGCATAATCTCGAAGAACTGCCGGGCGACGGGTTCGAGGTGGTGTGCTTCCCGGTGAAGGTGCACCGCGCCTCGGCCGGGTGGACACGGGCGGTGGCGATCCTGCCGGGATGATCCCGACAGGCACCAGGATAAGCGGCGGCCGTGTAACGATGGAACGACTCCCCCTCCCCTTGAGGGAGGGGGTTGGGGGGAGGGGTGCGTACATCCGTTGTCCTCGGATGTACGCA
>JBEKNT010000111.1:0-17613 GCA_049522565.1 Acetobacteraceae bacterium
CCCCGCCATCCGCACCGGCGTCAGATTGTCCGCCACGGTCAGTGGCGCGCCGGTCGCCGCCCGCACCTCGTCGACGGTAAATCCCGGCGCGATCTCCCGCATCAGGAACCCCGCCCCGGTCGGCTCGAACAATCCGTAATTCGTTGCCACCAGCGTCACCACGCCGCGCGCGGTGACCGGCAGGTCGCAACGCTCCACCAGGCGCGGCTTGCCGTCGCGCGTCACGTGTTCGAGGATGATGAAAACGCGCCGCGCGCAGGCCGCCAGGTCCATCGCGCCGCCGATGCCGCCGCCCTTCTGGCCCTTCAGCTTCCAATTGGCGAAGTCGCCGGAGCATGCCACCTGGTAGGCGCCCATCACCGTCGCCTCGATATGCCCGCCGCGGATCACGCCGAACGAATCCGCGTGATGCACCACCGCCGCCCCCGGCCGCAGCGTGACGTTCTGGCCGCCGGCGTTCACCAGGTTCAGGTCTTCCTGCCCCTCCGGCGCGATCGGGCCGTAGCCGATCACCCCGTTCTCCGAGTGGTAGATGATGTCGCGCTCGCCGATATGGGTGTTGGAGCACAGCGTCGGGATGCCGACGCCCAGATTGACGATCCAGCCGTCCTGGAACTCCAGGGCGACGCGATCCGCCATCTGCTGGCGGGTCAGGCCTTTGGTTTCGCTCATCGGCGGCGCTCCTGCCGGCGGGTCGGCCACAGTCCTTCGGGTGGCGGCGGCACCTTGACTAACCGGTTAATGTAGATCCCCGGGGTGTGCACCATATCGGGATCGATACTACCAGCCGGCAGGATGGCTTCATCCACCTCGGCGATCGTTACGCGCGCCGCGGTCGCCATCACCGGCCCGAAATTGCGTTGCGAGCGGTGGAATTGCAGGTTGCCGAACGTGTCGGCGCGCGTCGCGCGGACGAATGCGTAGTCGAGCGGCAGGGCGTATTCCAGCAGGTATTCGCGGCCGTTGATCACCCGCGTTTCGCGGCCCTCGGCCAGTTCGGTGCCCACCGCGGTGGGCGTGTAGAACGCCGGAATGCCGGCGCCGGCCGCGCGCAATCGTTCCGCCAGCGTGCCTTGCGGCACCAGTTCCGCCTCCACCTCGCCCGACTCGTAGTATTTGGTAAACGGCAGCACATCGGTCGGACGCGTCGCGGCGGTGAACGCGCAGATCACCTTCCTCACCTGGCCGTTCTCCACCAGCATGCCGATGTCCGGCATGCGCGGCTGCTGCGCGCCGCCCGTCGTATTGGCCACCAGCGTGAGCTGCTTCGCCCCCTGCTCCAACAGCGCCTTGATCAGGTTGAACGGCACGCCCGGCATGGCGAAGCCGCTGAAGGCGATGGTGGAACCATCGGGAATGTCCTGCACCGCTTCGCGAAACGTGCCGACCTGTTTCGATTTCTGTGTCATATCCCTGCCGCCCGTCGTCGCCTTGCTCTGATCAACAGGCATGGGCGAACGGGAGTCAAGTTGCGGCATGCGCCGGTTGGTCGCGCGTTGCGTCTCATCCGGCCATCAGCTTGAACCGCTGGTCATCATCCGTTGCCATCTGGTTCGCCAGCTCGATCTCCCAGGCCAGATAGGCGCGCATCGCCGCCTCGACGCCCCCCGCCTGCTCACGCGCGCGCAGCCGCATGTCATCCGGGGCGCTCGCCACGCGCAACGCGCCACGTTCCAGTGCAAACCCCGCGGCAACCCAGGCAGCCGTGCCGCCCGATAGCGCCAGCACGGGGGCCGGCGCGCGGCCGTTCCACTCGGCCGCGGCGAGCCGCGCCAGCACGCCGTCCGACGAGGTGAACACGATCGTTTCTGTCGCCGGCACGGCAACAAACGCCTCGGCCAGGCGGGCGCGGATCGCGTACCAGGCGGCGGGAATGTGGCCGGCGACGAAGCTCCGGCTCCAGTCCAGATCGACCACGATCGCAGTGCCCGCCTGCAACCGTGCCTGCAACGCGGCGGCATCGAGCGACGGCACGGGCACGGCATCCAGCCCGAGAACCTGCGGCACATAGCCCCCCGTCGCGATCCCGGCGACGCGCATGTCGAGGGGCAGCACCGCGACATCCCAGCCCATCTGTTGCATCCAGTGCGCCGTCATTGTCGCGCGAACGCCGTCGTCATCCACCAGGACGACGCGCGCACCCCAGGTGGCGGCGTGCCGGTCGGTCTCCTGCACCAGTTGTCCGCCGGCGACGTGCTGCATGCCCGGCACATGCCCGGCGGCATACTCGGCCGGCGTGCGCACGTCGAAGACGTAAAGGCTGCGCGTCGCGGCCGCCGCCCGCCAGCGCTCCAGCGTCGCCGGGTCGATCGTCCTGATCCCGAACCGTTGCCGCACGCGCGCCGCCGCGGCGCGCGCAGCGTCACGCCCGGCAGCCGAAACCGCGGGCGGCTGCGCGGTCGCACCCTTCAGCACCTGAAAACCCGCCAGGTGCCAGGCCTGCGTGCCGTTCTTCAGCGACACCACGCGGTTCGGCACGCCGGCGTCGATCAGCGACTGCGCGCCAATGATGCTGCGCGTACGGCCACCGCAGTTCACAATCACCATGGTGTCCGGCGACGGCACCAGGTCGGCGAAGCGATACACCAGTTCGGCGCCGGGGACGCTGATCGCGCCGGGAATGCTGTTGTCGTGGTATTCGTCGTAGGAGCGGCTATCGAACAACGCGATGTCGGCACGCGAATCGAGCAGTTCCTTGAGTTGCTCGGCGGTGATCCACGGCGTGCCGGCCTGGTGTTCGACGACTTCGGCGAATGCCTTGCTGGGCACGTGCACACCGCTGTAGAGCCGGTAGCCGGCCGCTGCCCACGCGGCGACACCGCCCTCCAGCACCGACACATCGGTGTAGCCCAGCGCCGCCATGCGCGATGCGGCGCGTTCGGCCAGGCCCTCGCCACCATCGCACCACACCACGCGGACGGAACGGCGGGGCACCATGTCGTCCACCACCATCTCCAGGCGGCTGAGTGGGACGCAGGCCGCCATCAGCAGATGCCGCGCGTCGAACGGCACTTCCTCGCGCGCATCGAGCAGGGCAAGCTCGCCGCCATCGTGCAGGTGGCGCTTCAACGTGTGCGCGTCGATGTGACCGACCATGTCCCGTCCCCTTCCCAATCCCGTTCGTTCCGTCACGGCCGGGTTCGTGCCATGCCGTCGCGGTTGGCGTGCCGGTGCCGCCGTGATTACGCCCTCGCCGCAATGCCGATCAAGCGTCGCAGCCGGAGATGCGGCACACTGCGTCCATGCCCCAGCGAGACCCGGTATGAACCCTGTCGGCAAGGCGCTTTGGTTCATCGAAGCCCATCTCGGCACCGATGCGTCGCTGGCGGACATCGCAACCAGCAGCGGCGTGTCGCGCTACCAGTTGCTGCGCGCCTTCGGGACGGCGACGGGCCATTCGGTGATGCGCTATGCGCGCGGCCGTCGCCTGAGCGAAGCCGCCCGGGTTCTTGCGGCGGGCGCGCCGGACATCCTGACGGTGGCGCTCGACGCCGGCTATGGATCGCATGAAGCATTCACCCGCGCCTTCCACGACCAGTTCGGGCTGACGCCCGAAGCGGTGCGCGAGCGGCGCCGTCTCGACAACCTGCCACTGGTGGAGGCCATCAGAATGGACGAAACACTGATCGTGAACCTGGACCCGCCGCGTTTCGAGTCCGGCCGAACCTTGCTGATCGCCGGCCTCGGCGAGCGCTACAGCTTCGAGACAAACCACGGCATTCCCCTGCAATGGCAGCGCTTCGTGCCGTATATCGGCAACATTCCCGGCCAGGTCGGCAAGGTGGCCTACGGCGTGTGCTGCAACGCCGACGGCGCGGGCAACTTCGACTATATCGCCGGCGTCGAGGTTTCCAGCTTCGACCAGCTTCCCGCCGAACTGCGCCGCGTACGGATTCCGGCACAGCGCTACGCGGTGTTCACCCATCGCGATCACATCTCCACGATGCGTGGCACCGTCTACACGATCTGGAACAAGTGGCTGCCGGCATCCGGCCACGACGTCGCCGATGCACCGGATTTCGAGCGCTACGACGAGAGGTTCGACCCGCTATCCGGAATCGGCGAGGTAGAGATATGGCTGCCGCTGAAGGCCTGACCCGCCGCACCACGATCCAGGCCGATCGTGCTGGCCAACCGGCGGCGCGTGTGACAAGCCTTGCCCACGACCGCATGGAGATCCCCGCAGCATGTCGCAGAGCTTCACGCTTCACCCGATCGGCACGATCCACACGCCCTGGCGCAGCATCGCGGACTGTCCGCGCAACGGCCGGCAGCCGGATCCGGCGCCGAGCTGTTCGGTGCACATCTTCCCCGACTACCTCGCCGGCCTGCAATCGCTCGACGGGTTTTCCCACCTCATCCTGTTATATTGGCTGCACGAAACGAAGCCGCCCGAGCTGGTGTTCACCCCGCCGTTCGACACCCAGCCGCGCGGCATCTTCGCCACGCGCGGCCCGCGGCGGCCCAACCCGATTGGCCTGTCTGTCGTCGGGTTCGATGGCATGGATGGGCCGGATCGCCTGACCGTTCGCTACCTGGATTGCATCGACGGCACGCCATTGCTCGACATCAAGCCCTATCTGCCGACCACCGACAGCGAGCCGGATGCGCGGATGGGCTGGCTCGACCCGCACGCGACGCGCAACCGCCAGACCCGCGGCCACCAGACCGGGCGCCGGTAAGAACCGGCCGCGGACCACACGGCCAAGGCGTCGCCATACGCCATTTGCCTGTCATCCCCGCGACAGCGGGATCACCGCACGCCGGTCGGGCAGCGCGCAAGGTCGTTCGGCGCCGCCACCGCCGATTCGGCGCCCGTGGCGAGACGCTTACGACAGTACCCGCGCCATGTTGACGTGGGTCAATGTCGGGCTTTCCTCAGGTGCTAGCTTACTCATGCGTCGAGGACGCTCGGTTTGACCGAATGAACCAGCCGCCCCGGCGAGGACGGGAAGGATCGTGACATGGCCACACGGCATTGGGCGAGGCGGCTGATCATCGCCGGGATCTCTGCCGCTGCGGTTCGCTATCCGAGGACCGGCGTGCCGCGCCGCTACACTGTTGGCCCATTCGACGCAATGATCAGATTCAGCCAAGAAGGTGCGCCGCGTGCTATCAACACGGCCACGACGATCGAGCAGGCGTGGGACTACATCGTCTCACGCTCGGCAACCTGCGCAGACTGCAATGCTTACTTCAGAAGCCTACAGAAGCACCAGACGCTGGAGCAATTGTTGAATGCCGGCGACGTCACGATCGCCGCATTGGTGCCGGGGGCGGGATTGTCCGATGCCGACGTGCCACGAGGATGGAACGACGGGGCGCGGCTGGTCGCGGTGAACCTGCTGGACGTGATCGCCGGCGCGTCCGATCGGACCGCATTGGCAGCCACGATCCTGCATGAACTGGCGCACATCGCCGGCGCTTCGACCAACGCGCGTGCGCTACAGCCTGAGGCAAGCGAGGCTGAGACGGCGCTGAAGCACTGCCTGCTGACCCCGCAGTTCGATCCGAACGCGCTTGGCATCCTGCTGCACCGCGATCCGATGCATCCACAGACCAGCCTGGTCTGAAAGATGGTCGCCTGATGTTGGTGCGCAACGATACGCCACCCTGAGCGTCGCACGCCGGTCGCCCAGCCGCCGCGGCAGGATGGCTTGCCGACGCGGTCAGCGTTCCGGCGGTGATTTCAATGGGCGTTGACGCCGGAGGTGATAAGAGTTGGGCGGCAACTGACGGTGCCGCATCTCGGTTGACTTGGCCGCACGGCTTCGTCAGTTTCGCGCCTACTGGGACGAGCCCGGCGAACGGTCGGGACGCAATGACGGGAGGACTGAATGGGAAGCCGCCGCGGCGCGACGCGCAGATCGCTTGTGCCTGTGCGCACGACGTGATGTCGTCCGATCTCTCGCAGTCCGGCCAGCCGTTGCTGGCAATACGCGGCGTCAAGGTGCGCTTCGGCGGCGTTATCGCCCTGGGCGGCGTGTCGTTCGACGTCGGTTACAGCCAGATCTGCGGCCTGATCGGCCCCAACGGCTCCGGCAAGACCACGCTGTTCAACTGCATCAGCGGCATCTATCGCTACCAGGACGGCGACATCGCGTTCGAAGGCCGCTCACTGAAGGGCACCCCGCGCCACCGCATGGTGGACCTGGGCATCGGCCGCACCTTCCAGAACGTCGCACTGTTCCGTAACCTCAGCGTGCGCGACAACGTTCTGGTCGGCGCGCATCATCTCGGCCGCTCCGGCTTCGTCGCCAACGCGCTGCGCATTCCCGTCGTGCAACGCGAGGAGCGCGACGCCGCCGACCGCCTGCAAGTCCTGCTCGACCTGCTGGAACTGCACGACGTGGCGGACATCCGTGCCGGCAGCCTGCCGTTCGGCACGCAAAAGCGCGTCGAACTCGCGCGCGCGCTGATCGGCGGTCCCAAGCTGCTGCTGCTCGACGAGCCGGCCGGCGGACTGAACCACAGCGAGGTGGACGAACTCGCCCTGTTGCTGCAACGCATCCGCAGTCATTTCACCCTCAGCATCCTGCTGGTGGAACATCACATGAACCTGGTGATGCGCGTGTCCGACAAGGTGGTCGCGTTGGAATTCGGCCTGAAGATCGCCGACGGCACGCCCGCGGAAGTACGCGCCGAACCCGAGGTGATCCGCGCCTATCTCGGCGAGACGCACACGGAGGTGCAGCATGCCGGCGCAGCCTGACGCTCCGATTTTGGCAGCGCCCGTACCGAACGCGCCCGCACTGGAGGTGCCTATCCTGGAAGCGAAGGGTCTGCACGCCGCCTATGGCGAGACCAAGGTGCTGCACGGCATCGACTTCGCCGTGCGGCAAGGCGGCGTCAGCGCCTTGCTCGGCGCCAACGGCGCGGGCAAGACCACGACGCTGCGCGCCATCTGCGGCATGGTGAAGACGCAGGGCGAGATCCGTTTCGCCGGCGAGCGCATCGACGGCAGCGCCACCGAGGACGTGGCGCGCCGCGGCGTCGCGCACGTGCCGGACGGGCGCGGCACCTTCCTCGAATTGACCGTCGAGGAGAATCTGCGGCTCGGTTCCTACACCCGTCGCGACCGCGGCGTTGCGGCGGATTTCGAGCGCATGTTCGGCTATTTCCCAAGGCTGCGCGAACGCTACCGGCAACAGGCCGGCACGCTGTCCGGCGGCGAGCAGCAGATGCTGGCGATCGCGCGGGCGCTGGTGCTGCGGCCGAAGCTGCTGCTGCTGGACGAGCCGTCCTTCGGCCTGGCACCGCTGATCGTGCAGGAGATTTTCGCGATCATGCGCCGCATCCGGGCGGATGAGAACGTCAGCATCCTGCTGGTGGAACAGAATGCCAGTCTGGCGCTGGCGTTTGCCGAGGATGCGTATCTGCTGGAGACCGGGCGGATCGTGATTGCCGGTCCGGCGGCGGAGATAAGCCAGGACGAGTCGGTGCGGCGGTCTTATCTCGGGTACTAAGGCGCGATACCCCTCTCCCGCTTCGCGGGAGAGGGCGTGTACGGGGAGGCGAATCTTGGAAGGCGTATTGCATCAGGTTCTGTCCGGCATCGCCAATGGCGGCATCTATGCCTCCGTGGCGCTGGCGCTGGTGATGATCTACCAGGCGACCCATCACCTGAACTTCGCGCAGGGCGAGATGGCGACCTTCTCCACCTATATCGCGCTGACCCTGATCAATTTCGGTCTGCCCTATTGGGTCGCCTTCCTCATCACCGTCGCGGCGTCGTTCGTCATCGGCGCGGTGATCGAGCGCTTGCTGATGCGGCCGATGATGGAAGCGCCGGTGCTGTCCTCGGTCGGCGTGTTCATCGGCTTGCTGCTGATCATCAACGCCTGTAGCGGCTGGTTCTTCGACTATACGATCAAGCAGTTCCCGACGCCGTTTCCCAGCGAGCCGATGCTCGGCGGATACATTTCCGGCCATGAGCTTGGGTCCACCGCGGTGACGCTGGTGGTGTTGCTCGCGGTGTATCTGTTCTTCCGCCACACCAAGCTGGGGCTGGGCATGCGCGCCGCGGCGTTCAACCCGGCATCCGCCCGGCTGGTCGGCATCCGTGTCGGGTTCATGCTGTCGTTGGGTTGGGGGCTTGCCGCGTCGATCGGCGCCATTGCGGGCATGATGGTGGCACCGATCGTCTTCCTCGATCCCAACATGATGGCCGGCATTCTGCTCTATGCCTTCGCCGGTGCGCTGCTGGGCGGCATCGACAGCCCGATCGGCGCGGTGCTGGGCGGCTTCGCCGTCGGCATCATCGAGAATCTCGGCGGCGCCTACCTGGTCGGCACCGAACTCAAGCTGAGCCTGGCGCTGGTGATTATCGTTGTCGTGCTGGTGGTAAAACCGACCGGCCTGATGGGCCGGGCCGTGCAGAGCAGGGTGTAGCGATGGCGAACCAGGGAGCGATCGAAGCGACGATGGGGCGGCATGCGGTGGCACGGCCGGCGATCACGCCCGGCTTTTGGGGCGTTGCGCTGGCCGTCATCGTGGTGGCCGCGGTCCCCACCACGCTGTTCAGCGGTTATCATCTGTTCCAGCTCACCATGGTGGTGGTTTACGCGATCGCCATTCTCGGCCTGTCATTGCTCACCGGCTTCAACGGCCAGATTTCGCTGGGGCACGGCGCATTCTACGCGATCGGCGCCTATACCACCGCCATTCTCATGTCGAATTTCGACGTGCCGTATTGGGCGACGCTGCCGGTGTCGGCGGTGATCTGCGCCGCGGTCGGCTTCCTGATCGGCTTGCCGGCACTGCGCCTGGGTGGGCTGTACCTCGCGCTGACCACCTTCTCGCTGGCGATCGCCGTACCGCAATTGCTGAAGCACAAGTCGGTCGAGGATTGGACCGGCGGCGTGCAGGGCCTGGTGATCGACAAGCCCGATGCGCCGTTCGGCCTGCCGCTCTCCGGCGACCAGTGGCTGTATCTGTTCACGCTGGCGATCGCCTGCGTGATGTTCGCGATTGCCTGGAACCTGGTGCGCGGCCGCATCGGGCGTGCGATGATGGCGGTGCGCGATCACGCGCTGGCGGCCGAGGCGATGGGCATCAACCTGGCGATGCTGAAGACCCGGACGTTCGCGGTGAGTGCGATGTTCACCGGCATCGCCGGCTCGCTCGGCGCGATCGCGATACAGTTCGTGGCGCCCGACAGTTTCGGCGTGTTCGTGTCGATCTTCCTGTTCGTCGGCCTGGTGGTCGGCGGTGCGGCGTCGATCGGCGGCACCATCATCGGCGCGATATTCATCCAGTTCATCCCGAACATTGCGGACCAGGTGTCGAAGGCGGCGCCGGGTGCGGTGTATGGCGTGATCCTGATCGCGATGATGTTCGTCATGCCGCAAGGTGCGGGCGGGTTCCTTTGGGGGCTGTACCGCCGGATGCGCCGTAAGTAACCTCTCCCGCTGCGCGGGAGAGGTTCCATTCCAGTCAGTACCGCTGTCATAATAACGCCGCAGTAACGCCCATGCCACGGCGTCGCGGACGCATCCGGATTGTTTGACTCGCCTCCCCCGCCGGTCTTAGCCTTCTGGCAAATATCGTGTCGGAAGCAACCGTCATCCCCGGGAGGAAGCAAACATGAGCGCCCATGGCCATCAGAGTCCTGCGCAGATCCATGCCCGCCTCAAACACCCTGTTATAGATGGTGACGGACACTGGGTCGAATACGAACCGGTGTTCAGCGAGAGAATGCGCAAGGTCGGTGGTGACAAGGCGGCGGACGGGTTCCTCGCCGCCATGAAGACCACGCGCGACGCGCTGACCATGTCGGTCGCCGAACGGCGCCGCCGCCGCATCGCGCAGCCGGGCTTCTGGACGCGGCAGACCGAGAACACGCTCGACCGCGCCACGGCGATGATGCCGCGGATGCTGTACGAGCGGCTTGACGAGTTCGGCACCGACTTCGCCATCATCTATCCCACCGCGGGGCTGCGCCTGCCGCGCATCCATGACGACGCGACGCGCCGCGCCGTCATCCGCGCCTACAACATCGTGTCGGCGGAGTATTTCCGCGACCTTGGCGACCGCATGACGCCGGCCGCGATCATCCCGATGCACACGCCGGACGAGGCGATCGCGGAACTGGAATACGCCACGAAACAACTCGGCGCGAAGGCCGGCATGTTCGGCAGCGGCATGGCGCGCCGCGTGGCCTCGGTCACGCCGACCGATCCGGACACCGCGCGGCTCGCGGTGTGGTACGACGTGCTGGGGATCGACAGCGACTACAACTACGACCCGGTGTGGGCGAAGTGCGAAGAACTCGGCATCGCACCGACCTTCCATAGCAGCGGCAACAACCAGGGCCTGCGGCTGTCGCCGACCAACTTCGTCTACAACCACATCGGGCATTTCGCCGCCGCCGGCCACGCCGTCGCCAAGGGGATCTTCCTGGGTGGCGTAACGCGGCGCTTTCCCAAGCTGCGGTTCGCCTTCCTGGAAGGCGGCGTCGGCTGGGGCTGCCAATTCTTCGGCGATCTGCTCGAACATTGGGAACGGCGCAACCGCAAGGCGCTGGAGCACATGGATCCGAAGAAGCTCGATCGTTCCCTGCTGATGAGCCTGGTCGAGAAGCACGGCTATGACGACATGGCCGCGGTGCTGCGCCAGCAGGATGGCTGGCCCGACCCGGAGCTGGCGCAGTTGACCGGCGGGCTGGACGAACTCGACGACTTCGCGGCCTGCAAGATCACCCGCAAGGAGGACTGGCGCGACCTGTTCATCACGCCGTTCTATTTCGGCTGCGAGGCGGACGACCGCACCAACGCCTGGGCGTTCAGCAAGGGCAATCCGTTCGGCGCGCAGATCAACGCGATCTATAGTTCCGACATCGGGCATTTCGACGTGATCGACATGCGCGACCCACTACCGGAGGCCTTTGAGCTGGTAGAGCACGGGCTGCTGACGGAGGACAATTTCCGCGACTTCACCTTCGCCAATTCGGTGCGGTTGTGGGGCACGCAGAACCCGAAATTCTTCGAAGGGACGGTGGTGGCAAAGCAGGCTGCCGCGTTGCTGGCGGAGACCGCGCAGCCGTCGCCGGTGCAGGCAGCCGCCGAGTAGGCGTTGCGCGAACCTCTCCCTTCTGGGGCGGGAGAGGTCGAGACGCAGCAGCGGCGCGGGTGAGGGTGCCGCGTGCGCCCGGTAGAAGGACGCAGCGTGCCGACCCGATCACCCTCGGCGCTCTCGCGCCGCGACCTCTCCCGCGCGCAGCGCGGGAGAGGTTTTTATCGGGCCATGCCGGGGCTGCCCGGCGGCACCGCGTAGAAGTTCATCGTCAGCGACACGCAGGTGTAATAACCCATCAGCACGATCATGTCGGTGATGCTGACATGCCCGAGCACGGCCACCGCGCGGTCGTACAACCCCTGCGGCACCAGCCGTTCGCCGGCAAGCGCCATTGCCACCTCGTACACCATCTGCTCTCGCTTGTCGGCGAACGATGTCGGCAGTCCGGCGACGATCGCCTCCACCGCCGCATGCGGTAGCCCAACCTCCTTGCCGCGTTTCTCGTGCGCGGCGTTCGGATAGGCCGAGTGCCACTTGCTGGTGATCACCAGCACGGCGATCTCGCGTTCGCGCTCCGTCAGCGACGACTGGTCGGGGGTGAAATGCTCGCCCAGCGGCGCCGCCGCATGCACGAGCTTCGGATTATGCACCCAGACCTTGTACGGCCCCGGCAACCGCCCACGCCCCGCTACAAGAAAGTCGTAACCGCCCTGTTGCTCCGGCGTCATCTTGTCCACCGGGATTTCGGCGTAGCGTCCGAATGTTGGCGTGTCGCTCATTGTCCTGCCCTCCCTCTCGTACTAACCTTCGCGCATCGATCGCGCGTGTTGCGCCGCGGGACGCAGCCAGCATTGCCGCAACCATTCGGTCACGCGCGGCCAACGACCGAGATCCATGCTCAACCCGCGATACAAGGCCGCGGCGACGTTCAGGTCGGCGACGCTGAACGCGTTGCCCACCAGCCAGGCGGAACGCCGCAGCGCACCCTCCAGCACATCGAGGGCCGGCACCACCTCCGCCCAGGCCGCCTCGGCGACGGCGGGCTGGCGCTCCGCCTCGGGCAGCGCGGAGGTATGATTGGCATAGGTGACGATCTGCCGGTCGAGCCGATCGACTTCCCAAAAACTCCACTGCCAGCACAGCGCCTCGTCGTGCGGATCGGCGGGATACAACGGACTGGCGTGTTTCTTCGCGAGATAGAGATTGATCGCCATCGATTCCGTCAGGACGAAACCGTCGTCCTCGATGGTCGGCACACGGGCGTTGGGATTGAGCGCCAGATACGCGGGCGTCCGCGTCCCGGGCGAGCGCGGCAGCAGGTCGTCATGCTCGTAGGCCAGTCCAAGTTCCCCGGCCATCCACAAGGTTCGGATGGCGCGCGAGCGCGCGGAGCCGTGAATCCGTAGCATGGTTTCCTCCTGATGTTGTGTGCCGATGGCAGCAGTTGCAAGATTTTAACACGGAGAAGCGTCGAGAGCCACGGGAGGACTGCTACACGTGCGCAGGCGCGAAGATGTCGCCGGGCACGCATTGATCATGCCTCCGTGGCGCTGCGTGGCTCCGCCACGTCTCCGTGTTGAAAACTTGCGGAATTCCGAGCCGGCGGCGGCGCGGGGGCCGGAGAACGGTTATCAGTGCGCCGCCTTCTCCACCGCGCTGAAGTCGATCGAAGCGACGAAGCTGCGCAATGTCGGTTCCGGCGTTTCCTTGTTGCCGTCAACCTTCACCATGACCTTTTCGCCGACCAGCGTCATGAAGCTGTTGTCGCTTTCGGTATAGGACATCGGCCGGCCGCCAACCGTCACGGTCTTCACCCCGGACGCGGCGGCCATCGGGCTGCTGAGCAGCGCCGCCATGCCCATCAACATCGGGCTGTCGGTGGTGATCTGCACCTGAACGCGTTGCGCGCCGTTGTGGTAGGTGCGGCTCGCCGAGGTGCCGCCCCCGAGCATCGCGGCACTGACCGCGCTGGTCTCGGCCTGATCCGCGGTCCAGCCGGGCGGCGGCAGCGGGAGCAGGGTCTTCAGGGCGTCGGCGCGTGCCTGGTGCAGCAGGCTTGCCGCGGCCTCCAGTGCGGCGATGGCAGCCTGGCTGTCATGCGCGCGCCACGCGGCGGATGCCTTGTCGATCTGGTCCGAAATGTCGTCCGCGCGCGCGGCGGATGCGCCGGCCAGGCAAGCCAACACCACCAGGACCACATGGCGCAGCCGCATGGACACCCCTCCCCCGCTCTCCGTCGTTGCAAACTACGAAGAGCCGCGACCCGACACAAGGGCGGCGTGCCGATGCGCCCGGACGATCGGCAGAACCGCACGAAGGCCGGAGGCCTTGCCGCGGGCAAAGCCGCCCGGCGTGGCTTGGGCCAGAGCCCGCAAACTGGTCTCGGGGGGGCGAGATCGGCCGCCGCTTTGACGCAAGCGGCGGCGCGCGGCAGGCTGGGTGCCACACACCAAGGGGCACACCCGGCCATGGAAATCCGCAATCTTGGCCGTTCCGGCCTGCGCGTCTCGGCGATCGGGCTGGGCTGCAACAACTTCGGCGGCCGGATCGATCTCGCGGGCACGCGCAAGGTGATCCACAAGGCGCTCGATCTCGGCATCACCCTGTTCGACACCGCCGACGTCTATGGCAACCGCGGCGGATCGGAAACCGAGATGGGCCAAGTGCTCGGCGGCGACGAACGCAAGCGCATCGTGCTGGCCAGCAAGTTCGGCATGGCGATGGACGATGCCGGGGTGAAGGTCGGCGGGTCGCGCCGCTATATCATGCAGGCGGTGGAAGACAGCCTGCGCCGGCTGCGCACCGACTGGCTCGACCTGTTGCAGATCCACGCGCCCGATCCGCGCACGCCGATCGAGGAGACGCTGCGGGCGCTCGACGACCTGGTACGGCAGGGCAAGGCGCGCTATATCGGGTGCTCGAATTTCCCCGCCTGGCAGGTGGTGGAAGCACAATGGACCGCCAAGGCGAACGGGCTGCACGCTTTCGTTTCGTGCCAGGACGAGTATTCGCTGCTGGTACGCAACGTGGTGGAGCCGCAGCTGCGGCCGGCGATGCTGCAATACGGCCTGGGGCTGCTGCCGTTCTTTCCGCTGGCGAGCGGCGTGCTGACCGGCAAATACCGGCGCAACGCGCCGCTGCCGTCCGGCACGCGGCTGGCCAACACGGCGCGGCTGGCGGATCGTTATTTGACCGAACGCAACTGGCCGGTGGCGGAGCGGCTGGGCGATTTCGCCGAACAGCGGGGCCATACGCTGCTGGAACTCGCGTTCAGTTGGCTGCTGGCGCAGGCGCCGGTCGCCAGCGTGATCGCCGGCGCGACGCGGCCGGAGCAGTTGGAGCAGAATGTGAAGGCCGGGGGGTGGCAGCTTTCGGCGGAGGAACTGGCGGAGGTGGATCGCATCACGGCGGGCTGAGCGGCGCGGCAGGCCGTCCCGCCCGGGTGGCACGCTGACCCGGCGCCCCGATCGGCGCGGCGAGGGCGTTGCGGCCTATCGGGCGCGGCCGCGGACGGCGATCGGTTGTTGCGTGCGATCCGCACGCAGCGGGTGGCGCGTTGGCTGGACCTGCGGGCTGGTTCCGGCCGCTGTGGTGGGTGCGCGACAATGGACCCGTCCGATTTCGTTGACACGCCGCAGCATCATCGCGCGGCCCGGTCGTGGGTCGGTTTGCACGCCACCTGCCGAGCCACAGCAGCGGTTGCCGGGTCGCCTGGCCTGAACCGGCGGCATCGACCCATTGCGGCGGTAGGGTGATCGCCGCGGCTACCGCCGGCTTCGACCCGAAGCGGACCCAGCCCCCCGCAAACTCACGCACGGCCTCAGCACAGTGCGACCACCTGAACCACCATGACCGGGGGAATTGGTTGGGGAAGTCAGCCCGGTCGACGTGGTCACAACCTCGCAGGCTGGGCAGAGAATCGCGAGCGAAGGCTTGGCGCAAACCGTCGCAGGGGAACGGCACTCCGGCTCGGCGGGCGATCAGGTCAAAGCTGTTGGCAAAAGGCCGTGTGCTTGATGCCATCATCATGCCAGAACAGGTACGAGATGACGTGCCGAGGTGTGCCGACCAGTGTGCCTCTCGCGGCATCGCTCAGTGGCACCAGGCGTGGGCTTGAGGTTTCGTCTTGGTGAGCTTGGCCTCTCGATGCCGGATCGACACCTGAGGTCGCTCCAAGCAGCAGACTCCTCGTGCCACATTGGCGGCGTCACTGACAATCCTTGGCATCGCGAGACAGCAGGCCATGCACGCCCGTAACGGCCTGGCTGTAACGGAACAGACCATCGTTGGCGGGATCGCAGTATCGGCCAGTCTCGCGTAGCACCTGCGCGATTGCTGGGGGCACTGCGGTCCGCAATGTCGCCATGGAAACCGCATGGGGGGTAAGCAGTTCTGATTTTGGCGAGAGGACGGCTTGTATGACGCCGTAAGCCATAAGCGCCGTCAGCACGCCAGGCACAACTTCACGGTAACGCGTCCGGGACAGAAACCGCAGAGTAACCGGCAGGACCACCAAAGGCAGGTAAAGCCAGTAACGCAGTTCGTGTGAACGCGGCATGCAAGCGGTGAGGACTACCAGCGACAGGGCGGCGATAACCAGAAGCCGCTGATGCCGATCGGTCTCGCGACGCAAACGACACGCCTGAAGTGTGAGCAAGGATGCGCTCAGCAGGACCAACACTCCGCCCCATCCTCCAGTTCGGCTCGGTGCACCGCGCCGGGGTGT
This sequence comes from Acetobacteraceae bacterium, assembly GCA_049522565.1. Classification (GTDB taxonomy): domain Bacteria; phylum Pseudomonadota; class Alphaproteobacteria; order Acetobacterales; family Acetobacteraceae; genus JASHVB01. Next base: position 15,743 of record JBEKNT010000111.1, read on the forward strand.
CCATCCCGTCACGCTATCAATGTTGTACCATGGCGCGACGCCGCGCATCGTCCAGTCGAGTTCGGTCGCAGAGAGGATGAAATTCACTGGCTCTGGAAAACTGACCTCATGGGAACCGGCCAACAGGTAGGTAGGGTAGGTTGCACCCAACTCCGGACTCTCAGGCCCGGTGAACAGGCTGCGGCCAAACAAGCTGACGCTTAGCGGATAGAAAGGATTGCCGTACCGCACATAGTTCATCAGGATCGTCGTGCTCGCCAGGGCATTGGCGCTCATCAGTACGATCAGAAGGAAGGCGCGGGATCGGCGCGGGGTGCCTGAAGCTCCCAGACAAAGCACAGCAACGATGGCCGTGACGCACATCCCGGCCAGGAACGCCTGATACTTGATATTACCTGCGAGACCCAAGGCGACGACAGCGCAGGCGGCCCGTATCCAGGGAAACGGCCTGTCCGGGATACGTGCATACGTCGCCACCTCAAGAAGCAGGAAAAAGCCCAAGGCGATGCAGAGGGCTGCCGGTAAATCGCCATAGATCGCCTCGAAATGAATTAGCAACATGGGTGAAGCGAAAAACCCGAGGATAAGCCATGCAATCGGCACGACCATGGCTCGGGAAAGATAATAAAAGTATGCGAAACACAAAATAATTTGCGGAATTATAACGGCGTGGAGCGACCCACTAACGGCCCATGCAAAGCCGCCCACCCATTCCCACGCTTTCGGAAAGCCAAGCCAGCGCTCGGTTACCAGCGAATCGAAACGGAAACTCGCAGGGCCACCGCCAATGTCGAACAAATAACTGCTAAACGGCAAGTGGTACCACCAACTATCGTACGGAATCAGCGGGCGTATCAATGCAAGGAGCGTACCGATCACCAGAACGGCCCATGCAACGAATGAAGAGTAGTGGATGCCATAAATCCCAGGCTTCACCAGGTAGCGCCAGTAGCCACCCCATCTATACAGAAAGATGGCAATGAGGCCCTCCGCCTTGAACTGCCCGGCAGCACCCATGTTCCTCGTCGTCATGATTTCCAACGAATAGTTTCCGACCTCGACACCCCATCATTGCGGGAATGTTTACGCCAGGCGGCTGTCCCATCGGCCATGGTTTCGTTTCTTTGCATACCACCACGGGTGCCAGATTGCATATCCCTATGATCGAGGGAAACGACGGTCGCCAATTTGCGCCAACCGATCCGCAGGTACATCCGGTCCTGTTCAGAAATCCCCCTCGCTGAAAGCTGGCTTTCCACCGTGGCTTCTACAAGCGGCTTGACCGTACGCAAAACCATCTGTTTTCGGGTACGGCCCCGCCGCTCCAGCAGGCCCTCTGTGGCCTGGAAGTCCTCGGTACGCAACGGACGAATGTCTGCTCTCCAGCCAAAACGGCAATAGCCTGTCCACTGGCATAAACCGTCGCATCCGACCCTTGCACCCATTCGAACTGACCCACGACCCATGGCCCGCAGTCGTTGCGGACCCGCGGTACATCTGCGTGCCTCTGCGGTTCCATTTGCTTCCCTGCCGGGACCCGAACGCTGTCGCCCGGGTGGTCATGGCTTGCGCGCGGACGACACCCCCTTACCGGCGGTGCGGCCGTTCCCGGCGCCCCGGCCGCCGCTCGGCCCACCGCGTCAAAGCCGCGACGCCCCGCCAGTCACGCCGCCTCGGCATTTCCCTCTTGACATTGTGTCTAACTAACTGTATCTAACCGGCATGGACAGCCAATCACCACCACCACCACCACCAGCCGACCCCGACCTCCGGCTCCAGCGGGAGATCCACCTGGTCGCCGCCGAAACCCTGCGCGCCTCGCTGCCACCGCCGATCGACGACACGCCGGAGGCCCGGGCCCGCTACGCCCG
>JBEKNT010000112.1:0-17505 GCA_049522565.1 Acetobacteraceae bacterium
GCGACGCAATCTCCCCCCGGATGTCCGACCAATGCCCGCGGAAGATTGCGTCGCTCCGCGCGCCATGACCGGGTTGGCCGCGGGACCGCCGCTTCGGGACCACCCTACTCGAGCAATTCCGGCCTGACTGAAAACGCTCTACCCCGCCGCCCTGCGGCGGTCCGCATCGTCAGTGCTGGTCATCGCCCGCAGGAACTGGGTCACCTTGTCGCGCATCGTCTCCGCCTCATGTCCGACTTCATCGGCGCCCGCCATCACCATGGCGCTGGCCGCATCCGTGCTCTCGGAGATCGCCGAGACCTCCTGTACCGCCCTGGTGGATTCGTGGGTCGCGGCGGTGACCGTCTGCACGCTGGCCGCGATATCGCGGGTCGCCGCGGCTTGTTCCTCCACCGCGGCGGCGATTGCCGTCGCGACCTCGCTCACCTCGCCGATCGCCGCGCTCACCGCACGCACGGCGGTCACGGCTTCGCCGGTCGCCGAACGGATGGCGGTGATCTGGGTGGAGATTTCCTCGGTTGCCCTGGCGGTCTGGGTGGCCAGCGCCTTCACCTCGTTGGCGACCACGGCGAAACCCTTGCCGGCCTCGCCGGCGCGCGCCGCTTCGATCGTCGCGTTCAGCGCGAGCAGATTGGTGCGTCCGGCTATGTCGGTGATCAGCCGCGCGACGTCGCCGACGCGATCGGCCGCGGCCGCCATGCCGCCCACTTTGGCATCGGTGGTCGAAGCGCACGCCACCGCTGCCTCCACCGCCTGGGTCACGCGCGATACCTGCTGGCTGATCTCGTTGATGCTGGCAGACATTTCCTCGGCCGCGGCGGCCACCGCGGCAAGATTGCTGGTGGAGGTGGCGGAACCGTCGGCGGCGCGCGCCGCACTGGCACGCGTCTGGTGCGCGGCCTCGGTCATCTCCGCCGCGGTTTTGCGCAGGGTCTCCGCCGAGCGGGCCAGGCTCGCCATTACGCCGGCGGCCGAGGTGCCAAATTCCTGCGTGTGCCGATCCAACGCCGCCTGGTGGCGCGCCTTGACTGCATTCGCCGCGTCAGCCGCCGCTTGCAGTGCGCGCGCCCGCCGCGCATTCTCGCGGAAAACCAGCATTGCCTGCGCCATCTGGCCGACTTCGTCCTTGTGGTGGAGCGCGGGAACCTCGGCGTCCAGATCGCCCGCGGCGACGCGGTGCATCGCCGCGGTCATTGCCACGATCGGGCGGGCGATCAACCGGCTGAACAAGGTGGAAAGCCCCACCGAAAGCAAAACCGCCGCCCCGGCGCCGATCGCGATGGCAAGCAGACGGGCGTGCAGCAGGGCGGTCGTCTGCCGGTCCAGTGTGTTCTCCAACCCGATCGCCGCAGCGACCAGCGTGGAGACCTCCTGCTGCGCGACCACGAATTTTTGCTCGGCGTCGGTCATGAACATGCTGGCGTTGAATGCATCCTCCTCGACAAAGGATACGGCCTGGTCTGCGGCGTTGGCATAATCGCCAACCGCCTTGGCCGCCTTCGTGGCAAGCTGCGGATCGATCGGCAGACCGGACATGGACAACGAAGCCAGCGACTGCTTGGCGCGGCCGATTGACTGGACCGCGTCGTTTTTCGCCACGCGGATGATCGGCACCTCGACATTCTGCGACTTGAGGTTGATCGCCCGATACAGCGCGGCCTGGCCGCGCGTCAGACCGATCCACGCATCACGCGCCTGGCTCATCAGGCCGACCGCGGCGCTTCGCTGTTGATTCGCAGAGGCGATCTGGATGAATCCCGAGATAGACAGACCCGCCACGCCGATCAGAACGAGCGCGCCGATCAACGCGGATATCAGCGACTTGGCGGTGATCGAAGCGTTGTTCAGCAGGCCGTGCAGGTTCATAAGTGATCTCACGTCATTTGCGCCGGAGGCGAGGTGCTGCCTCGCCTACCGACAGTCAAAGCCGGAATCGGAGCGTCAGCTCTTCACGTAGGCGCCGACACCGACGTAATCGTCGCCGACATGGATGACGTAGCAGGTCTTTGGTTCAATCGCATTGGTTTGGAGATTCCGCCATTTGAAGGTGACCCATCCGGCATCCGGGACCGACACCCATTCGCGATTGAACGGCTTGCCTTCGACATCCTTCAGCTCGAGCACGTTGCGCCCGATCAGCCCGGGATTGCTGCCATGCGCCACCATGACACCTTTGGAATCGATGACGGCAACGAACAGGTCACGGTCGTGCCATGGGCCATCCTTGGCGTTGAACTCCGGAAGCGCCTTGTCGGGGCCGACCGATTTCAGGTACTCCGCGGCCTTGATAGCCATTGCCTTGGCTTCGTCCGGCGTCGCCTGATCGGCCGCGCGTACGGCCAGGGGAAGCAGCACCGAGGCGGCGAGCGTCAGCGAGAGCAGTCGTCGTTTCATCATGCAGTCTCCTGCGAGGGGCGGCACCGATTGCTAACGATGAAGGGTTAAGAATCGGTGTGTTTTGCTCATGCGGCATACGCGCCAACGCCGACGACACCGTCGCCGGCCCGGATTTCGTATACGGTTGCGGTTTGATCTGACAGGGCAGCGGATTCTGCCATATGAAGTTCACCCAGCCGACATCCTTGCCCGCCGGGATTTCGCGATTGGACGGCTTGCCGTCCACGTCCTTGCATTCCGGCGCGGACCTGCCGATCAGGCGGAGGGGGGGCTGCCGTGCGCCACCAGAACGCCATGTGAAACCTGCACCGCCACGTAGAGATCACGGTCGCGCCAGGGCCCGTCCTTGACATCGAACGCGGCGAACGCGTTGCGGGGTTCGACTGATCGGAGATCGGCGGTGAGCATGAGCGCTGCCGCCGTCGCCGCATCTTGCGTCGCCTGACCCGTGGCCCAGCCCAGCATCGGCACGATAAGCATGGTCAGAAATACTCACGGTGCGTACATGCTTCGCCGCATGCCGAACGCCGGTCGTGATGTTTTGCTGCCAATATCGGCGTACTGTTGCGACAGGGTTAGCATCACGATGGGAATCTTGGTGATCGCGCCGGCACATTTACGCTAAAGCCGCCGGCGAAATCCAGCAATGGTCACGGCCATACGGTCGCCGATGCCGCGCTGCGGCGGCGCCAGGCGCGGCCAACGCGCCAGGTCGCGTCGCGCCAACACCGCGGGCAGCGCGGCTGCGATCGCACCGCGCGGGAGCGGCGCCCCCCTGCCCTGCCGCAACAGCGCCCGGCCTTCGTCAGCCAGCCGCATCTGCACCGCGCGCACGGGGGCAGCATCCGGCGCGGCGATCGCCGCCGCCACCGACGCACCCTGGGCAGCCAGCAGGTCGGCCGGCAGCAGGCAGCGTCCGTGCGCCGCCAGCAGTGACACGCTGCGCAGCGAGCCGGCGACGCCATAGGCGGCGCCGAGTGGCCGCAACGCGTCCGGCTCCGGCGCGCCGAGCAAACGCGCCGCGGCAACCGCGATGCCGCCGGCGCCGGCCAGCACGTAGGCGCGCCAGTCGGCGAATGTGGCGATCTCCGGCTCCGCCTCGATCTCCCGCGCGTCGATGATGGCGTGCAGGTCGGCGCGTTGCAGCTTGCCGTCGTCGATGGCGGCGGCCAGCGGCGTGGCAACCGCATGACGGCGCACGGCACCGTCGACGACCTCGCGCCACCATTGCAGGCGGATCAGCGCCAGCGTCGGCTCCGTCGCAACCTCGCGCGCGCGCGCCAGTTCATGATTGAACGCGTACAGCGCGAGCAAGGCGTCGCGTTGTTCGGGTGGTGCGAACAGGGCGGTGAGGAAGCGGTCCGGATCGTGCTGGCGCACCAGTGCGACGAGCGTCTCATCCATGTCGCGGGAGGTGGGGCGGATCGGCATGACACGCAAGCGTGAGGCGCCGACCGGGCAAGGCCGGCGGATGCACGGAGGAACCCCGGGGCTTTGCCCCTGCTACCTGGTTTGCCGAACTGACGAACGCCGGAAGACCTGGCATGGCCTGATTGGGGTGGCTTTCTCGCGTGCTGGCCGGTTCAAGCTTACCGCCTTGGGCAGTGCCACGCGTTCGCCAACCAGCACGATCCAAGCAGGCTCGCGATCGGTCTCGGCTGGTGATGTGCAGGCAAGTCGCGGACAGCGCGCCTTCGCCCGCCTTGACGCAGCGGGTATCGACCGTGCCGCGTCCGACGCGGTTGTTCCTCGGCGAGCCCTAACCATCGACCAGCCGCCCTGCTCCCTCGATCACCGCGTCCCAATCATCCACTTCGCGATTCTCCGGCGCGACCAGGACGTGCTGCACACCGGCGGCCTGGTACGCCGCAAGCCGGTCGCGCAGTTCCCCCTGGTCGCGCCCATTCCATTGCATTCGCAGCGATACGGTGAAACCCGCTTCCGGCCGCTCGGCACGCAACCGCCGCACGATGGGTGCCGCTTGCTCCGGCGTCTCGCGGCTGCCGTGCCAGCCATCGGCGAGGCGGATCGTGCGCCGCAGCGCCGCCTCCGAGCTGCCGCCGATCCACAGCGGAATGGGACTGACCGGCAGCGGCAACATCGTCATGTCGGCGATCTCGGCCGGGATGTATTTCGGCTTGAACGTCACCGGGTCCTGCGACCACACCGCGCGCATCATCGCGATACCCTCGTCCATACGCCGCCCGCGCTCATGGAACGGCGCGCCCAACGCGGCGAACTCCGGCTCCAGCCAGCCCACGCCGGCACCCAGGATCAGCCGCCCGTCGGAGAGGTTGTGCAGCGTCGCCAGCTCCTTCGCCAGCGGCAGCGGATGGCGCATCGGCAGCACCAGGACGGACGTGCCAAGACGCACGCGTTCGGTCACCGCGGCGACCCAGCTCAGCGTCACCACCGGATCGTAGAACAGCGGCGAGCGCGGAAACTGCCGGCGCGGCACGATGATATGCTCGCTGACCCAGACATCGCTGAAGCCCAGTGCCTCGGCACGGATCGCATAGCGCCGGATCAGCGCCGGCGTGGCTTGCTCGCCGGCATGCGGCAGATGAATCCCGAGTTGCATTGTCGCCTCCCTACGCCGGCGCCTCGGCTGGCAGCCGGACGAATGCGCCCTGCCGCAGCAGTTCCGCCTGCAACGGCCTGATCGGCACCGCGCGTGGCTGGACACCGAGCCGTGCCGCCAGGCCCGCCGCGGCGCCGGCGGCCTGGCCGGTCAACCAGCATTGCGGAATCTCCCGCAGAAACGAGTGGCTGGCCGCGTCGCACGAAACATGCCGCCCCGCCACCAGCAGACCGTCCAGCGAGCGCGGCACCAGGCAACCATATGGTACCGACACCGGCGGCAGCTTCGGCGACAGCGAGGGCGACACGCCGATCTCATCGGCATGGGGCGTCGCATCGCTCCATTGCTCGCGAGTCACGCGCGCCACGCCGGGCAGGCGCCGCGAATGCCGCACGCCAATCTGCGGCGCCGACAGCATCAGGAACGCGTTCTCGAATCCCGGCGCATGCGCGCGATACACCTCGAGGTGCTGCGCCATCAGCCGGTGCGAGCGTACTTCCACCTCGGTCAGGTCCTGGATATCGACCGCAGAATAGCCCGACAGCCGCGGCCCCATGAACAGCGCGACGTCGCTGCGCCAGGACACGAACGGCCGCTCGAACAGCCCGCCGCACAGCGAGCGCCCACGCTCCATGAAGGCGGAAAAGCCCGCCGCGTCGCCGGTCTTGAAGGCGATCCAGCGGCTCATGTCGCAGCCCGCCCAGATCCAGGCGGTGTTCATGCAGTGGTGGATGTCGCGCTGCTCGATGTCGGTCTCGGCGCCCGCTCCGGCACGGCCGAAGATGTCGCCGTCGCCGGTGCAGTCCACCGTGACGCGCGCGCGGATTGCCAGCCGGCCTTCCTTGCTCTCGAACACCACGCCCGCCACGGCGCCATCCGCAAGGATCGGCGCGGTGCCCATGCCGTGCAACAGCAGGTGCACGCCGCTCTCCAGCACCAGTTCCTGACTGGCGAGCTTCAGGCGCTCCGGGTCGATGGTCGGCGACCAGGTCACGATGCCGTGATAGGCGGCGGTGCGCTCGCGCCAGTAAGCGGCGGTCGCGGCGTCGGCGCTGCCCCATGATCCACGCGGCGGCCCGGCGACGGCGTCCTTCGGCAGCCGATCGAGCAAGTCGCTGGCGATGCCGCGGATCACCGGCATGCCGCTCCAGTCGGTCATGCGGTCGATCCAGATGACGAGACCGCCGGTGGAGAGGCCACCGAGGTGGTTGTAGCGCTCCAGCAGCGCGACATCGGCGCCGGTGCGCGCCGCCGCCACCGCGGCCGCGGTGCCCGAAGGTCCGCCGCCCACCACGAGCACGTCACAGTCGCGCAATACCGGAATGGCGCGCGCCGCTTCGTGCACCACGCCGCCCGGCCGCTCCCGGCGCGGCAGGAGGCGGCCCGCGGCAAAGATGTCTGACTCGAAGAAGAACGACTGGTTGGTCTGGCGCACCGCCTGCGCTGCGTCGGGCTTGTCCTGGCTCATCGCGTGGCTCCTGATCCGAGCGGAGTTGGGCAGGTCTGGCTGCGGCGGGTCAAGCGCCGCGGCTGCCACAGCCTGCGTCGCAAGCGAGGCGCCCTGCCTGGCCGGGGCGCCTCGCTTGCGCGGCGGGGGCGGGGCTGTATCCTGCGCCGCGTCGGCACCGACAATGAACGGCGCCGCGTTCGCCCGGCCGGTCGAGCGGCCTCGTCGAACCCCAATGCTTCACTGCAACCCGGCGGAGGATGCCAATGGCTTTCGAACTACCAACCCTGCCCTACTCCAAGACGGCTCTCGCGGCGCAGGGCATGTGCGAGGAAACGCTCGACCTGCACCACGGCAAGCACCATCAGGCCTATGTCACGGCGCTGAACGGCTTCGTCGAGAAGGACGCGTCGCTGCAGGGCAAGTCGCTCGAGGACATCGTCAAGGCGACGGCCGCCGCCGGCGGACCGGTGTTCAACAATGCCGGGCAGCATTGGAACCACATCGTGTTCTGGCAGTGCATGAGCCCGAAGGGCGGCAGCATCCCGGGCGCGCTGGAGAAGAAGATCAACGAGGACCTGGGCGGCGTGGCGCAGTTCAAGGACGCGTTCAAGGCGGCCGGCGTCAGCCAGTTCGGCTCCGGCTGGGCCTGGCTGGTGGTGGGCTCGGACGGCAAGTTGAAGGTGACCAAGACGCCGAACGGCTCCAACCCGCTCGCCACCAATGAGGGCAAGGTGCTGCTGGGTTGCGATGTGTGGGAGCACAGCTACTACCTGGACTTCCGCAATCGCCGGCCGGACTACCTGCAAAACTGGCTCGACAAGATTGCCAACTACGAGTTTGCCGAGGCGCAATTGCAGTCGGCCTGAACATACCGCTGCGCGAAGCGCGATCTGTTGTGCAACTCCGCCGCCGGCCCGGGCCGGCGGCGGAGTTTTTTTCGTCTTGCTTGAACCTGTGGATAATTTATGATCGCCTGAGGATATTGCGTTCGACTGACGAATCGGGCTGACCAAAGGCAAAACGACAATGGCTGAATCGACTGATACAGTATTGGGACTGACAGCTCAGATCGTCAGTGCCCATGTGGCGAAGAATACGGTGGAACCGGAGAAGCTGCCGGAACTGATCCGCGAGGTGTACCGCACGCTGGCCAGCGTCGGCGAGGAACCCGCGGAATCGGCCAAGCCGAAAGCGGCCGTGCCGCCCACCAAGTCGGTGTTCGCCGACTACATCGTCTGTCTTGAAGACGGCAAGAAGATGAAGATGCTGAAGCGGCATCTGATGACCGACCACAAGCTGACCCCGGATCAGTATCGGGCGCGCTGGGGCCTGCCCTCGACCTATCCGATGGTAGCGGCGAATTATGCCAAGACCCGATCCGCCCTGGCCAAGAAGATTGGTCTTGGGCAGAAACGATCCATGCCGCGCAAGGCGGGACGCAAGCGCAACGCCAAGGTGTGACGCCACGTCCGGTTTGCCGGCTTCCGGCGATACCGTCGGCGCCGCCGCCTCGCCGGACGTCGCCATTGCAGGAACGCCATTGTGACCTACCTGCCGCCATTCAATAAGATCAAGGCCCGGGTGCACATCGCCAATGAGAAGGGCGAGTTGACGGTCAACGCGAGCTACGAGGAATTCCGCGGCATGCTCAGCGCGGTGCTGTCGGTGATCGAGGTCGACGAGCCCTGGTATCTCGCGAAATACCCGGACGTGGTCGAAGGGATCAAGGCCGGCAAGGTGAGGTCGGCGCAGGACCATTTCGTGCACAATGGCTATTTCGAGGGGCGTCTGCCGTTCGCGATCAAGGTCGATGAGCGTTGGTACCTCACGCAGAACCCGGCCGTGGCGGACCAGATCCGCTCCGGCCTGCTGGAGTCCGGCCAGCAGCATTTCGATCACGACGGCTATCGGGAGGGTCGCCTGCCCTTCCCGCTCTGATGCGCACCGGTGCTCCGGCGCAGCGGCGATGTCGTGTTATGCTCCTGCCGGCTGCGACCCCGCGGCCAACCCCGGCGTGGCGCGCGAAGCGAGGCAATCTCCGCGGAATATCGCGGCACCCTGCGCATGCGATGGCTGCGCGTCGCGGGCAAGAAACAAACTCCCCCTGCCGCGGCCGCCGCGGTTTCATCCAGCGCGGCGGCCGCCGGCGGCCGGTGGTCAACGCGCAATGACACCGCTACCGCGGCCACGCAGCGGCAGCGTCAAAACACCGGAGCAGGGCGGTCCATCGCGCGGTGATGGGTCAGCCGGCACGTCGCCGCGCCCTGGCCGGACAGGCACCGCGCTGACACACTGGCCGCGGTTTCTCGCGAGATCATCACATGCAGCGTCGTCATCTCGGCCAGCTTCAGGTGTCCGCCATCGGACTTGGCTGCCTCACGCTCACCGAAGCCTATGGCACCCCGCCGGCCGAAGCCGATGCCATTGGCATCATCCATCGCGCCGCGGCGCTCGGCATCGACTTTCTCGATACCTCCGACGCCTACGCCAAGGGCGCCAACGAGACGCTGGTCGGGCAGGCGATCGCCGGCCGCCGCGACGACTATGTGGTGGCGAGCAAGTTCGGCAACCTGCGCAAGCCGGACGGCACGCCCACGGCCGACGGCCGGCCGGCCTACGTGGCGCAGGCTTGCGAGGCGAGCCTGCGGCGGCTGAACATCGACACGATCGACCTGTATTACATCCACCGCGTCGATCCGACGGTGCCGATCGAGGACACCGTCGGCGCGATGGCCGACCTCGTGCGCGCGGGAAAAGTGCGCTGCCTGGGGATTTCCGAGGCGGCGCCGGCAACCATCCGGCGCGCCCATGCGGTGCATCCGATGAGCGCGGTGCAGATCGAATATTCGTTGTGGACCCGCCACGTCGAGACCGAGGTGCTGGGCGTCTGCCGCGAACTCGGCATCGGCTTCGTCGGCTACAGCCCGCTGGGGCGCGGCTTCCTCGCCGGTGCCATCACCACCGAGCCGCCGGTCGGCGACATCCGCCACGGCATGCCACGCTTTTCCGGCGACAATCTGCGGCACAACCTGGCGCTGCTGGCGGAGTTCCGGCGCATCGCGGCGGCGGAGGGCTGCACGCCGGCGCAGCTCGCGCTGGCCTGGCTGCTGTCGCGCGGGCAGGACGTGGTGCCGATCGTCAGCAGCAGCCGGCGCGAGCGGCTGGAGGAGAACGCCGCGGCGGCGGGTTTGTCTCCGTCCGCCGCAACGCTGGCGGCGATCGAACGGCTGTTCGCGCCGGATAACGTCGCCGGGCCGCGTTACGGTGCGATGGCGGCGCGCGTCGTGGGGTTGTGAAGGCAACGTTCTGCCCCCTCCCCTTGCGGGCTGCGGCAGGCCCACAAACCCGCGATGAATTGCCCGCCCACATGCGCCGCGGATCGGGTCGAGGCGACGCAGCGTGATGCAGGGTGTTCGGTCCGGCGGAGGAATCATCCGCCGCCGTTACCTCCCTGTTCACCAATCCGGCCGCAGCATGGCCCGGAACATTCACCGGCCCGGTCCCCCGATGCGCGCCTTCGGCACACCCGCCCCGAGCCACTCGATGGCACGGGTCAACACCTTCGCCTTCTCGGGGATCGAGGCGGTGCCGGTCGAGGTGCAGGTGCAGATCTCCGGTGGCACGCCGGCCTTCCTGGTGGTCGGACTGCCCGACAAGGCGGTCGGCGAGGCCCGCGAGCGGGTGCGGGCCGCGTTCAGCGCCATGGGCCTGTCGCTGCCGCCGCGCCGCATCCTGATCAACCTGAAGCCCGCCGACCTGCTGAAGGAGGGCAGCCATTTCGACCTGCCGCTGGCCCTTGGCGTGCTGGCCGCGATGGACGTGCTGCCGCGCGACGAGATCACCGGCTACGCCGCCCTGGGTGAGCTGTCGCTCGACGGCTCGCTGAACCCGGTTGCCGGGGTGCTGCCGGCGGCGATCGGCGCCTCGGCGCGCGATCTCGGACTGATCTGCCCGGCGGGGCAGGGCGGCGAGGCGGCCTGGGCCGGGCGCATCGAGGTGCTGGCGCCGGCCGACCTGCTATCGCTGATCAACCACTTCCGCGGCACCCAGGTGCTGACCCCGCCTGATCCGGCCGGCGTGGCGGAGGCCGGCCGCGCCCCCGACCTGGCCGATGTGAAGGGCATGGAAACTGCGCGCCGCGCGGTGGAGAGCGCTGCCGCCGGCGGCCACAACCTGTTGCTGATCGGTTCCCCCGGCGCCGGCAAATCGATGCTTGCCGCCAGGCTGCCCGGATTGCTGCCCGACCTGGCGCCGCGCGAGGCGCTGGAGGTCAGCATGATCCACAGCGTCGCCGGCCTGCTGGCAGGGGGCCGCCTGGTGATGCGCCCGCCGTATCGCGAGCCGCACCACTCCGCCTCGCAGGCGGCACTGAGCGGCGGCGGGCAGCGCGCGCGGCCGGGCGAGGTCAGCCTGGCGCATCGCGGCGTGCTGTTCCTCGACGAGCTGCCGGAGTTTCCCCGCCCGGCGCTGGATTCGCTGCGCCAGCCGATGGAGACCGGCCGCACCACGGTATCGCGCGCCACCGCGCACATCACCTATCCGGCACGCTTCCAGTTGGTGGCGGCGATGAACCCGTGCCGCTGCGGCTTCCTCGGCGATGCGACGCGCGAGTGCGGCCGGGCACCGCGCTGCGGCGAGGACTACCAGAACCGGGTCAGCGGCGCGGTGCTGGACCGCATCGACCTGACAGTGGAGGTGCAGCCGGCCTCGGCTGCGGAGCTTGCCCGGGCGCCACCCGGGGAAGCCAGCGAAGCGGTTGCGGCGCGGGTGGCCCGGGCGCGGAGTGCGCAGCTTGCGCGCTATGGCGCCGCGGGGCCGCTGTGCAATGCCGAGGTGGACATGGCGGCGGTCCGGCTGGCGCCGGACGCGCAGGCGCTGGCAAGCCAGGCGATGGACAAGCTGCGCCTGTCGCCGCGTGGCTACACGCGGGTGCTGCGCGTGGCCCGCAGCATCGCCGATCTGGCCGGTGCCGCGGTGGTGGGCCGGGTGCATGTCGCCGAAGCTCTGGCGTTCCGGCATCGCGTGCATGGGCGGAAGGGGTGAGGGGCACCAGGTCCGACCCTGCGACCAAATGGGTGTTTCGCGGGTGTTGGACGACTCTTCTAATGTCAGAAGTAAGGTAATAACTTTAATGCATTGATTCATCGATCTAATGGCTGATATAGGTTGCGCGCAGGAGCAGGCGCCAAGGGGTGGCGATCTGTGTGCTTCCTGCCCTCCCGCCGGTGACTTCCCGGTGGCTTGTGAGGAGCTCGCTATGCCTGAGCTTGTGGTTCTGGCATCGGCGGCCCCTTGGCACCCTGACCCTTACTGCATTGACGGGGCGCAAATAGGCGACATGGCAAAATTCGGTGAGGCACCCACGGACACGGCGCTAGTACGCCTGAGAAATGGCGACGGGCGCCTGGTGACGTGCCGCGCTGTCTTCGCCGCTGGCCTCGACAGGCTCGCGATCTGACCAAGAGCGCGTGCGGATCGCGCGAGGGTTGGCCAGGTTACGCGCCCCGCGACTCTGCGAACGTCAAGGCGTCGCTCGGGGGCAGCGACAGGCTCCGCGTTGGCGACTGGCGCGTGATCTGTACACGGCTGGACAACGTGTTGATCATGCTGACGCTCCGCGTCGGTCATCGCCGCGAGGTCTATCGCTGATAGCCGCCCGTCTGGTGCCGTCCGCGTTGCCAGCAGCACGGAATTGGTCTCACCCTGCCGCCTTGGAACCGCCAGGAGATAGATCATGTTCATCGCGATGAACCGCTTCAAGGTCGTGCGCGGCGCGGAAGCGGACTTCGAGCAAGTCTGGACCAGCCGCGACACCCATCTGCAAGGCGTGCCCGGCTTCGTCGTGTTCCACCTGCTGCGCGGACCGGAACGCGACGACCACACGTTGTTCTCGTCGCACACGATCTGGCGCAGCCGGGCCGACTTCGAGGCCTGGACGAACTCCGAGGCGTTCCGCCTGGCACATCGCAACGCCGGGCAGAACCGTCCGCTGTATCTCGGTCATCCGGAGTTCGAGGGCTTCGAGGTGGTGCAGGAAGTCCGCGCGGGACGGGAGGCGGCGTGATGCGCTTCGAGGGGAAAGTCTGCGTCGTGACCGGCGCCGGCTCGGGTATCGGCCGTGCCACCGCGATCGGCTTCGCGCAGCGCGGCGGGAAAGTCGTGGTGGCCGATGTGAACGGCGACAACGCCGCGTCGGTCGTGACCGAGATCACCGAAGCGGGCGGCACGGCGATCGCAGTCACCGCCGACATGACGAACCGGGGCGAAATCGACGCGATGCTGGACCGTGCGGTCGAAACCTATGGCCGGCTCGACGTGCTGCACAACAATGCGTTCGGCGTGCCTTCAACGTTGCAGGGCCGGCGCATGGCGCGCGTCGCCGAGCTGGACCAGGGTGTGTGGGACTACACGTTGCAGGTCGGCCTGACCGCGGTGATGCAGGCGACCCGCACGGCGCTGCCGATCATGCTGCGCCAGGGCGGCGGGGCGATCGTCAACACCGCGTCGATCTCTGGCCTGTTCGGCGACTACGGCATCGCGGCGTACAACGCGATGAAGGCGGGCGTGGCGAATTTCACCCGCGTGGTGGCGATCGAATACGCGCCGCACAACATCCGCTGCAACTGCATCTGCCCCGGCGCGGTCGACACACCGCTGCTGCGCCGCTCGCTCGACACCATCCAGGGGTTCGCCCAGGCGACGGTTGCGGCCATCCCGATGGGGCGGCTGGGCAAGCCGGAGGAGATGGCGAACGTCGTGCTGTTCCTGGCGTCCGACCTGGCGTCCTACGTCACCGGCGCGGCCTTCGTTGCGGATGGCGGGCTGACCGCGAAGACCGGCGTTCCGACGCGCTTCACCGACTGACCCGCACCGCCGCCGGTGCGATGGCACTTCGACTGGGACCACCGACGATAAGTAAGATCAGATTCACCACAAAGACACAAAGGCACGAAGACTTCGTGCCTTTGTGTCTTTGTGGTGAATCTGATCTTTCGAACGGGCCGCACCGGCCCTGCGAAGTTGACTACAAACGGGCGAACGAGACTACCGAGTGTTGCGCATCGCCTCCGGGTTCACCACGTTGATCGGCGCCCCGGCCGCGTAAGCATTGATCTGGTCGAAAATATCGGTGAACTGGATTTGGTATTCGTCGCGCGTGACGTAGCCGATATGCGGCGTGCAGACGACGTTGGGCATCGTCAGCAGCGGATGCTGCGTGTCGTGCAGCGGCTCGTCTTCGAACACGTCCACCGCTGCCATGCCGGGGCGGCCGGCGCGCAATGCCGCCACCAGTGCGCCGGGTGCGATCAGCCCGGCCCGGCTGGTGTTCACCAGCAGCGCGGTCGGTTGCATGCAAGCGAGGTCCGCCGCGGTGACGATGCCGCGGGTGGCCGGCACCAGCCGCATGTGCAGCGAAATAACGTCGCATTCGGCGTAGAATGCCGCCCGGCTGCGCGCCGTCACGTGGCCGTCCGCGCGCGCCCGGGCCATCGATGCCTCGCGCGCCAGGAACTGCACCGGCATCCCGAAGGTCCGGCCGAATTCCGCGACCACCCGGCCGATGCGGCCGTACCCGTAGATCCCCAGCGTCTTGTTGCGCAGCGACGAACCGACGCCGCTCTGCCAGTTCCCGGCGCGCAGCGATGCCATCTGCTGCGGAATCTGCCGCAGCGCCGCGATCACCAGCCCCCAGGTCAGCTCCGCGGTGGAGTAGGACGGCGTGTCGGCGTGCTGGCTGGACGACACGATCACCCCGAGCCGCGTGCAGGTGTCGATGTCGATATGCGGATAGACGCTGCGCTGGCTGATCAGCCGGAGCTTCGGCAGGCGCTCGAGCAATGGCGTGCGGATCTGCGTGCGCTCGCGGAACAGCACCAGTGCCTCGGAGTCCCGCAGACGCTCCGCCAGCAGACCGACATCCTGCACGTGGTCGTTCCAGATCGTTACCTCGTGCCCGGCGAGCTTTTCGAAACATGGCAGGGTGCGCAGGGTGTCGAACCAGTCGTCCAGGATCGAGACTTTCATGCTGTGCTTCCCATGGGGCGTGTCTGGGCGGTGCTGCTTCGCCGCGCAGCCGGTGGTTCCATCGATAACCGGAAGGGCCGACGCCCGCAATGACAGCGGGTCACGCAGCGGTCGCAGGCTCGATAGGATCTATGAGCAGATGACGCGAGCGAGGATCGGGGCGAATGCGTCCATGTCGGAGTCAAACATGACATAGCTCGAAAAACCCCAGCGCTCGCGGCGGGCATGCAGATCCTCGACGATCTGCTCCACCGTGCCGATCAGCACGAACGGGCTTTGCAGAAACTCATCCGGGCTGAGCTGTGCCCAACGGCTGCTCATCTCCTCGGCCGCGGCACGGCGATTCTCGGTGACGATGACCTGTTGCACGAGTACGTTCACTTCAAGCCGCGCGTATCGATCGTCGCCCGCTGTCTCGCGTATGAGCCGTAGCCGCTCGTCGACACCTGACACGCGCCATGCGGCGAGGTCCGGTGGCGCCGCGCCGCCTTCCCGGAAGGTTATGCCTGACAAACCGACGATATCGGCCTCCCGCGCGGCCAGAGTGAGCAGGCGGCGGCCGTTGCCACCGATCAGGATCGGGGGACGCGGCTTCTGGACCGGCAGGGGGTTGAGACCATGGCCTGTCACCTGGTAGTGCCGGCCCGCGAAAGTGACTGTCTCCCCCGCAAGCAATCCCTTGACGATGGTGACCGCCTCGGTCAGCCGTTCGACCCTGGTGCCGCCTGCATCGAAAGTTGCACCGATCTGCTCGTATTCGGAGCGGATGCTGCCCGCGCCCAGGCCGAGCAAAAACCGTCCGTCGGTCAGGATGTCGACGGTCGCCGCTTCGCGCGCTACCAGCACCGGATGACGCAGGTCGTTGTTGAGCACATTGGTGCCCACCCGAATGCGCGTCGTCGCGTTTGCGGCGCTGATCAATGCCGGCATCGGTGCCATGAGGTCGGTAAGATGATCGGGCACGGTCATTGCGCAGTAGCCGAGGTCCTCGATCTTGCGGGCCTTGTCGGTCCATTCACTGCGTGACCGCGCGGACCGGACACTTATGCCAAAGCGAAACGGATGCATTTCACGCGCCCCTCGCGGTGACAGAGGGCTCGCTGCGCAACGAGCCCCCGGCAAATTCGGCGATGGCCAGAAAGACGGTCAGGTCAGGCTGTGAGCGTCTGCGGCAGTGCCATCGTAGAGCGCCGCGAGCTCGGCGTGGTTGGTCAGCCGGCACGAGGCGTTGCGCCGCACCAGGGCCAGCGAGTCGAGGAACGCGATCGCCCCGTACGGCCGGCCGAAAACATGCGCATGGACGGTGATGTCGAGGCACGCGAACGGATTGCCAAGCGCCGGCCAGCCCTCGACGATGCGTTCCAATGTGCGGGTGAAGGCATCCGGCTCGTTGCCGTAGCGGACATAGAGCGGCATGTCGTTCACCTCCATGGTGAACGGCATCCCGATCAGCGTTCCGTCCGCGGTTTCCACGCGGTACGGCAGGTCGGCGTCGAACATGTCGGCGTGCCATTGGAAGCCGGCGCCTGCCAGGAGTTGCGACGTGACGGTGCTGGGCGTGCAGCGCGGACTGAGCCAGCCCCGCGGCGCGCGTCCCGCGGTTCGGCTCAACACATCGACACAGCGGGCAATGTCGTCGCGTTCGGCCTCGGGCGTCAGGTAGGGCGGCAGCGTGCCCTGGCTCCAGCCATGCGCTGCCACGACATGGCCGCGCGCCGCGATGGCGGCGGGCAGCGCGGGATAGCGCTCGGCTACCACGCCGCTGGTGTAGAACACCGCCCGCACGCTCGCGCGATCGAGCAAATCCAGCAATCGGTGCGTCCCCACCTTGGGGCCGTAGTCGGCCCAGGACAGCGCCTGCAAGTCAGGCACACCGGGCTTCAGTGGGTTGCCCATGGGGCCGATGCCGGGCGCGCTGCCCTCGGCCCAGCCTTCCAGCATGACGCTGACCGACACCGCGAGCGGCCGCTCGGCAGGCCAGCCGGCAGGTATCGCAGCGCCGGTCATGGCCAGCCCAGCCACGCGCAGATCGCGCGTCCCATCACCCATTCCTTGTCACTGTCTGACAGAAAATCCAGCTCCTCGGTGAACATCGTCACCGCCTGGCGATAGGTGCAGGGCAGGCGGGTCAGGTCGGTGCCCCAGAACATGCGCAACGGCCCGAACGCATCGAACACCTGCCGCAGATAGCCATGGATGTTGCGATACGGATAAGGCTGCGTCGAACTGGCCGGCATGGCGGAAGCCTTCGCCGCGACGTTCGGTCGTTTCGCCAGGGAACACAGCAACGGAATGTCCGCATAGGCCGCGTCGTCCTTGGCGCGGCGCAGCGCGAGGTGGTCGATCACGATGCGCAGCCCGGGATAGCGTTCGGCGATGCCGTCGATCACCGGCAGCAGGCCGGGACAGGAGATCATCACCGGCAGCCCGTGACGCTGCGCGGCTTCCCACACCCATTCGGCGCTGCCGTCGGTCAGCCAGGCGCTCTCGCGCCCGGCGGTGAAGCGCAGGCCGAGCATGCCGGGCTGCCGCCGCCAGGCTGCTGCCGCGGCCGGATTGGCGGGGTGCAAGGGCAGGCGGCCCATGACGGCGAAGCGATCCGGATGCAGCCGCGCCGCGTGCAGCGCGAGGTCGTTACGGTCGCCCTCCCACGACGGCGGCACGATCACCACGCGATCGACGCCGGCGGCGTCCATTTCCCGCAGCAGCGCGTCCTTGCCCAGCGGCGTGTCGCGATGCGCGTAGTGATGGCCCGCTTCGGGCCAGGGTCGTTCGGGCGTATCGGCGCCCCAGATATGCACCTGAGCATCGACGATCATGGCTTCCCTCTGCCGCTTGCGGGAGAGGCCAGGGTGAGGGTGCCGCGGGCGGCACGCAATACCCTGAGGGACCGTTCGCAGGGCAATCGGGCGAAGGCAGCAAGGCCAGGGGCTTTGCCCCTGGGACCCCACCAAGGGGCTCTGCCCCTTGGAGCCCCGCCAAGGGCGGAGCCCTTGGGACCCTTCACTTGGCTGGGTGGACGGAAGGGGGAACGGCTCGCCGCGCCGGTGTC
>JBEKNT010000113.1:0-17488 GCA_049522565.1 Acetobacteraceae bacterium
CCGCAACCCCTCCCACAAGGGGAGGGGGAGTTTGCTTCTCGCTAGGAGCAAAGCGACGCAGCAATCCGCCGTATGACGCGCGGACTACGGCTTCCCAGGCGGGGGGACTGCTGCGTCGCTTTGCGCCTCGCAATGACCAAGGCCTCGACGCATCCAGTCAGGCCGAAAACGCGCCAAGGCCACGCCAGCAATGGATTGCTGGCGAAGGATTGCTGGCGAATCGGCTGCGATACGCCCAGGGCGCTCAGCCCGGCAGTCCCCTGACCTGCCGAATGAAGGCGCGCACATCCCCCACGAACGCATCCGGCTGTTCCAGCGCGGCGAAATGCCCGCCGTGGTCGAATTCACTGAAACGCACGAGGTTATAGGTTCTCTCCAGCAGGCCGCGCGGCGGGCGCGGGCGCAACTCAAGCGGGAAGCTGGCGAAGCCGGTGGGGACAGCGATGCGCGTGCCCGGCGGCAGGCGCCGTATGCCTTCGGTGTGGGCGGCCCGATAGATCCAGGTCGCGGTGGCGAAGCTGCCGGTCGCTACGTAGAACATCAGGTTCGTCAGCAGCGTGTCGAGGCTGTGCACGTCGCGCAGATCTTTTTCCCCCCGCAGGTCGGACCAGGCGTGGAATTTGTCGATGATCCATGCCGCCTGCGCGACGGGATTGTCGGCCATGGCGAAGGCCAGGGTCTGCGGCCTGGTGCGGTGGGTCTCGGCGTAGGCCCATCCATCGCGCAGGAATGGCTGGCAGCGTTGCTCGAAGGCACGTTCGTCGTCGTTCGCCGGGCCGGCGTCGCCACGGGCGCCGAGCATGTTGAGGTGGATCGCGATACAGCCGCCGCCCTGCGCCGGGCCGTGGTGCAGGCCGGCCATGGCGGAGACCATCGATCCCCAGTCGCCGCCTTGCGCGATATAGCGCCGGTAGCCGAGCGCCTCGCGCAGCAGGCGATCCCACAACGCGGCGACGCCGCGCGGGCCGATCGGTGCGGCGGGGCGGCCGGAAAAGCCGAAACCGGGAAGCGCAGGGACCACGACGTCGATGCCGTCTTCCGCCGCGCCGCCGAACCGCTCCGGATGGGCGAAGCGGTCGATCACATGCAGAAATTCGACGATCGACCCGGGCCAGCCATGGGTCAGCACCAGCGCCACGTCATGTGGGCCGGAACCATGCTCATGCAGCACGTGAATGTCCTGGCCATCGACGGTGGCGATGACCTGCGGGAAGCGGTTGATCGCCGCTTCCTGCGCGCGCCAGTCGAAGCGGCTGAGCCAATGTTCGCAAAGGCCGCGCATGAACGGGATGCTGGCGCCGGCGGACCATGGGTCGCCTTGCTCTTCAAGCAGCGGCATGGCGTCCCAGGCAAAGTCGCGGATGCGCTGGTGGATGGCGGCGATTGTCGCGTCCGGGATGGCGATGCGGAAGGGCGTTGGTGCGGGCATGGTCGGCTCCTGGTGTCGCGCTTGGCCTGCGGCGGTTGGCGCCGCCGCAAGCAAGAAAATTTCACCACAAAGACACCAAGGCACAAAGTCTTCGTCAGCGGAACGGTCATCCAGCCGGGTCGTGCCTGGAATCGCACCGCCGGCCGGTATTGCGGTGGAACCGCTGTACCTTCGTGTCTTTGTGGTAACGCTTGCTTCCTGGCGGCAGAGCAAACCGCCGCAGCCGGTGGATGACCGACGCGCTTACCCGTTCGCTTGCCGCATCACGGCTTCCCAGGCATCCACCACCGGCAGGATCGTGTCGGCTTTCTCCGACTCCAGGCTGAACACCACGCGCTTCACGCCGAGATCCTGGTAGCGCTTCATCAGATCCGCATCGCGCTTGGGGAACCATACGGTGATCTCGATCGTCGCCGGATCGCGCCCCGCCGCGGTCGCCATCTTGCGGAATTCAGGGATCATGTCGGCGATCTCGGTGTAGCTGCCGCGTGACGCCTGGGGAATCCATCCGTCGCCATAGCGGATGGCACGACGCGCCGAATACGGGAACGCGCCGCCAACGATCACCGGCGGATGCGGTCGCTGCACCGGCTTCGGCCAGGTCATCATCGGATCGAAATTGACGAACTCGCCATGATACTCCGGCTTGGTTTGCGTCCAGATCGCCTTCATCGCCTCCACCCGCTCGCGCGCCAGCTTGTGGCGCGTCGCGAACACGGTGCCGTGGTTCTCCATCTCGTCCTGGTTCCAGCCGTTGCCGATGCCGAACAGGAAGCG
This sequence comes from Acetobacteraceae bacterium, assembly GCA_049522565.1. GTDB lineage: Bacteria > Pseudomonadota > Alphaproteobacteria > Acetobacterales > Acetobacteraceae > JASHVB01. The sequence continues at coordinate 2,207 of JBEKNT010000113.1, forward strand.
GCCGCCGGAGACCTGGTCGATCGACGCCACCAGCTTCGCGGTCTGGATCGGATCGCGCTGTGCCACCAGGCAGACACCGGTGCCGACCTTCAGCGTCCTGGTTGCCATCGCCGCGACGGTCAGCGTCACGAACGGGTCCATCGTGTCATAATACTTCTTCGCGAGTTCACCGCCGGCCGGCGTTGGCGTCTTGCGGCTGAGCGGAATGTGCGAATGCTCCGGCGCCCACACCGATTCAAACCCGCGCTGCTCCAGTGCGACGCCGAGTTCGCCCGGCGCCATGGAATAGTCGGTGAAGAACATCGAAGCGCCAAATGCCAGCATGGGTTCCTCCGTTCGCTTGCGGTGCGGTGCCCACACAATAGAACGCCGGCGCGCCACTGGGAAATGCGGCGGCGGGCCGGTGTGGGGGTCTGCGCTGCGATCAACCTCGTCATTGCGAGTTGACCACCGGCCGGCGGCCGACCCGCCCGGGATGAAACTGCGAGGCCGTCACGCGAAGGATACTCCCCCTCCCTCAAGAGGAGGGGGAGTCTGTTTCTTGCTAGCGGGGCGAAGCCGTCTCTCCGGGGACGACCCGCGCAGTTTGCTTCGCTGCGCTCGCTATGCCACCCAACTTCCGCCAGGTTCACCCGGTGGCACGATGCCGTGCGTGATTGCCGATTGACCGGTCAGCGCAGTCCAACCCAGAGGGAGACAAGCATGCGCATTCTGGTAGTCGGCGCCGGCGCCATCGGCGGCTATTTCGGAGGGCGGTTGCTCGCAGCAGGTTGCGACGTGACCTTTCTCGTGCGCCCGCGCCGCGCCGGGCAACTTGCGCGCAGCGGGCTGTCGATCCGCAGCCCGAGCGGCGACATCGACCAGCCGGCGCCGACGGTGCAGGCCGACGGCCTGCGCGAGCAATTCGACCTCGTGCTGCTGAGTTGCAAGGCGTATGACCTGCCGGACGCGATGCAGTCCTTTGCGCCCGCGGTCGGGCCGAACACCGCAATCCTGCCATTGCTCAACGGGATGCGGCATCTCGATCTGCTGGAGCAACGCTTTGGCGCCGGGGCGGTGCTTGGGGGCTGCTGCGCGATTTCGGCCACGCTCGATCCGGAGGGGCGGGTCCTGCATCTTGGTCCTGCTCAGACTCTGTCGTTTGGCGAACGTGACGGCACCCCGACAGAACGGGTTCAAACGATCGCATCGGTTTTCGCGGGGGTGAAATTCGAAGCGCGCGCCAGCGACGTCATCTTGCAGGAAATGTGGGAGAAGTGGGTGTTCATCGCCACCGCCGCCGGCATCACCTGCCTGATGCGCGCAACAGTCGGGGACGTTGTAGTGGCGGGCGCCGCCGATCTCGCAATATCCCTGCTCGATGAATGCGCCACCATTGCAGGCCGACAGGGCTTTCCCCCAAGGCCGGCAGCCATGCAGCGCAACCGCGCTATGTTCACGGCGGCGGACTCCGGTTTCGCCGCCTCGATGCTGCGTGACGTAGAGCAGAATGCGCGCACCGAGGTCGAGCATGTCCTGGGCGATCTGCTGCGGCGGGGCGACAACAAGGCGAGCGCGCACGCCCTGCTGCGCATCGCCTATGCCAACCTTATGGCCTATGAGGCGCGGCGTGCCAGGACCCGGGGCGCGTCATTCGGTAATCGAGGCCAGCCGTCGGCGTGACGGTGCGATCGGAAGCAGTCATGCCAATGGTGCCAAGTATGACGCGGCACGATCTGGTGCTGCGTCATAGCTGGCTGAAACCCGGGGCAGCGCCGTCGTGCCGCGGCTTAGCGCCAGTGGCCCTGCACCCAGTAGCCGCCTTCCCAATGCGCCGGGATCCAAACCCGTTGCGGTGCCGGAGCGTAGGCATAGCCGGGCTGTGGGGCGTAGTAGGCCGGCGGCGGGGCGTAAACCGGGGCCGGTGCGTAAACCGGCGGTGCAACGACCACCGGTGGCAACACGACGCCGACGCCGCAGCACCAGCCGTCGCCACGCCACCAGGCATGCGCCGGCTGCGGCGCCGCGGTGACGCCGATCGCCGTCAGGCCGAGCATTGCGCATCCCGCTAACACGCGCCGCGCGCCTGCACCATGGCTTGTCAGAAACCGCATTATCGCCTCCACCAGGTTGCCTGCCGCCCATCTCGCTGGGCGGTTCCGGCGCTTCCGCCGTATCGCCACAATAATTAGTCTCATGGCGTGCACAACTGGGAATGCGGTGCACGAGCCTCGGCCGAAAGTGCTCCAGGTTTCGCAAAGAAACCCCCGGGGTTTTCCGGCGAAAAATCCCCCGGTTTTTTCGGCGTAAGCCCATCAGCCCAGGTAGGTTTGTCGGGCACGGGGCGCGGCCGACCAGACCCCGGCCGATTCCCGCGCCGCACCTGGGGGCAGGTGGGGCTGCCTCGCGGTCACGCGTCTCGCGCTTCGCGGCTCAACCCCACTTGGTGGGCGGGGTCTACACCATCCGCAGCCGGGCGAAGATCGCCGCCTTGACCGTGTCGAGCACCAGCGCGAAGCCCACCGCCGCCAGCAGAACGCCAAGCACCACGGTCGCCGGCAGTGCCGCCATCAGAATGCCGCACGTCGCCAGCGTGCCGATGATCAGGACGTCGGTGACGGAGGATGCCATCAGCCAGATGCTCGGGCGCGAACTCCACAGGCGCTTGCGTTCGCGCACAGAGTACATCACCGACTGACCGCTGAACACCAAGGTGACGGCGGCCAGCGTTCGCAGCGAGTCGATGCCCAGACCCAGATGGAATTTGCCGATCGCCAGAACCGAACTGCAAAACGCCAGGTTGCAACCCGCCAAAATGATCCCCGCGAGCGTCAGGTTGTCGATGCGCCAGGCGTTCGGCTTCGGCGACGGACGCACGTTGTCGGTGGTGGCCGACATCGCCAGGAAGTCGCCGGTGGTCATCAGCACGACCATCAGCAACGGGGTCAGGATGGCGTGCCCGGTCATGATCAGGCCGACCGTCAGGAACAGCATCTGATCGATCTTGCGAGTCACCGATCGCAGGCAATAGGTCAGGATACGCTGGAACGTCACGCGGCCTTCGCGCACGGCGGCGACGATGCCGCCGAGCCCGGGTTCCGTCAGCACGATGCCGGCGGCCGACTTCGCGACATCGGTGGCGGTGGATACGGCGATGCCGATCTGTGCCTGGCGCAGTGCCGGCGCGTCGTTCGCACCATCGCCGCACATGCCGACGGTGTGGCCGCGCCGCTGCAAGGCCTCGACGATATGGTACTTGTCTTCCGGGAGCACGCCCGCGAACACGGCGGCTTCGTCGGCGGGTTCGGTTTCCACACCCGATCCGAGCGGCTGCACCGCACCGGTGATCCCGACGGCGCGCGCCACGATGGCGGCCGTGGTCGGCGCGTCGCCCGTCACCATCACCGTGCGCACACCCATCGCGCGCAATTCCGCGACCAGGCCTGCTGATTCCCCCCGTGGCGGGTCGCTCAACGCGATCAGGCCGACCAGCCGCATCGACGTCTCCGGCCCTGCGGCGACGGCCAGCACCCGATAGCCTTGCGCCGCCAGTTCGTCGGCCGCCGTCGTCTCGCCGACCCCTGGCCGGACGAGGTCGAAGATCACCGCGCAGGCGCCCTTCGCAATGCGCCACCGGTTTCCGTCGGCCGCCTGTGCCGCTGCCTCGGACATCTTCCTCGCCGGGTCGAACGGCACGAACCGGATCAGCGCGGGAGCAGCGGCCGCATGTTCTCTCGCAGCGGCGTCGGCGGCGGAGCGGATGGCCGCATCCACCGGATCCTGGCCGCCTTCCGAACTGGCCAGCGCCGCCAGCGCCAGCACCTGCCCCGCCTTGAAGCCCGACGCCGGGTGGACCTCGGTCACCGCCAGCTCGTTGCGGGTCAGCGTGCCGGTCTTGTCGGCGCACAACACGTCCATCGTCGCCGCCTCGTCCACCGCGGACAGCCGTGTGGGCAACACGCCGCGCCGAGCCAGCGCGCGCGCTCCAAGCGCCGAGGCCAGGGTGAACGTCGCCGGCAGCGCCACCGGGATTGCGGCGAGAATGGCAGTCAGCATAAGCGGAATGATTTCCGTCACCGTCATGTGGAGCATCCCGGCATAGGCCACCTGCACGACGACGATCGTGAAGTTGAATATCGCCAGGTTGCGCACCACCCGCAGCACTGCCTTTTGCTGCCCGCTCGGGACATGCGCGGTGCGCACCAGTTCGGCGGTGCGGCCGAATTTCGTGCGAATGCCGGTCGCGGAGACCTCGGCAACCGCTTCGCCCCGGCGTACCAGTGCCCCGGCGTAGGTCTCCTGGCCGGGACCGCCCTCGATCGGCAGCGATTCGCCGGTCAGCATCGATTGGTCGAGCAAGACCTCGCCCTCGATCAGCCGCATGTCGGCGGCGACCACGTGACCGAGCGACAGCTTCACGATGTCGCCCGGCACCAGCTCTGCGGCCGGCACGCTGCGCCAGGTGCCGTCGCGCCGCACCGCAGCGGTCAGCGCAAGCCGCGCCTTCAACGCGTCGAGTGTCGCCTGCGCGCGGCCCTCCTGCAAAAAGCCGAGGACACCGTTGAACACCAGCAGCACGGCGATCACCGCGGCCGGCCCGTACTCGCCAAGCCCGACCTGAAACACGATGGCCAGCTCCAGCATCCACGGAACCGGCGCCCAGAATTTTCCCAGCGCCATCCGCCACCGGCTTGCCGCGGTATCCGGCATGGCGTTCGGTCCGAATTCCTCCAGCCGGCGGCGGGCCTGCGCGCTGGTGAGACCGGACGGAGGGTCCGACCCGCGCGCGGCGTCCGCCGCGACGAGGGCGTCGGCTGGGTCAGCCATGTAGTGCAAGCCGCGTCATGGGTAGCGATCCGACAGTAGCCAAGCGTCGCATCATACTGACGCGCGGCGAAGCCGGGCTTGACCTAGATCATTGCAGGGGCGGCGCGGCCGGATCGAAAGCGGCGCGCAGAACTCACTTCGGAATGGTGAGGAAACCATTGACCGATCGGGTGATCGGGCTGGCGATCGAGGGGCACCGCCACGCCAGCCCAGGCCTGTTGCTGAACTTCAAGTGCCGCGTCTGGTGGATGGTTTCCCTCGCACCGTGGTGCAGCCTCCGCCAACGCGGATCGCTCTCTCGCTCCGTGGTCACCGTGTTCTCCGCGCTTTCTCCGCGCTGAAAAAACGCAGCCGCGGGCCACCCCGGGCCGTCGCGTGTGGCTGTCAGGCCGGCCGGAAATCCCGTCGCCATGACCAAGGGGCTCGCCGATCAGGCGAACGTATCAGCACAGTTCGCAATAAGAGTGTTCCTTGATGTGACCCGCAAAGTCGTGGATGGCGCGCCGGAGCCGGCCGCCGGGCGCTTGCCCCGGGGGTCCGCCATGACCGGACGGACGACGCTGCGCGGCATGGTGACTGGTTTATTCCTCGGCGTACCCTAACCGCCCAAACGTGGTGGGCGCCGGTCTTGTGGCGTGTAGTCGATACTGACGAAGCCGCCGCCCTGATAGCGCTGCGCCACCGCATCCAGCGGGTTCGGCCGGCCCAGGATTTCCGCAGCGTAGTCCTCGGCATTCTGCGTCGGCCGGTAGCCTAGCCGCGCCGCCGCCGCGTTGTTCCAGTAGCTGCGCGTGTTGGCCGAGACACCCCAAACCGCAAGGTAGCCGATGTCGGGCACCGTGATGCAGCGGGTCATCAACTGAACCAGGTCGTCGTTGCCCAGCCAGGTGCTCAGATGCCGGAACTCGGTAGGCTGCTCGATCGCGGTGCCGATGCGTACGCAGATACCCTCGATGCCGTGCTTGTCCCAGTACATCCGGGTCATCGCCTCGCCCCAGACCTTGCTCAGGCCATACCAGCCGTCCGGACGCAGATCGCAGTCCAGGTCGAGCTTGTCTTCGACCCGGTGCATGCCGACGGCGTGGTTGGAACTGGCGAACACGATACGCCGCACCCGGTGGCGCCGCGCGCCTTCGTAGACCGCGTGCAAGGCCACCAGATTGTTCTCGATGATTTCGGGCAATGGCCGCTCGACGCTGGTGGCCGCCATGTGGATCAGCACGTCAACGCCGGATAGCAACCGGTCGACGAAGGCCGCATCACGCAGGTCGCCATGGCAGACTTCTTCGCCCGGCGCGAGCGGCGTCAGCGCGCGCCGGCCGCCGGCGGAACGCAAGCCGCCTCCCAGTTTGAGCAAGGCGGGACGCAGCACCTGGCCGATGTTCCCGCTCGCGCCTGACAACGCCACTTTGGTCATGCCTGTTCCTCCGCTAACGACGGGACGGGGGCAGCACCGTTCCGATTCACCCGAAGACCTGCGCCGATCGCGGCAAGCTGGCAAAGGTCGCTACTCGTAGCGCAGCGCTTCGATCGGATCGAGCCGCGCCGCCTTGCGGGCGGGATAGTAGCCGAAGAAGATTCCCACCGCGGCGGAAAACACGAAGCCGCCGGCAATCGCCATCGGCGAGATCGGCGCCAGCCAGCCGAAGACGAGCGACACCACCATGGAAAACGCCACGCCCATCACGATACCGGCGATGCCGCCGCTCACGCTGATGAACACCGCTTCGGCGAGGAATTGCAGCAGCACATGCAGCCGTCGCGCCCCGATCGCCATGCGCAGGCCGATCTCCCGCGTGCGCTCGGTGACCGAAACCAGAAGGATGTTCATGATACCAATGCCACCGACCAGCAGCGAGATCGACGCGACCGCGGCGAGAAGCGCCGCCATGACGCGACTGCTGCCTTCGGCCGCCTCGGCGATCTGGCTCAGGTTGCGCACCGCAAAGTCCGGGATGTCGCCCGGCCTGAGGCGATGGCGGCGCGACAGCGTGTCGGTCACCTGTTTGATGGCCGGCTCGACGGCGGCCTGGCTTACCGCCTGGATGTAGATCTGATTGACGAACCCGGTCAGCCGCGATTGCAGCCCATAGGGATTGGGCGGCGGCAGATAGGCCCAGTTGATCGGCGTCTGTTGCTGGCTTGGCGCGGCCACGCCCAGCACCTTGCGCTCACCGGTGGCGAACGGGACCATGACGACGTCGTCCTGATCCGTCCCGTACGCCGTTTGTCCCTTGGCGGCCAGCAGCCCGATGACCCGCAGCGGCACGCCCTTCACCTGGACCAGGGCGCCGATCGGGTTCTCCGTCGCGCTGAACAACTGGCGATACACCGACTGCCCGAGCAATACGACGAGATCCGCCTTGGCATCGTCGTCCGGCGTGATCGGCCGCCCGGCCGCGATCGTCCAATTGGTGACCGGCGGATAATTGGGGCTGACGCCCTGAATGGTGGTGGTCCAGTTCTGGTTGCCGTATTGCACCTGGCCGGCCTGGCGAATCAGATAGCTCACGTTCGCGACCGCGGCGTCGTCGCGCCGGATGGCCTGAGCGTCGCCGACCGTGATGGTCGAGGCGCTGCCGAAACCGGCGCGTATGCCGCCGGTGCTGGTGGCACCGGGGACGACGACCAGCAGGTTGGTGCCAAGGCTCTCGATCTGCTTGCGTACCGCCTCGTTCGCGCCCTGGCCGATGGCGACCATCGCGATCAAGGCGGCGACGCCGATGAACACCCCCAGCATCGTCAGTACCGAGCGCATCCGGTTGCGGCCGATCGCCTGCATGGCGGCCGCCATGATCATCAGCCCGAAGGCCCAGAACGCGCCGGTCAGGCCGGTCGTGGCCGGCTTGGTTGGCGGCGTTTCGAAGAACGCGGCTTCGTGTGTCTGCGGCCTCGGCTGTGCCATCGGCGCCGGCTTCTCTGGCCGCACGTCGGAGATGATCTGCCCGTCGCGCATGGTGATCACCCGGTCGGTATAGGCCGCGATGTCCGCCTCATGGGTGACCACGATGATCGTGACGCCGTGTTCGCGGTTCAGCGACACCAGCGTCTGCATGATCTCGTGCGAGTTGCGCGTGTCGAGGTTGCCGGTCGGTTCATCGGCCAACAGCAGGCTGGGCGTGTTGATCAGTGCGCGGGCAATGGCCACGCGTTGCTGCTGGCCGCCGGAGAGCTGGCCCGGTGTGTTGCGCTCGCGGTCTGCGAGGCCAAGCAGGGCCAAGGCCGCGCGGGCCCTGGCGAGACGCGCCGCGCTGTGCACCGGCCCCGAGCTGGCATAGAACAGTGGCAGAGCGACGTTCTCGATCGCGCTGGTCCGAGCGAGCAAGTTGAAGCTTTGAAAGACGAAGCCGAGCCGCTCGCTGCGGATGCGCGCCAGTGCCGGTTCGTCCAGCCTGGCGACGTCGATGCCCTCAAAGAAGTATTTTCCCCCGGTTGGGCGGTCGAGGCAGCCGAGAATCGCCATCAGGGTCGATTTGCCCGAGCCGGACGATCCCATGATGGCCAGGCATTCGCCGCGTTCCACCGTCAGGCTCACGCCGTTCAGCGCGCGGACATCGACGTCGCCCGCGTGATAGATCCGCGTGACGTTCTCGACGCGAATAGTGGCCACCGGCGATGACGTGGGGGGCATGCGGGGCGTCGGTGCCATGCGTCATTGCTCGAGGCGCTGGATGTCAGAGCCGTGGCGGCGGTACCGCGGCGCTGTCGGCGGCGCCGCGTTGCTCGGACACGATCACCGGATCGCCGGGCTTCACGTCACCTGACACCAGCTCGGTAACCGTGTCGTCGTCGAGGCCGAGCGTCACCGGAACCGAGACGGCACGTCCGTCGCGCAGCAGCCAGACACGCGTCTGGCCAGCTTCGCCGGCAGCAGCGCCCGGGCCACCCGGCGTGTAGCGCAGCGCCTGATCCGGTACGCGGATCACGTCGGTGCGCTGGTCGCTGATGATCTGGGTGGAGGCCGTCATTCCCGGCATCAGCGTCAGGTCGGTGTTGTCCACCCCGACCACCACATCGTAGGTCACCACGTTCTGCACCGATTGCGGCGACTGGCGTACCTGCACGACGGCACCCTGGAACAGCCGCTTGGGGAAGGCGTCCACGGTGAAGCTCGCCTTGTCGCCTTCCTTGGCGTTGCCGATGTCGCTCTCGCTGACATTGGTATCGACCTCCATCTTGGTGAGGTCGGTCGCGATCAGGAACAGCGTCGGCGTCTGGAATGTCGCGGCGACCGTCTGGCCCATGGTCACGTTGCGCGACACCACAGTGCCATCCACAGGCGACACGATATTGGTGTAATCGAGGTTGACATTGGCGGCCTCCAACTCCGCCTGCCGCTGCTCTATCGTCGCCTCGTCGAGCGCCACTTGCGCCACCGCCTGGTCGTAGGCGCTCTTGGCGTTGTCGGCGACATCCTGGGACACGAACTGACGCTCGGCGAGCTTCGCATTCCGCTGGTAGTTGAGCTGGGCATAGACCAGGCTGGCCTTGTCCTTGTCCAACTGGGCCTTGGCAACGTCGAGGCTGGCCTTGTCCTGGTCAACGACGACCTGATAGGGGCGCGGGTCGATCTTGGCGCAGATCTGGTTCTGCTTCACCTGCGTGTTGTAGTCGCAATAGAGCTGCTGGATCACGCCGGAGACGTATGTCCCGACAATGATGGTGAGCACCGGGTTGACCGTCCCGGTTGCCGTCACCATGCGGGTGACGGCGCCGCGTGTCACCGGCGCCGTGGTGTAGTGCACCGGCGCTTCGCGGTGCGTTGCCCACCACGCGGCGCCCCCCGCCAATCCAAGCAACAGCACAGCCAGGCTGATCAGATACGGTCGCGCACGCTGGCGCTGTCCCGCCAGTGTCGACGGCGGGACAGGCATTGGCGCCAGGCGTGCAGCGACATCGTTCACCGCTATCCCTTCGGATAGCCGACGGTCTGCGCGAAGTTGATGAACTGCGCTTCGTCCAGCTTCAAGCTGCGGGCCAGGCGATCGTGGTCGAACGAGTCGCGGAACACGCAGGCCAGTCCCTCCGAGGCGCAGTAGAGATAGACGTTCTGCCCGATGAACCCGGTGTCCGCGGCCCCCACCCGGCGCTGCTCTTCGCGCGATACGCCACTCATATGCTCGGCGTTGGCGACATAGACCAGCTCAAGCGGTGCGGTGGCAGCGAAGTCCTGCACGCCGGTCTGCGCGCGAACGTCCGCGGCGAGATGCGGCACCAGCCGGTGCGCGACCGGATCGTAGCGCCAGACACCGTCCGCCATGGCGGCGAAGATCTCGGTCTCGCGCGCATGCCGCCAGGACGGCGCGGTGCGATCCGCGGTGGCCGGGCGGTTGATGCCATAGGCCGACCACAGCAGCTCGGACAACACCAGCGGCGGCAGGGCACGTGGTGCGAACGCCCGCATCGAGCGCCGCAGCTTCAGCGCCTGTGCCAGCGATGTGCCGAAATCGGCGCGCGGCGGCGGCAGTTCGATCGGTGCCAGGTCCTGCGCCGCAGCGAGGCTGGGCGCCAAGGCAACGCCGGCCGCTGCGAGGAGGCACAAATTGATTTCGCGTCGTGTGGTCATCGCACAGTCTCCTGATTGGTTGCAGCCGCGGCTTGCAGTACGGCACGGCGTACCAGGGTTGCCAGGATCGGCAGCTTGTAGGCGTTGTGGCGCAGCGGCACGGCGCCGGCGATCGCCGCCTGGCCGGCCGCACGCGCCACCGTCGCGTCGATCATCTGGCCGGCCAGCGCCGCCTCGGCTTGCGCCGCGCGCCAGGGCACCGGTGCGGCGGCACCCAGCACAATCGACGCGTGCCGACAGCGTCCGTCCGGCGCGCGATCCAGCACGATGGCGACGTCGGCGATCGACCAGTCGAACGATTTTTCCCCCTGCTTGAAGAAGACCGACCGGGCGCTTGCCGGCACCGGCGGCAGCAGCACAGCCGTGAGCACTTCGCCGCCACGCAGATCGGTTTCGCGGGTGATGTCGGTGTCGGGTCCCACCACGAATTTGTCGAACGGCATGCTGCGCGCGGCGCCCTGCGCATTCACCAATTCGACGCGCGCATCGAAGGCGGCCAGCGCGGTTGCCGCGGTGGACGGATGGACGATCGCGCAGCCCGCCTGGCCGAACACCGCGTGGTATTGGTTCTCGCCGGTAAAGGCGAAGCAGTGGTTGCCGCCCTTGCGGGCACAACGATGGGCCGCGGAGCGAAAATACCAGCAGCGCGGCCGTTGCAGCAGGTTGCCGCCGAGCGTCGCCACGTGGCGGATCTGCGGACTGGCGGAACTTGCCGCCGCGTCCGCCAGCGCGGTGTAGCGCTGCCGCAGCATCGGATGCGTGGCAATCTGCTCCAGCGTCGCCAGCGCGCCGATGCGCATCCCGTCGCCATCCTCGGATATGCTATCGAGCCCGGGGATCTCGCGCAGGTTCACCAGGCGGGCAGGGCGCAGCACGCCTTCCTTCATCAGATCGAGCAAATCGATGCCGCCGGCCTTCATCACCACACAATCCGGCGCCGCTGGCTGCGTCGGATCAGTGAGCATCGCCGCGGCGACGGTGCGTCCGGCGAGCGTTGCCGCCTCGGCGACCGATCGCGCGGACTGCCATGCGAAGCGTTCCATCGCTCAGCTCCTCTGCGGCACGGGGTTGAGCGCCGCGAGCACCGCAGCCGGCGTCATCGGCAGGGCGCGCAGGCGCACGCCCAGCGCGTTGAACACCGCATTGGCGATCGCCGGCGCCGTGGCGATGTTGGACGGCTCGGCGATGCCGTAGGCGTCGGTCGCGCTCTCGCCCTGGTAGTTTTCCAGCAGCACCACCTCGATCGGCGGCGTCTCGTGCGGGCCGGCCAGCTTGTATTGCTCCAGGTTGGCGTTCATCACGTGCCCGGTGTTCTGGTCGATGACGCGCGCCTCCAGCAGCGCGTAGCCGATGCCCATCAACACGCCGCCCTGCACCTGGCTTTCGATCAGCTTCGGGTTCATCGGCCGGCCGCAATCCTGCACCGCGACGACGCGTTCGACCCGGATCGCGCCGGTCTCGGTATCCACCGAGACCGCGGCGAACTGCACACCGCCGATGTCGTTCTCTGCCGCATTGGCGTCGCCGATGCGCCGGCGGAACCCGCCATAGTCGTCGCTGCGCGCTTCGGTCGCGCTGAGTTGCTCGGTGCGCAGTCCGGCAGCCGCGTCACGCAAGCTCATCGAGCGGGCAGCATCCTCGCGCACCGCGATGCGGCCGTCGCGCGCCACCAACTGATCGGGCGCGACACCGAGGACCGGCGCGACCTGGCGGAACAGCATCTGCTTCACCTTCCACGCGGCGGTGCGCGCCGGTGGCGTGATGGAGGCGGTGGTGCGGCTGCCATGCGACGGCGGCCCGGCCGGAAAATCCGTGTCGCCGATCCGCAGCGTGATGTCTTCGGGCCGCAGGCCAAGCTCCTCCGCCACCACCTGCGCCAGGATCGTGCCGATGCCGGTGCCGAGGTCCTGCACGCTGGACAGCACCTCGACCGAGCCATCGCGCAGCAGGCGTACCTCGCAGGCGGCATTGCTCTGCACATTGGCGCCCCACAGCGATTGCGCCACGCCGAGGCCGCGCTTGACCGGCCCGGCATCGGCGCCCGGCTTGTGGCGGCGATCCCAGCCGATGCGCTGCGCCCCGAGACGGCGTTCCTCGCGCCGCACCGGGTTCGGGTCGATGCGTTCCCGCAGCACCAGCGGGTCGATCCCGAGCTTGTCCGCCAGCTCATCGATCGCCTGTTCCATGGCGAACGCACCGGGCGTGTTGCCCGGGCCGCGCATCGCCGAGCCGCGTCCGGCATTGATGAACACGTCGTGCTGCGCGGCGGCGAAGTTGGGGCAGGTGTAGAGCCCCTGGGCGAAGTTGCCGACGCCGGCGCCGACGCCCACCCCGGCGCTGCCGTATTCGACCAGCGAGATCGCGGTCAGCGTGCCGTCGCGCCGCGCGCCGACGCGGAGATGCTGCCAGGTGGCCGGGCGATTGCCGCTGTCGAGTTGCTCCTCCGCGCGATCGAATACCAGCCGCACCGGCGCATGCGCCTGACGCGACAGCATGACCGCATAGCGGCCATAGGTGCCGAGCGACGACTTCGAGCCGAAGCCGCCACCCATGGCCGCGACCTTCACCCGCACCTGGCTGAGCTTCAGGCCGAAGCTGTCTGCCAGTTCTTTGCGCACGCCGGCGGTGGCCTGGGTGGACATCCAGACCGTCAGGCCATCGGTCCGCCAGTCAGCGACGATCGCATGCGGTTCCATGCAGCAATGGGTTTGCGTTTGTGTGCGATAGTCGCCCTCGACCACGATTTCGGCCTGGGTGAAGCCTGGCGCGATATCGCCCCGGCTGCCTTGCGTTTCCGGACCGCGCACGTTGCCGGCCACTGCCAGGCCGGTCGTGACGGGGATCTCCGCGATCGACAGCGAGGGTTGCTCGCCGGCCTGGTAAACCAGCGGCGCATCCGGGCGGCGTGCCGCGTCCGGATCGACGACAAACGGCAGCGGCGCATAGTCCACGCGGATCAGGCGCAGCGCGGCGTCCGCCGCTGTCGGTGTCGTCGCCGCGACCGCGGCGACCGGCGCCCCCACGTAACGCAGAATGGCGTCCGGCGGCGCGATGACCAGCACGGCGCGCACGCCGGGATGGCGGGCGGCGGCAGCGGGATCGATCGCCTGCACCCGCGCATGCGGCAACGGCGAGCGCAGGATGCGCGCGTCCAGCATGTTGGGCAGCTTGACGTCCACGGTGAACCGCATGGCACCGGTGACCTTGGCGCGCGCATCCTGGCGCGGCACCGGCTTGCCGATCACGCGTAGCGCGCTGTTGACCGGCAGCGGCGGCGGTTCGTCAGCGGGAATCCGCCGCTCGATCTCACCCACACCGACACTGGCGATGCCGAACGGGAATTTTTCCATCCGCATTGCGTCTTCGGCCATGGCTCAGGCCTTCCGCGGCTGGCTGGCGGCCTGCATGGCCTCCAGCACATGGGGATAACTGCCGCAGCGGCACAGATGCCCGCTGATCGCCGCCTGCACGTCCGCCGGCGTCGGCTGCGGATTGCGCTGCAACAGTGCGGCACAGCTCATCACCAGGCCTGGCGTGCAATAGCCGCATTGCATCGCGTCATGTTCGATGAATGCCGCCTGCACCGGATGCAGCGTATCGCCTTGCGCCAGGCCCTCGATGGTCGTCACCGCGCGGGTGCCGACATCGACCGCCAGCAGCATGCAGGCGGCGACCGGCGCGCCGTCGAGCCAGACGGTGCAGGCCGAACAGGCGCCGCGGTCGCAGCCGATCTTGGTGCCGGTGAGATCGAGCGCCCCACGCAGCACCTCGGCCAGCGTGGTCCGCGGCTCGACGTTCACCGCGCGCGCCACACCGTTGACGGTCAGGCTGAGCGATACGGCGCCGGGTCCCGCAATGGCCGGCGCGTCGGCGTCTGCGGCGACAGCCGAGTGCGCGTCGCGGAGCAATACGGCGCTGCCCGCGGCGACCCCGGCGCCACCGAGGAACGATCGACGCGATACCGAAACCGCTTGATTGGGGTCTGGCATGAGCATGCTCCCTGCCTGGATGCGTGCTCGCGTTCGCGCCCAGGCGCTCCCGTTCAGGGAACTATTAGGACGACGGCGCGCGGCTTGCCTTGACTCAGATCAAACCCGTGACGCGTCGGTGTAACCGCCGCAGGCGCGTTGCCGCTGGTTTGATCCAGGTCAATGACAACGCCGGGAAACGCGCTCGTCTTCCCATCGTAGCGGGACTCCGACTTTTCCGGCCGGGGACCCCAGCCAGGAGTATGTCAGAATGCCTGACGTTTCTGTGCCGCAACTCGCCGCGATGATCGATGCCTCCATCGCCGGCCGGCCGGCCGCGACGCGCGTGGAGATGGACGCGTTCTATCGCCGGCTGGCGCCCTACCGCCTCGCCGCTGTCATGGTCGAGCCGCGCTACGTCCGTTCTGCCGTTGAGTACTTCCATCCGCGCAAGCAGCCCGTGGTGACTGTCGTCTCCTATCCGCTCGGCGCCATGACGACCGAGGCCAAGCTGATCCAGATGGCGCAGGCGTTGTCGGATGGCGCGGACGAGTTGGATATCGCGATGGACCTGTCGGCGTTCCGCTCCGGCGATTTCACCAAGGTGGCCGACGAACTTCGGGCGATGCGCAGCCTGGCGGGCGATCACACCGTCAAGGTGATCTACTACTCGGCCATTCTGAGCGAGGATGATTCGCTGCACGCCGCGGAACTGATCATCGCTGCCGGCATCACTTTCCTGAAGACGAACCCCGGCTACGGCAACGTCACCACCCCGGCGCACATCCGCGCGATCAAACAGCGCTTCGGCGGAGATTTGCGCGTCATGGCGTCGGGTGGGGTGCGCACGCACCAGGACGCGCTGGCGATGATCGAGGCGGGAGCCGACCGCATCGCCACCAGTTCGCCCTTCGCCGTGATGGGTGTCGAGAGCTGAGCAGG